>JANQFE010000015.1 GCA_028278025.1 Thermodesulfobacteriota bacterium | reverse complement strand
ATTAGTTACATTTCTAAACCCACGGCCCTCCAGAGGCGGATCTGCGACTTTCAGCCGTGCGACCCGAATAGCTTTTAGGGATTCGGGGAGAAAAAACGTGGTGTTGATGGGGCACAGCCTCTAAGCATATATACACTTACTTTTCTTTGCGTGCTCCAAAGAAAAGTAAAAGAAAAGGCACCCTGCAACTTGTCCGCCAGAGGCGGATACCCTCGCGGCAGGATTTCAGACGGCGGGTCAACAAACTCACCGCCTGCGGCGGCTCAGACATGTCGACCCTCTCATCCGTCTGAAATCCCTGCACTCGGCTGCGTTGCAATGGGATAGAGAAAAACCATTATGAACAACCGTAAGAGCTTTTCAAATTAGAACTGTACATATATAACTTGATTTTTTCAAGCACCCCCTTTAACAGCATCCTAAAGCTTTGTTCTCTGGGCGAGGATAATTACTCTTTTTCAATCCCTTTCACGGGGGCTACACAAATCTTTCAAACTCATATATTTAGAACCAATTACCTATCCTCGTTTTGGTAAATAAAACAAAGGATTACGGGGTTGATTCCAGCGTCGTATCTGGAAATGCAGGTGCGGCACATTGGATGCACCTGCCGACGTACCGACTGTAGCAATTTTTTGACCCCTTTTTATCCATCGGCCTTTCTGTACCAGGTTGCGAGCATTGTTGGCATACACGGTTGCATACTTGTTTTTGTGCTGAATTATGATTGTATTACCGTAACCTTCCAGATAAGATGAAAAAACAACTTTGCCTGCATAAGAAGCTTTTACAGAGACTCCACTCGACGATTTAATGTTTATCCCATCATGTTTCACACCCTTATAGACGCCAAAGTTTTTAATTACTTTTCCGTTTACCGGCCATATGAACATGCCGGTTTTATGGACAATTGCTTTTTTTGTTTTTTTTGATTTGGATGGACCTGTTGATTTAACCGTGGGTGGGACATACACTATCTTTTTTGCTCCAGGGATAAAAATTTTATCACCTGCTTTTATATGGGAAGTTTTTTTTATGTTATTGAGTTCGGCAACTTCCTGCATGCCAACTTTATAGGTTTGACAGATGCGCCATAATGTCTGATTTTTTTTTACCGTGTGGTAAACACCCTGCGGCTTTCTGTTAGGCAGTGGAAGGGTAGTGTAGTCGATACATGCAGGCAGGATAAAAAGAAGAAGGGAAGCTATGAGTACTGAAACCGGCTTATATTGTGTTGATAATTTCAATGAGTTCCTTAATTTAGAATTTCCACTTTTTTAAGGTATCTATTGCGGCATAGTTAGTTACGTCTGTTGTAACCGGTGTTAGGGAGGCATGGTTCCCGGCAACAGAATTTGCATCAGACCCGGGCAGATCCCTGTGTTTGGTGCCGTCACCCCCAATCCAGTAATATTTCTCACCCCGCGGATCGGTCTTTTCTATGATGGTGTTATCATAGAGGCTTTGGCCCTGATGGGTTATTTCCCAGCACGTAATTTCTTGACCGTTTGTAACCGGTACGTTGATATTTAAAAAGGTGTTTGAGGGCAGCCCGTGGTGAATAATGGTTTTAGCGACTTTTGTCGCAAAACGAGCTGCCGGGCCAAAGTCAAAGTTGTTCTTACCGGGCATAGATATCGCAAAAGCCGGGATGCCGAGGATTGTTGCTTCAAACGCAGCAGCTGCAGTACCGGAATAAGATATGTCATCACAAAGATTCGCACCCTTGTTGATGCCTGAAACGACTAGGACGGGTTTTTCCGGTAAAATACTGTTTACCGCCAAATTAATACAGTCCGAGGGAGTGCCATTAACCGTAAATCTGTTTTCCGACACTCGTACAATTCGCAGTGGTCTGTGCAGCGTAAGGGCACGACCCACAGCATTTTGAGCTCTCTCAGGTGCAACCGTCCAAATTTTCCCCAAAGATTGGAGCGATTGTCCCAGGCTCAAGAGTCCTTCGGAATTGATGCCGTCGTCATTAGTAATAAGGATTAGCATTGCTCATATAGTACATATAGACATTTTATTTTGTTCGTAACCGTTGGCCATCTTTAGTTTGATTGCTGCATGCCGTGAGGCAGGATTTCAATAATGCAATATGGGTTAAAAATTATAAAATAAGCACACTACTTGTCAATTAAAAGATAAAATTACAAAGCATTGTACATAAGTATTTACTTTTAACGCTTGACGGGTTCGCCCATTTTTATTATGTTAAGTATTAAAATGCACATATAGCAGTCTACAGTAGATATAAATGAAACTATTTATAAAATTACTTAATTGCTTATTACATATACTGATAAGGGGGCACATATGAGGAGAAAAGCAAAAAATATTATTTCAAAAGAAATTCTGACAACACGTGAAGCAGCAGCACTTTTAAAAGTAACACCTCAGACCATAAAAAATTATATTTATTCAGGAAAACTAAAGGCAATTCAAACTCCTGGAGGACATCACCGTGTGCGAAGGGCCGACTTAAAAAGTCTGGGGTTTGCCATTAAAGAAACAGACAACAGCAAGGAAAATTTATCAGAGGACGAACTGTTGTCGGCATATAAAAGCTTGCTTGAAAATTTTAACTCTATTGTGGAATCCCTTTCAAAGGCTCTTGATACCCGCGACATCATATCTGCGGGGCATTCCGCCAGAGTTGCAGAGCTTGCAACTTCTGTTGGAGAAAGGATGGGCTTTACAGAAAAAGTTCTGCGTGATTTGAGACTTGCTGCCCTACTGCATGATGTAGGTAAGATTGGTATAAGCGAATCTATACTTGGGAAACCAGGGCGTTTGACTGATCAGGAATATTCACTTGTGAAAAAGCACCCGGAAATTGGTGAGTCTATAGTGAGTCAGGCAGAAGGGTTACAATCAATTGCTCCAACAATCAGACACTGTCATGAACATTTTGATGGTGGCGGCTATCCCGATAAAGCCAGCGGAACCGATATTGATTTACATGCTCGCATCATTGCAGTGGCCGATGCCTATGATTTTTTGCGATCTGAACTGCCTTTTAGAAAAGGTATGACAGCCAAAGAGGCTTTGCAGGAGATCAAAAACTTGGCCGGGACCCAGTTTGATCCTGAAATTGTAAGCGTTTTTGCGCGTTGTATTGAAGACAGCACTTTCCTGTACCACTGAGCATGTTGAAAGGCTGAAAAAGATTGATAGAAGAAATTTTGTTACTTGCTGCTATAACGTTGATCCCTGCCCTTGAACTTCGCGCTTCAATTCCCTGGGGCTTTTTTATGGGAGAGCAATTAGCGTGGCCGGTAGTTGTCCTAATCTGCACCATTGCAAATATTCTGCTTGGTTGGATTGTTTTTATAGTTATGGCCCCGGCGTTTTCCTTTATACGGAAGTGGAATTGGTTCGACAAAACAATCTGGCCTATTCTTGAAAAAACCCAGCATCGGATCCATCCCTATGTTGAAAAATACGGCGAATTGGGTGTAGCGGTATTTATCGGGATACCACTGCCCGGCTCAGGCGTCTACACAGGGGCTTTCGGGTCATATTTGCTGGGGCTGGACCGAAGAAAGTTTGTCATTGCAAATGTTATCGGTGTGCTTATCGCGGCAACTGCGGTTACTGCGCTGTGCATGTTGATCATGCACGGTTTTGTCGGTAAAGAAAGCTGGACGGCCAAGCTGTTTCTGAAAATAAAATAGACCGCATTGTTGGCTTTTCGACTTTATGCAAACATAAAAGGCCTGTTTCTGAGAAACATTGTGTTTCAGAAACAGGCCTTGCGCAATAGGAAACCTGACCACTGTCACGGCTCTTTGTTTTATGGCCTCCGGCTGCAAAACAAAGCCGGCCCCTGGGGGGCGGTTGTTTACTTAATAAGCGGTGCAATAACCAGGGCAACTACCGACATTAGTTTGATAAGGATGTTCAGGGACGGTCCTGAAGTGTCTTTAAAAGGATCTCCGACAGTATCACCGATAACACCGGCTTTATGTGCTTCCGAACCCTTGCCGCCATGATTGCCTTCCTCAATATATTTTTTGGCATTGTCCCATGCGCCGCCTGCATTGGCCTGGAAAATAGCAAGTAAAACACCGGTTACCGTTACACCTGCAAGTAGTCCGCCGAGGGCCTCTTTGCTGAGGAAGCCGAAGACAACAGGAACAATAATCGCCATCAGGCTCGGAGTAACCATTTTTTTGATTGCAGCAGCTGTTGATATATCAACACACCGTGCATATTCTGCGGTAGCTTCGCCCTTGAGCAGCCCGGGAATTTCCCTGAACTGCCTTCTTACTTCGACAATCATGTCTTTAGCGGCTTCACCAACTGCACGCATTGACATTGCGGAGAAGAGGAAGGGCAGCATGCCGCCGATAAAGAGCCCTGCCATGATTGAAGGTTTTGTCACATCAAGTGTACCGACATCAGCCTGGGTTCTGAAAGCCGCAAAAAGTGCCAGGGCTGTAAGAGCTGCTGATCCGATGGCAAAACCTTTGCCGATTGCTGCGGTTGTATTGCCTACCGCATCAAGGTTGTCGGTTTTTTCTCGTACTTCCGGAGGAAGCTCAGCCATTTCAGCCAGCCCGCCGGCATTATCTGCGATTGGTCCGTATGCGTCAACGGCAAGCTGGATACCGGTTGTTGAGAGCATGCCGAGAGCAGCAATTGCAATGCCGTACAGTCCGGCAAAATAGTGTGAACTGACAATGGCACCTGCTATACAGATAATAGGCAGGCATGTTGACTCCATACCGGTTGCAACACCTGCAATTATGGTAGTTGCAGGGCCTGTTTCCGATTCTGATGCAATCCTATGGGCAGGGCCCTTATCCTTGGAAGTGTAGTATTCGGAAAATATGCCGATAAGGACACCGGCAGTCAAGCCGAAAATCGTTGCCCAGAAAATATCAATACCCGATATGCCTGCAACCCCGGCAATTGTAATCTCGCCCGGTATAAGCCATGTACTCAAAACATAGGTCACAGGAAGCATTATGAATGCAGCTCCGAAAGTGCCCATGTTGAGCGCTGCCTGAGGGTTGCCGCCTTCCTTGACGCGTACAAAAAATGTTCCAATAATTGAAACGACAATACCGGCTGCAGCAATTACCAGCGGAAGAATAACAGCATTGTAAGCAGCATTACTGATAGACACGGCTGTTGCAGTTGCCCCGAGAACCATGGCACCAACAATTGAACCTACATATGATTCAAAGAGGTCCGCACCCATTCCGGCAACGTCACCGACATTATCACCGACATTATCTGCTATTGTTGCAGGGTTTCTTGGATCATCTTCCGGGATACCTGCTTCGACCTTACCGACCAGGTCGGCACCTACGTCGGCAGCCTTTGTATAGATCCCGCCGCCGACCCTTGCAAAAAGAGCAATTGATGATGCGCCGAGCGAAAAACCACTGAGAACAGTAATAACAGATGAAAGATTGTTTGATGAGTCCCCAAGAAGACCCATATTTCTATAAAGATAAAGAAGCACGCCGAGACCTAAAATAGCAAGACCGACAACGCACATTCCCATGACCGTGCCGCCGGAAAAGGCAACTTTCAGGGCTCCGTTCAGGCTGGACCTGGCAGCATTGGTTGTGCGGGCGTTTGCAGCGGTCGCAACACGCATTCCAAAGAAACCCGAAAGACCAGAACAAACCGCACCGATTATAAATGATAATGCAATCAATGGGCTGCGAAAGGCAACTTCTGAGGGAGTCCAGTTTGCAACGGCTAAAAGGGCTGCGACACAGACAACGAAGATTGCCAGCACCTTATACTCTCTTGCCAGAAAAGCCATAGCGCCTTCGCGAACATATCCGCAAATTTCTTTCATTCGATCAGTGCCCATATCCTGCTTGTTGACCCAGGTTGCTTTAATGAGGGCAAACACAAGTGCGAGTATTCCGAACAGCGGGATTAAGATTGTGAAATTCTCCATTACGTACCTCCTTTGCATTACTTTTAAAATTGTAAAACTGTATATATTTAACTCAAGGACTTGAGCCATGAAATTTATTCATGGCCGCCTCAGGTCCTTGCAGAAATATGCTTTCGATGCAGCTTATAATGGTGGTAATTACATCAGCTAATAGTTTTTGCTCAGCCAGCGAAAATTTCTGCAAAACAAAAGCAGAAGGATCAATGTTACCCTCCGGTTTGCCGATTCCAACGCGAATTCTTAAAAAATTGTTACCCCTAAGATATTGTTGCAGCGATGCCACGCCTCGATGGCCGGCACTGCCCCCCTGCGTTTTGATCTTTAGCTGCCCAAAAGGTATATCCAAATCATCATGGACAACTATAATATCTTCAGTGGCAATAGCATAATAATCGGCCAAAGCGTGTACGGCCACACCACTGCGGTTCATATAGGTCTGTGGTTTAGCAATAATTACCTTGCAGCCGTATGCGGAGCCGTTACCATAAAAAGAACTGAGACCTTTTTTCTGAATTTTTATATTGTTTTGTTGTGCAAGCCGGTCCACAGCCAGAAAGCCGATATTATGCCTGGTGCCTATGTATTCATTGCCGGGATTGCCGAGCCCTATAATCAGTCGTGCCTGCATTTCACAGGATCATCATACTTCAAAATTATTCTTTTTTTTCTGCCCCGGAATCTTCCTTGGCTTCTGCTGTTTCAGGTTTTGCCTCTGCTTCTGAAGCAGCTTCTTCTGCAGCCTCCTCGACGGCTTCTTCCTTATGGACCGTGGGCGCAAGGATGCTTACTATAGGTGCATTGGGGTCAGTAAGAATCTGTACGGTATCCGGCACCTTAAGATCATTTACATGTACTGAATCGCCTATTTCGAGTTCGGAAACATCAACGTCAAAGTGCGGCGGAATATCAGTCGGCAGACTTTTGACCTCGATTTCACGAAGGATGAGTCGCTGGATACCACCTGCTTTAACCCCGGGTGCTTTTCCGGAAAGACGTATGTGCACGGGTGCTACGATCTTTTCATCCATTCTAACCGCAAAGAAATCAATATGCAAAATGCGGTCGGTGAGCGGGTGACGTTGAATTTCTTTAATCACGACAACCGTATCTTCGGTGGTATCATGTTTCTTAATAAACAGTTTGTAGAGACGGTACTCTTGAGAGTCTTCACTTCCTGCTTTAAAAAGTTTATTGATTTCGGATGCATTCAGCGCAAGGGAAATCGGTGCAAAATTGTGACCATATACAACAGCAGGGATATGGCCATCGCGTTGTAATTTCTTGACAGCGCTTTTGCCTTTTTGATCCCGGATGGCTGAATTAATAACAGTTGTTTCGTTCATACGTACTCCTTTAGCAAATTGGTCTATCGAGAGTTATTATATAAAAAGTGAGCTTACAGAATCGTTTTTATGAATTCTCTTAATAGCTTCCGCAAAAAGCTCTGCGATGGAAAGCATTGTTATTTTAGGTGATTGCTTGGTTGCGTTATTAAGCGGAATTGTGTTTGAGACAATAAGCTCCTCAAGGCACGAATCATTAATCCTTTCAACAGCCGGTCCGGACAGCACTGCATGGGTACAGCAGGCAGATACCGATTTGGCCTCTCGCTGATGTACCGCTTCGGCAGCCTGAACAAGTGTACCGGCAGTATCAACCATATCATCAAGTATGAGTGCGTTTTTATTTTCAATCTCACCAATTATATTCATTATTTCAGCTTCATTAGGACGAAGGCGGCGTTTATCTATAATAGCCAGAGATGCACCCAGTCGCTTGGCAAAAGCACGGGCACGTTCAACACCACCGGCATCAGGGGAGACTATTACCAAATCATTATCTTTATATTTATCGGCAAGGTGTTTAATCATAATCGGCGAGGCATAAAGATTGTCAACAGGGATATTGAAAAAACCCTGTATCTGCCCTGCATGCAAATCCATGGTTAAAATGCGGTCGGCACCGGCACTTGTCAGCAAATCGGCGACGAGCTTTGCCGAGATAGGTGCACGAGGCGCCACTTTTCTGTCCTGACGAGCGTACCCGTAATAAGGTATGGTGGCAGTAATTCTCTCTGCGGAAGCCCTTTTAAATGCATCTATCATTACAAGAAGTTCCATAAGGTGATCGTTTACAGGCATACAGGTTGACTGAATAATAAATATATCCATACCCCGGACGTTTTCTTTTATCTCCAGGTTTATCTCACCATCACTGAATTTAGTAACAGAAGCTTTGCCCAGTTGAAAATCGAAATAAGAACATATGTCCTGAGCTAAGGCCAGATTTGAATTTCCCGAGAAAATTTTCATACTATTCAAGTTCTATCCTCCTTGCTACTGGTCAGCCTATTACCTGGTGTGTAAAATTACAAGCACTCTGCAGATATTTTCACTAAAACGGAAAGTGCTATAGGCTGTGGACAGTAAAAGCCTTATGATTTGGCTGGTCGGGTAGCAGGGTAAGAGCCTTTTGGCACTCTGTTTTTGTAGCAAAGACTCCAAATACAGATGACCCACTACCACTTAATAATGTACCAGCTGCCCCCGCCTGCATAATATTTTCTTTGATTTTGCGTACTTCCGGATATTCCGGTTCTACAACACGTTCAAAATCATTCTCAAGCAATGAAATGACTTTGTTCAAGCTTAAAACAGAATTAGTAAAAATAGTATTTTTTTCACTTTTTGTCAATAAATTATATTTACTAATCTCGCTATAAGCCCAGGCAGTTGAAATACTAACATCAGGATAAACAATCAGAAACCAGAGTCTGGATTGCAGCTCCAGGGGGGTTATTTTCTCACCAATGCCGGTTGCATAGGCAGTTGTACAGCGTGAAACAAAAAAGGGAACATCAGCCCCCAATTGAGCGGCAAGCTGCTGCAGATATTCTCTGGTAAGGCCAAGCCCAAGCAGTCTATTGAGGCCCAGAAGAGTTAACGCTGCATTGCTGCTTCCTCCTCCCAATCCTGCACCAACCGGTATTTTTTTTTTTAGATGTATCGATACGCCGGTTGGTATTGCGCCCCTATCCTGGATAAGCAGTGAAGCTGCTCTGGAGATCAGGTTGGTAGTATCAGAAGGTATTAAGGAAGTATCAACCGTAAGGGTGAAGCCCTTTTGAGTCGTTCTCTGAAGTATTATTTCGTCATAGAGACTAATTTTTTGGAAAATAGTCTCTATTTCGTGGTACCCATCGGGTCTTTTTTTGACTACTTTCAGCCTGAGATTAATTTTTGCCGGGCAATGCAGTGTCAAACAGTCCAAAAGGCCCCCCCTATTTATTGGATTTTTCCTTTTCACTCTCTGTTACATAGCGCATGCGTAGATCATAGAGCAAGTTTTCAAGGAGTTTTGACTCCTCTTCAGTAAGGTTGCCGGACGTTTTTTCCTGCAGTATTCCCAATATATCAATTGTCTGCTTTGCCATCGGCAAGTTTTGCTGTTTTTGATTAGTAACAGGATCAGGAAGTTCACCAAAATGAAACAGTGCCGAGGAACTGAGTGACAGAATAAAAGTTGAAAAATTTATTTCCGGCAGGGGAGGTTGGGATTCATTGACGGGGTGCTCACTTTCCGGCTGGGCAGCGGTCTCTTGCTTACGGGGTTCATCATGAGGTGTTTCCTCTAACGGTTCTTTCGACTCACCCTTTGATGTAAAGCTTCTTTTATCTTTAACTGTAAATCCTTTATCCGTTTTTTCTGCCATTGTTTCCTCCCTTGGCTATACGTTATCACACGAGGTGTTATCATTTGTTCGATTAAAATAAAAATGTAACGAAAGCTTTTACGGCATATGCTTTCACGCAAACATTCGGCATGATCAACTACCGGTAGTCTGAATTTTATTGCTTTGCTTCCAGGTGTAATGAACACGTTGCAGAACTGTTATATGCGTAAAAACAGTAAGAATCCACAAAACGGGATTTATGATATTGAATAAGCATCCGGCTGCAATGAGCAGGATGCGTTCAGCACGTTCCATAATGCCGACATTGCAGTTACCGATAAAACTTTCCGCACGTGCCCGTGTGTAGGGAATAAGTACTATGCCTATTGAGGCAATTGCACAAAGAGAAACCATGTATATATTGTTCTGCAGGGCATAATAAATTATGAATGCTATTATGATAGCCATGTCGGAATAACGGTCTACTACCGAATCAATGAATCCGCCAAATGGTGACACTTTTTTTAGTGTGCGTGCTGCAGCTCCGTCCAACATATCAAAAAAGCCGGCAATAAGAATCAGAATACCGGCAGACTTCCAGTAGCTGTAGATTATACCTACTGCTGCGACCAGATTAACAATAAGTCCTGCTATAGTTAAGGTGGTCGGACTCAGTCGGACTAAAAAACTTTTTTTTATGATTGCTGCGAGAGGTGCATCTAATTTATGGCCTAATTTTTCACTGAGCATTTTACTTTGTCGGAATGTTCATGTATTCGATTTTCTGTAGTGGAGCCGTCCAGATAAAAAAAGGAGGCAAAGAACCTTTTCCCTTGCCACCCTTTTTTAGTTATTTAGTCATTATTTTGTCAAGCAAAAAAATAGTACTGATTGTAAAAAACCCCGTGCAGAGCACGGGGTTTTTTACAATATCAAATCTATAAACATCCCGAAGGTTGTTCGTCTAGATTCAGCCGGGTTCTTTCACGGCAAGTTGTTTTCTGGCCCGGGTGCGGGTTTTGTGCTGGAAGCATCACTTGTCTGTTTCTTCAAATTCAGCGTCTACAACGTTATCCTGTGCACCGCTCTGGGGTTCTGCACCCGGTTCTTGGGTTGCACCGCCGGCTTCAGGCCCGGCGGCACCAGTCTGATTTGCACTTGCAGCCTGTTTATACATTGCCTCGGCAAGTTTATGGGAAGCATTATTAAGTGCTTCCATTTTATCTTTAATTCTTTGGGTGTCACTGGCTTGAATTGCTTCTTTGGCTTCTTTTAACGCATCCTCTACAGTCTTAATCTCCTCATCGGTAAGCTTGTCACGATTCTCATTTAACGTCTTTTCAGTATTGTACACAAGACTATCGGCCTGGTTGCGTATTTCGATTTCTTCTCGCTTTTGCTTGTCCTCTTCGGCATGCACTTCGGCATCTTTGACCATATTATCTATTTCATCTTTGGAGAGGCCGCTGGAGGCTGTTATAGTGATTTTTTGCTCTTTGCCGGTGCCCATATCTTTTGCGGACACATTAACTATACCGTTAGCATCTATATCGAAAGCAACTTCAATCTGAGGTACTCCGCGTGGTGCCGGGGGTATTCCTACCAGTTGAAATCTTCCGAGCGTGCGGTTACCCTGAGCCATTTCACGTTCTCCCTGCAAAACATGAATTTCGACACTTGTCTGATTGTCTGCAGCAGTAGTGAAAATCTCACTTTTCCTGGTAGGAATGGTTGTGTTGCGCTCTATCAACTTTGTTGTTACTGATCCCAGGGTTTCAATTCCCAGTGACAGGGGCGTAACATCAAGAAGCAGTACATCCTTTACATCTCCGGCGAGAACCCCGGCTTGTACTGCTGCCCCCAAAGCGACAACTTCATCTGGATTAACGCCTTTATGCGGTTCTCTATTAAAAAGATCTTTAACCAGTTGCTGTACTTTCGGCACCCGCGTAGACCCCCCCACCAGGATTGCCTCGTTTATATCATTTGGCCCAAGGGCGGCATCCTTAATGGCTTTTTCACAGGGGATCCTGGTTCTCTCAATGAGTTCATCAACCATCTGTTCAAATTTTGAACGCGATAATTTGTAGTTAAGATGCTTAGGACCGGAAGCATCTGCAGTCACAAACGGCAGGTTTATTTCAGTCTCCAGTGTTGTTGATAGCTCTATTTTGGCCTTTTCGGCGGCCTCTTTAAGCCGTTGCAGGGCCATCTTATCCTGACCCAGATCGATACCCTGATCTTTTTTGAATTCAGCCACAAGCCAGTCAATAATCTTTTGATCAAGATTGTCTCCACCGAGGTGGGTGTCCCCATTGGTGGCCTTAACCTCGATGACATTATCGCCCACTTCAAGAATAGAAATATCAAAGGTGCCGCCGCCGAAATCATATACCGCAACGGTTTCATCTTTCTTTTTGTCGAGTCCGTAGGCAAGGGCTGACGCTGTGGGCTCATTTATAATTCTGAGAACATTGATACCGGCTATTTTGCCGGCATCTTTTGTAGCCTGTCGCTGGCTGTCGTTAAAATAGGCCGGCACAGTTACCACCGCATCTTGTATTTCAGTACCAAGGTAGGCTTCTGCTGATTTCTTGAGCTTTTGCAGAATTTTTGCCGAAATTTCGGGGGGGGAATACTGCTTGCCCTGTATTTCGACCCTGGCATCACCATTAGGCCCCTTTGTGACTTTATAAGGAACCATTTTCATTTCTTCGGTTACTTCATCATAGCGCCGTCCCATAAATCTTTTGATAGAATATATTGTATTTTCCGGATTTGTGATTGCTTGTCGTTTGGCAACCTGTCCAACCAGTATTTCGGCTTCCTTGGTAAAGGCCACACATGATGGTGTAAGCCTGTTGCCTTCCTCATTGATCATCACTGTAGGATCTCCACCCTCCATAACTGCAACTACCGAATTTGTAGTACCTAAATCAATTCCTATTGCTTTTGCCATGTCTTACCTCCTTACTTAGTTCTTTCTCTTCCGGATTCTTCTTATCTGAAGTGTTTTTTGCAAATATTTTAAAAATTTATATTTTTCTCTGTTTGAATATAAGCATGAGTTACAGGTGAGTCAATGGCTGGAGTAGTTTTTTTAATAAAAAATAATTATTTTTATTTTTATCCTTCACGATATGAAAAATTTTCAAACCGCGTATATTCTTTTCTAAACGCCAGATGCACTTCACCGGTCGGTCCGTTACGCTGTTTTCCGATGATGATGTCAGCCTTGCCTTTTGCTTCCTCAGAGTCAGGATGATATACTTCATCTCTGAAGATAAACAGGATAACATCAGCATCCTGCTCAATAGCACCGGACTCCCTTAAATCGGCCATATGTGGCTTTTTTTCGGTACGATCTTCAACTTTGCGGTTAAGCTGTGAAAGAGCAATAACAGGTACCTGAAGCTCTTTAGCAAGGGCCTTCAGCGAGCGTGAAATTTCAGATATTTCCTGTTCTCTGTTATCATTTCTTGAAGGGCCACCACTCATTAATTGGAGATAATCAACGATGATCATGCCGACATCATGTTCTGCTTTTAGTCTGCGTGCTTTAGCTCGCATTTCAAGAGCAGAAATGCCGGCGGTATCATCAATGAAAATCTTTGCTTCAGCAAGCTTGCCGGCACCCATTGACAGCTTGCCCCATTCACTGTCTGCTATATGACCGCTGCGTACCCGATGATTATCGACACGTGCTTCTGAACACAGCATACGCAGCGCAAGCTGCTCCTTTGACATCTCAAGGGAGAAGATTGCCGTAGGCGTGTTTTCTTCCCCGGCCGCGTGTTGGGCAATGTTTAAACAGAAGGCTGTTTTACCCATGCTGGGCCTGCCGGCGATGATGATGAGATCAGAAGGCTGGAAGCCGGAGGTCATATTGTCAAGATCAGAAAAACCGGTAGGAACACCTGTGATAAGCTGCTTACTTTCATAAAGTTTTTCAATATCTTTAAATGATGATTTAATAATTTCCTTTAATGTAAAAAATGACGGTTTTATCTGTCCTTCCGCAATAGTGAAAATAGATGTTTCAGAAAAATCAAGAAGTTCTTCTACCGTATCCTGCGGATTAGTTGCTTTTGCAACAATCTCTGTTGCAGTACGAATCAGATTCCTCAGCACAGCCTTTTCTTTAACAATTTTTACATAATATTCTATGTTGGCTGCAGTGGGGATTTTTTCAGAAAGCTCTGCTAAATAAGACGCACCACCAATTTCTTCCAGTTTCTGTTTGCTTTTCAAACGTTCTGTAATGGTGATAAGGTCACTGGGCTCATTTTTGTTGAACAGCTCAATCATGCAATTGTAAATCTGCTGGTGGGATCCAAAATAGAAATCTTCGGTCTTTAGCCTTTCCAGGGCCTTTGCAAGTGTATCATTTTCGAGGAGGATAGCACCTAATACTGATTGTTCAGCTTCAATACTTTGTGGTGGGACCTGCTGGGGTGGATTAGTTTTTGCCATTATTATCCAGCAAAACAATTGAAAGTGAAAACATTTATTCTTTAACTACCCAAACTTTCAAATTGGCAGTAACCTCGGGATGGACTTTTACCGGAACAGTAAATATCCCTAAACTTTTTATAGGTTCTTCCAGATTTATTTTCTTTTTATCAATTTCAATCCCTTCATTATTGAGGCTTTCCTGGATATCGGCGGATGTTACGGAACCAAAAAGCTTGTCTTCCTCACCTACAACCTTAGTTATTGTGCAAGAAACTGTCTCGATCCTTTTGGCAAGGGTTTCAGCTTCACGTTTTATTTTATTCAATTTTGCATGTATCTGTCTTTTTTGATGCTCAAGGTTTTTTATGTTTTGTGTGGATGCCATTACGGCCATACCGTTGGGTATCAGGAAATTTCTGGCATAGCCGTCTTTTACTGAAATTATATCACTGGCCGACCCCAGTTGGGGGATATCTTCTGTCAGAATAACCTTCATGGTAGCAACGTTCCTTTCTGAAAGACCTGTAATTATAAAAAAATTTGCCAGTTCGCTCTACTGAAGCAGAGTTCGCAGGCTGTGAATCTCTGGCATGCTGATAGTTGTTTTGTGATCCAGTTTAGATAGTGTTAATAAATTAAGAAGTTGAGACTGAAAAAGGCATTATTGAAATAACACGAGCTCTTTTGATTGCACTTGAGAGCTTTCTTTGGTGCTTGGCGCATGTGCCCGAAATTCTACGAGGTATAATTTTGCCCCGTTCAGTAATAAAATAACGCAGGCTATTGAAATCCTTATATGATATCTGCAGATTTTTATCTACGCAAAACCGGCACATCTTGCGCTTCTGATAATAGGTCTTTTTCTTCTTTTGTCCTCGGCCTCTTCTCAATGGTATCTCCTTTGTATAGTGCTACATAGAGTATGCTTTTTATACCGTGTAGATTTATTCAGTAGTTTTCGGTTGCACCGCAGTTTCTTCCTCAGTGACCGGATTAGAAATTTCTTCGGGCTCTTCTGCAGGGGTTCTATTGGCTTGCTCGCTGCGTCTGGCGGCCTCATCTTCGTCCAGTCGAACAGTGCTGTACCTGAGAATAGATTCATTAAACTTCACTAAACGATCAATCTCATTTAAAATTGCACTGGTACCCATATAACTCAAAAAATAATAGATACCTTTTGTTTGTTTTTTAATAGTATACTTTAAAAATTTTTTACCCCATTTTTCAGTGTTGGTAACGGTTCCTTTGTGTTTTTTAATTTGCTCATTCAAATTTTGGAGTATTGTTGCAATGGTATCTTCTCCGGCATCAGGATGAAAAATTAAACAAAGTTCGTATCCTCTCACAAGATTTCTCCTCTTAATAGATTTAAGCCAGAATTTCCTTGATTTTGACCTCGGTAAGGAGCTGGCGGTGTCCGCTTTTTTTTCTATAACCCTTTCTTCTTTTAGACTTGAAAACGATAATTTTCTTGCCCTTAGATTGGCCGGTTATTTCTGCGGTAACCTTTGCATTGGTAAGTAGTGGTCTGCCGACTTCAACGTTATTATTGTCATCTACAACCATGAGAACATCTTCGAAAGAAACCTCTTTGCCGATATCTCCTTCAATTTTTTCAATCGTTATCATGTCCCCGCAGCTGACTTTATATTGTTTTCCGCCTGTTTTTAGAATTGCATACATTGTGTTGTTCTCCTCAATGCCTTATCACCTGCAAAGTAGAAAAGATTTCATGTGTTTGCACTATCCGGAATGTCGGGTGTTCCCGGCTTTTTCTGGGGATAGGAGAATTATATAATCAAAACAATATGAATCTATACTCAATCAATAGAAATTTAAATCATAAATTATTAAATTATTTTTAATACTTTGTCAAGTGATTTGATACAATATTTAAAAAAAAGAGTATATCAGAATTAATTGAAAACAGCTATTTCTGCCACAACCTTACATGATTTAGCATTCTGAATGTAATTTTCTGTAATGTGAGTCTTTTTTAGGACGAAATTATTACTATATGCCAAATAAAAAAGAAAAAAATAGTTCGGCTAACAGGGCTGCATCATCCATGCAAAGAAAAACCTCTATTTTACTCATTGATGATGAAGAATCCGTGCTCAAATTGCTTTCGATGTATCTGGAAGGTGAAGGGTATGCGTTGAAAACTGAAAAAGAGGGTACCAAGGCTCTTCAAATTTTACAGGAAGAAGTCTTTGATATCGTAATAACCGATCTTGTTATTGATGAAATAAACGGCATTGAAATTTTAAAAAGAACAAAAAAAGTATCACCTCGTACCGAAGTTATCATTATTACCGGAAATGCCTCTGTACATACTGCTGTGCAGGCAATGAAGGAGGGGGCCTTTGATTACATAACCAAACCGTTAGACCTGCTGGAGATTAACATTGTTATACAGAAAGCATATGAGCGTCAGAAACTGGTATCTGAAGTAAACAATCTTCGGACCCAGCTTAAAGACCATTGTCGTCTTGAAAATATAATTGCAACAAGCGCTGCAATGCAGAAAGTGCTGGAGATGGTAAAGCGCATTGCCAACACTGATGCCACTGTTCTCATTGAAGGTGAAAGCGGAACCGGTAAGGAAATAATTGCTCAGGCTATTCATAATAACGGGCAACGGATACAGGGGCATTTTGTTGCTATTAATTGTGGTGCGATGACTGAGAGTCTTCTGGAAAGCGAACTGTTCGGTCATGTGCGAGGTGCATTTACCGGTGCCAACACAACTAAAAAGGGGCTCTTTGAGGAAGCCAACGGCGGTACGATTTTTCTTGATGAGATAGGTGAAACGAGCCTGACTTTCCAGGTAAAACTTCTCAGAGTGATTCAGGAGAGTGAGATTAGAAGGGTAGGTGATACCAAAGCCATTCCTGTAGATGTTCGGGTACTCGCAGCAAGCAACAAACCACTCCGGCAGCTCGTTGAAAAAGGCCTTTTTAGAGAAGATCTTTATTACCGGCTGAGTGTGATTCCTCTCAAGATACCACCGCTTCGAGAACGCAGAGAAGACATTGTCCCTTTGACTAAGTTTTTTTTCAGTGAACGGTACTGCAGGAGAACCGGCGACAGGCGGGTTAGGTTGACACGGGATGCCATAACAAAACTTGAATCTTATCAGTGGCCGGGTAATGTACGGGAACTGGAAAATGCAATTGAAAGGGCAATGTTAGTTGTAGAAGGCAATACGCTCCGGGCTGATGATATATTGCTTGATTCGCATATGAGCAAAAAAGATGATTATAGTTTTACAGAAATGAGCATCAAACAGATCGAAAAAATTCACATAGAAAATGTTTTACATGCATGTCACTGGAATCAGACAGAGGCTGCCAGGAAGCTTGGAATAGGATATAATACACTCTGGAGAAAAATGAGGGAATATAACTTGGAACGCAATAAGAAAGGGAACACTTCGGTTCTGGAACCATAAGCAGTATATTTGCTTTGCTTTTTTCGAAAATCCAGTCCGGTGGGGGACGTAAGAATTTTCGACCTCGAAAAATATACTCATCATGGTAACATACAAAAAGAGATTTTATCCGGCTCTTTTTGCAAAACTTTCACCATTTAAACACTTTACTTTTTTTTGAACAGCAGCACAGTGTTGTTCTTGTGATCAAGTGTTTTTTTGTGATATAAATAAAAAAACAAACGTGCTGCTGATATCTTTGACGAGCAGTTTATTGACTTCATGACAGTGCAAAAAAAGCATTCAATATAAACCAGAAAATTTACGCTTAATTACATCGATGAAAGATAACATGTTAACACGATTTTTGTATGTCTGGCAGTATCCTTCACTTCTTTTTTGGCTTTTGCTTGCATGCTTTGAGGTGAGCATGAATATAGCGTTCAGAGCATACCAGAATTCTGTGTTTTCAGGTATTAAAGAGGTGTATTGCTTTCTTGCTGCTCTTTGTATCTATGCTCTTTTCAGTATCCCTACTGCGGTTATTCTTTTGGGTGTTGAGAAGACGGAGGCCTTTTTTCGTACAAATATGAGATTGCCTCTTCCTGAACTCAGTAGGATGGATATGCTTCTTATGCTCGGCGTCAGCCTGCTTGTTTTTAAATGGACAGCATCCCTGCTTCCTTTTATTTTCGAAACAGACTATCTTCCCAAAACACCTTATCTTGTCATCATACCGTGTATAGGGGTTTATCTTCTCCTTGTAAGATGGCTTAAAAAAAAACAGCTTCAATACAAAATTCAGTGGTGTTGTCTGACCGCCGGTTCTGTTTTTCTGTCAAAACGCTCATATGACCTTTTTATCATAAGTGATTCAAGCAAAGTCATTAAGGCACTCATATTAATATTTTTGGCAGGTGTGTGCCTTGCGGCGGGCCTTATGTTAAGCTTCCTGATGGAACGCGTTATTATACGACCAAAACTCTATAAGAAAGCCTTCAGTAGCATTGTTGTCCTATGCATGATGATAGGATGTATCTTGCTTTTTGATGTGCAGCCCAAAAGTGATTATATGGCTGCACCTGTCAACGGACCGTCCTCATCAATATTACGCAGGCCGGTGGTAGAAAAAAATGTCATCCTGATTGTTGTTGACTGTCTGCGTGCTGACCACCTAGCTTCCTTCGGATACCACCGGCAGACATCACCGTTTCTTGACAAATTTGCAAATAATAACATTAAATTCTTAAACTGTGTATCCGCATCATCCTGGACAATTCCCTCTGTTGTCTCGCTTTTCACCGGCGTATATCCTCAACAGCATGGCATTAATAAATTTGGAGGTATTATTCCCGAAGAACTCGAAAGCATGCATGAGGTTATGGAGACGGCAGGATATGAAACAGCAGCATTCATCACTAATGATTTTTTACTACCCAGGCTAGGATATAGTAGGGGGGTGCGCTATTATCGGGATACCTATCTTCAGCCTGGCTTAAAAGACTTTCTAGCGTCGAATCTCTTTTTCCTGAATGCTTACCTTTATTTCAAGAATGAGATCTTTCATCCATTTTCCGTTGACACGTTTGGTTCCCGCTGGTGGAGCATTGGTACGCCGCCCTTTAACCACAAGAAAAGATCTGCAGAACAGGTCACTGATAATGTTCTGGAATGGATAGAGATGAAACACAACAGACCATTTTATATTTATATACATTACATGGATGTTCACGGCCCGTACGACACCTACTGGTATCCCCTCTATGATGAGAATAACTATGGCGTTCAGGACGTAAGAGAGAAACTTATAAATGTTTATGACGGCCGGATTCTTTACCTAGATCAGCACATTAAACGAATATGGGAAACGCTAACAGCGCTGAACTTGACAGATAAAACTATGTTTATTGTTACATCAGATCATGGTGAAGAGTTTTTTGACCATCTGGGTACCGGACATAACACAACGCTTTATGACGAGTTGATTAGACTGCCAATCATTATGCATGTTCCGGATGTGAATGAAGACTCTATTACCATAGAGCGACAGGTAAAATCCATTGACATACCTGTGACTATACTTGATTTTCTGGATATTGAGGTGCCTGCACATATGCTTGGTGAGTCTCTGCTTCCATATGCTAAGGGCATAAAAAACATGTCTTCTCCTGCATATGCTCTTAGCTATACAGGTGACGGACGCAAGAGCCTGAAGACCCGTGAGGGGCAGGATTTGTGGAATAAAAAGAACTGGAGTTCAGGAATTAAAATTAGTTCGTTGAGAGTGGACAATGAGTGGAAAGTAATTCTCTATAGTGATGGACGAAAGGAGTTGTTTAATCTTAAAAAAGATAAGGCTGAGTTGTATAACCTTCGTGAGAATTTTGCTCCGTTTGCAACTTTGCAGGAAAAGCTTAAAGCAATAGAAGCCGATTTGCGTGTATATGTACCCCATGAAGATACCGAAGCCATTTCCTCAGATATGAAAAAAAGACTCAAGGCACTGGGTTACCTCTCAAACGAAGACTAAGGAAAAAGCCACACTAGGGGGTGTTCTCAATAACTTAACCAAACAACACATGCCACGAGATGCAACATGGCAGAAAACGTCACTGCCAATCGTTCGTAGCGTGTTGCAATT
>JANQFE010000013.1 GCA_028278025.1 Thermodesulfobacteriota bacterium | reverse complement strand
TGACATGATTTTTCAACATGGCAGCGGCCATGTTGAAAACAACCTCCGGTTCATCCAGTAAATCCGGTCTAAGAAAAAATAACTGGTTGCTGGTTGGAGTGAAGCGGAAATCCCGCCAAAGGCGGGGATAATTAACGCTAAACAAGAAGCATACGTCGTAAAGCGGAAACTAAACACCAAACACTAATTATCAACGAGCGTAGAAATAATTTCAGGCACTTTAGGCATTTTAGTTCACTTTAGACACTGCCCTATATTTTTATAATCTCCCCGCTAATGGTTTCATCCAGGGTTAGAATTCCGATAGAACAAAACGGTGCGAAGCGGATGTCGGTAGGGCTTCCGGGATTAAAGCAAAGAATATTGTTTTTAACGTGATTGACAGCCTGGTGGGAATGGCCGTATACGATAGCATCAAGTTTTTCACCGGCAAAGGCGGCAAAGATGCGGTCTTCCAGCCCGGCCGGTGAGCTCCCGCCATGCATGATGCCGATGGTAAACCCGCCCAGATGTACAACCCTTTTTTGCGGAAGCAGTTTCCTTATGTCGGCAGAATCCATATTGCCGCAGACACCATAGAAGTCTGCCAGGGACTGCAGGGTTTCCACAACACTCATATCCTGAAAATCGCCGGCATGCATAACGGCATCCACGCTGCCCATAATTTCAAGCACTCTTGGCGGCAGGGCCGGGGCTGCATAGGGTATGTGGGTATCAGAGAGTACGCCGATCCTCATGATTTGTTCCTCGTGGTATAGAAAAAGAGCCCTGAATTATAGCTTCAGGGCTCTGTAAAGTCCAGATTAAATGTAGTAATGAGTGATAAGTAAATTTTTATTTCATCACGCAGTGATAGTAGTTTTCAAGCGGGCCTGTCGCCCGCTTGAAATGTCTGCGCCAGTCTGCGGTTTCAATAAGCTTTAAGCCGGTTATCCCTCAAAATCGTATTCAAATTCTTCGCGTTCTTTCATTTTCTTGATCTCTGCCTGGCGCAGTTCGTTTTTAAAGAGTTTCTCGGTGACGGTCAGCGGGAACTCGTCGATGAATTCAACATAGCTGGTATCCCGGGGGGCGGCATAGGCCGGGAACCGGTCCCGGCAAAACATGATAATACTTTCTGCCGTTAGCGAATCCTTCTTTTCAGGGTAGGGCTTCACAAATATTTTGACGCGTTCACTGCCCGGCATTTTGGGATCAGGTATGCCGACAACGGCGGCCACCTCAACATCGGGATGTTTGAACAGCTCTTCATCAAGCTCGGTTGAATAGACTTTGAAGCCGGAGATATTGATCATGTCCTTGGTGCGGTCTTCAATGTAAAAGTAGCCGTCCTTATCCATGCGGGCAATGTCATTGGTGCGCAGCCAGCCGTCCTCAAGGCCGTTGCCGGGCGTGGGCCAGTATCCTTTCATTACCTGGGGGCCGCGTGAATAGATGATACCCGGCTCACCGAAGGGGACCTCGGCACCCGTATCAGGGTCAATGACCTTGACTTCGGTATCAGGCACCGGCAAACCCAGGCTCAGTTTCTCCTCCTTCATAAATCCGGTAATCTTTGAAAAGGCAGAGACATTCAAATGGGTAAGCGGGCCGGTTTCGGTAAGACCGTAGGACTCCGAGACGGGATTACCCATCTCATTCTTAACCGCATCGGCAACAATTTTGGGCAGCGGGGCTGCGCATGACATCATCATGGTCTGCATTCTGCCCACCCTGCTGCGGGCCATGCGAAAATACTGCGTGGGTACACAGGCCACCAGAAAAGGCCGATGCTCCTGCATGGTTTTTACCAAGGCGTCATTGTCGCGCGGGTCCGGCAGCAGGATAACCCGCAGACCCCAGTACAGGGCAAACTCTACTACCCAGTGGCCGTAGGCATGAAACAGGGGAACAGGGATCATGATTGAGGTCTTGCCGCGAATACCGGCCTCAAGGGGTGTCAGCATCCAGGGCAGCCCCTGCATCAGGTTGGCCATACGGTTATAGTGGGTAAGCATAACCCCTTTGGGCAGCCCGGTTGATCCACCGGTAAAACAGAGAAACGCAAGATCTTCTTTGGGATCAATGGCAACCTCGGGAGGGCTGGGTTCGTTTTCATCCACCAGTCTGCGAAACTGAATCGCGCCGGGCACTTCACGCATCCCGGGCGGATTGGCCCCGTAATCTTCCCAGCCGGTCACAATAATGTTTTTCAGTTTTGTTTCAGACTTAATGTCATTAATTATATGCAGATTGTCTTCAATGCAGATGACGGTGTGTGCTTCCGGGCTGCCGATTTCATGCTGCAGGTCACGGGCTTTGTGCAAAATACTGCAGGGAATGTGGGTTGCCCCGGCCCTGAGGATCGCCATGTCGGCAATCAGGAACTGCAGGCAGTTGGGTATGACCGTGGCGACCTTGTCGCCTTTTTTTACCCCCAGAGCCGCAAGCCCGGTTGCAAACCGGTCAACATATTCCCTCAGTTTTGAATAGCGGGTTTCCTTGCCGAAGGAGAGGCAGGCTACACTGTGAGGGAACCGCTCAGCAGTGTCGTAGAGTATTTGATAGAGTGGCACCTCCGGGTACGGTTCCAGGCTCTTTTTCAGCGGGTAGGGACCGAATTTATAACTTTTTTGCCAGGGTTTGTCTGCGTAGGTTAACGTGCTTGCATCACTCATCAGGCAATTCCTCCTTTCCAGAGTTTAATGCATACATTATTATCTCTTACCAGATATCATTAGCTGCAGTATCCAGCCCCAGCTCTTTAAGCTTCGCAGCAGTGGGCTTGCCGGTCTTTTTATCCCAGCCCCGGAACTCATAATAGTTATCCAGAAGTGTATCAAGCTGTTCCACCATATGTCCCTTGGCCGGCCCGTCAGGCATGGGCTCTTCCAGCAGCCTACCGGGCAGGGTGTCGTCGGCCCGTGAAAAACCGTCGCGCATATTAAACGCCCGGCTGAGATTTACCACCCGCTCACCGGTTTTTTTGAAAGACTCTATATCAAACTGCCAGCCGGTAACGCTTGCAATCAGGTCGACCCATTCTTTGGCGTCCAGCATCAGCCCCATAAATTTACAGGTCCCGCTGACATCAAACATGGTCAGGGCATTTTCAAGGTCTCGCAACACCAGGGCATCTTTTTGCTGGGGCATATAAACATCGGCTATTTTGCTGTCATCCACAACCAGGAAGGGTGTGTCAATAAAGGTAGGGCCCTGGATATAGCCGGTCATGTGGTCACCGCCCCGGCTGGCCACGGCATAGCCCAGGCCGGTGATTTTAGCTGCCCGGGAATCATAGGCCGGCAGCTCAAGGCCCTTGACATGCATGGCGAAGTTCTCCGAGCCCTTGTTCAATTTCTCTGCAACGCGCTTGGCGCCTTCGCCCAGCAGTTCACCGAGGCCTTCGCGTTTGCCGATCAGCTCGGTGAGCTTGACCAGCATGTCGGCATCGCCGAACGTGATCTCCAAACCGCCCGTATCTTCTTTGGTCAGGATGCCTTTCTCATAGCACTCCATGGCAAAGCCGATTACATTGCCGACCGATATGGTATCAAGGCCGTATTCATTGCACAGGAAGTTTGCCATGGTGACTGCATTTAAGTCCTCTACATCACAGGAGGTTCCCAGCAGAACAACGGATTCGTATTCGGGCCCCTCGCCCGATTTGCCGGCCCATTTGCCGCTCTTAATTTCAGACACGCGGCCGCAGGCAATCGGGCAGGCGTAACAGGCCACGCGGTCTTTGAGAACATTTTCAGTCAGGGCCGGCCCGTTTACGTGCTCAACCTTTTCAAACATCCCGATCTGAAAATTTCTGGTGGGCAGTCCCCCGCGCACATTTACCATATCCAGCAGCAGGTTGGTGCCATGGGTCTCAAGGCCTACTTTCAGCATGGAATCATTAATCAGGGCATACTGTTTTTTACTCACGTCTCTGAACTTCTGTGGCTCTGCAATGGCTACTTGTTTGCTGCCGTTAGCTGCGATAGCCTTCAGGTTTTTTGAGCCCATGACCGCACCCAGACCGCACCGTCCGGCGGCACGGTGTTTATCGTTCATGACGCAGGCCAGCCGTGACAGTTTTTCCCCGGACGGCCCGATACAGGCAACTTTAAAGTCTTTGCCCAGTTCATCTAAAATCATATCGGTAGCATCATCAACCTTTTGGCCCCACAGCTTGGCGGCATCGCGAAGCTCGGCTTTATCATCTGTACACACCAGATATACCGGTTTTTCTGAGGTGCCCTCAAAAATGATACCGTCATAGCCGGTTCGTTTAAGCTCAGGAGCAAAGAACCCTCCTGAATTTGCCTGGGCCCAGGTGCCGGTGAGGGGGGATTTGCTTACTACGCTGTAGCGGCCGGCACTGGGGCAGGCTGTTCCGGTTAGGGGTCCGGTCATAAAAATCAGCTTGTTATCCGGTCCCAGAGGATCTGTTCCTTTGGGAACTTCGTCATAGAGATATTTGGTTGCCAGTCCCACACCGCCTACAAACATTTTGGCCATATCCTGTGGAATCTCTTCTTCGGTTATTTTTCCCTCGGTTAGATTTACCCTTACTATTTTTCCCATTAATCCAAACATGATATCCCCCTATCTAATTAAATAAGGTTTACGTTTTGCATTCTTGATTTAGCAACCGATTGTTTTTCTTAGACCGGATTAACTGGATGAACGGGATGTTGTTTTCAACATGGCAGCAGCCATGTTGAAAAATCATGTCAATCCTGTATATCCTGTCAGGAATAATCAACAACAATTTTCTCAGCACTGTTTTACTTATAAACAGCTATTAGCGGATTTCCCGCTTTACACTTCCCGCTTAACGTTCTTTGGTATTGACAGAAAATGCTTTTGCCGGGGAAGGGCCTGTTGTTCCGGCAAAAGCGTATTGTTACCCTTAGTTCATTGCTTACAGTACTGTACCCTGTTGCAGAGCAGCTTATACTTAACCGCCGGCCATCGGCGGAAAAACAGCTATAGAGTCACCTTCATGGAGCGGGGCTCCGTCTTCAGTTCTGATGCCATTTACCAGTACGGTTTTTGTAATGTCAGCCGGTAGATTCAGTTGCTGCAGGAGATCGTGAACGGTTGTTCCTTCGGCTAGAGAAATACGAGCAGAACTTTTTTCTGATCCGGGAGGAAGGTATTGGGCTAAATTAAAGAAAAGTTTGATTTCTACATTCATATCACTACGTTGTGAGGTTATTAAACAACTTAGTCACTATAGTTGAGTTTGAATGCAGCCAATTGCTCTATAAATCTACAGGAACAATAGATCAATTATTTTATACTCTTTTTCCCGTGCTGCTGTCAAGTGAAAACTTTTAATAGCTCCTTTGTACCCCTAAGAAGGTGTATAGATTTATAAAAATATTTAAATTTACTAAAACAATAGGGCAGAAAGCAATGAACCGTTCAGGAAAGGATTCGCTTTAGTTCTGTTTTCGTTTTTTGCATGATATTAAAAAACAGTATAAGCTAAACCATGATTTTTAATTAAAACAACCCCAATAGTATAGTATTGCTATATAGTAAGAGGATTAACAAGTCAAGGTAAAAATATCTTGACAGACGGCCGCTCTCTTTATATATTATATAGGTTTTTCGCTGGGTTGAAAACAAGACCGGTTCACTAAAAGCTTAGAGCAGACAATCAGCACATGGCGGGAGTGAAACAAGCAGAAAAATAGGCAGTACTGTTACGGTAACGGCTGGTTAAACAGAGACAGCAGTGCAAAGAGGTTTGAGAACAACTATAGGATACCAAGGAAAACTTCCTTAAACATATACTATATACTCTCTTGCAGTAACCTCTTGTAATCCTGTAACACCCCGGGTTCCAAAAGCATACCAGTCCAAAGGTGATACAGGCTTCATCCGTGTAGTGTCATCTTCTGCAAAGAATCCTGTCAGGCGTATATCCAGAACAAACAATTTTTTTTATGCGGAGGTAACTCGGTATGAACAGTTGGCCAGGTAAGTTATTACGGGTTGATTTAACCAAAGGCACATGGGCTGTTGAGGATATAGATCCGGAACTGGCCCGGGCATACATCGGCGGCAGGGGCTTGGGCACCAAGATTCTCTGTGACGAAATTGATCCGCAGGTTGACCCTTTGAGTCCTGAAAACAAGTTGATTTTTATGACCGGACCCCTTACGGGAACCGGAGCACCGGCCAGCGCCCGGTACATGGTGATAACCAAGTCGCCCCTGACCGGTGCAATTGCCAGCTCCAACTCAGGCGGCTATTTCCCTGCCGAGCTGCGCTACGCGGGCTTTAACGCCATTATTTTTGAAGGCAAGTCCAAGGAACCGGTCTCTTTATATATCAAGAACGGCGAAGTTGAGCTCAGACCGACCAAACATCTCTGGGGTAAGACCACCCATGAGACCGAGGACATTATAAAAGGCGAAATCGAGGATCCCTGGGAAGCCCAGGAGACCCGCATTGCCTGCATCGGCCCGGCCGGAGAAAAACTGGGACGCATCGCCTGTATTATTAATGACAAACACCGCGCAGCCGGACGCTCCGGTGTTGGCGCAGTTATGGGCTCCAAGAAGCTCAAGGCCGTAGTGGTCAGGGGCACCCAGGGAATTCAGGCTGCCGATTTTGATTTGTTTAAAAAATCCGTGCGCTCGGCCATGCAGAAGCTGGGCAGCGGGCCGGTAACCTCTGAAGGTCTGCCCGCTTACGGAACCGCCATTCTGGTTAACATTATCAACGAGTGCGGCATCCTGCCGACCAATAATTTCCAGCAGGGTATGTTTGACCGGGCCGGTAAAATCAGCGGTGAGAGTATCGCCGAGAATATCCTCACGCGCAACAAGGGCTGTTTTGCCTGTTCGATAGCCTGCGCGCGCATGACGACAATTGAAGATGAAAAGTATAAAGGCCACGGCGAAGGACCGGAATATGAAACGGTTGAGCTGATGGGAGCCGACTGCGGTATTGATGACCTTGCCCCCATAACCAAGGCAAACTACCTGTGCAATGAATACGGTATGGATACCATTTCGGCGGCCTGCACGGTGGCAACCGCCATGGAGCTGTATGAGAAGGGTTACATCCCTGCCGATGATGCCGGCATGGATCTGAGCTTCGGTAACGGTGAAGCCCTGGTTAAGCTGATCGAGCAGATGGGGGTCAGAAAAGGGCTGGGCAAGGTGGCCGCCGACGGAGCCTACGTGCTGGCCGACACGTATGGTCATCCCGAGCTGTTCATGGGCGTAAAAAAGCAGGAAATACCGGCCTATGATCCGCGCGGTGTACAAGGTATGGGACTTACCTATGCCACATCCAACCGGGGGGCCTGTCACGTACGGGGCTACACCATTGCCAATGAAGTTCTGGGTGTGCATGAAAAACTTGATCCCCTTATTACCGAGGGCAAGGCCGCCACGGTTAAGGTCTTCCAGGACCTCACGGCCCTGGTTGATTCTTCCGGCCTGTGCCTTTTTGTAACCCTGACACCGGGGTTCGGCTTTGGAGACATGCAGGCCATGCTCAAAGGGGCCACCGGATTTACGTATACCGTGCAGGAGGTTACCGAAGCATCCGAGCGTATCTGGAACCTGGAACGCATATTTAATTTGAAAGCCGGATTTACCAAAGCAGATGATACCCTGCCCAAGCGGCTGCTGGAAGAACCCCTGCCCGAGGGAGGTCCCAAGGGACAGGTGTGCCGGCTTGATGAGATGCTGCCGGAATACTATGAGCTGCGCGGCTGGGATGCCGAGGGGGTGCCTACCAAAGAAAAACTTGATAAACTGGGGCTGTCATGAGCTGTGTTGCAGCCAAAACCGATACACACGAGGGCGCCGTGCAAATCGAACTGAAAATGTTCATGAAGTTCAAGCGGTTTCTACCCGAGGGTTCGGCAGACGGCAAAGCTACCATCAGCCTGCCGGCCGGCGCAACCTTCAAGGACCTGCTGCACCATATCGACATGCCGGTTGTGGAAGATAAAATTATTGTTATTAACGGTATATCTCACAAGCAGTCCGATAAGGTAAACGCCCTCAGTCTGCAGCAGGGCGATACCGTGGCTATTTTTCCTCCTATTGCCGGGGGATAAGGATATTTCACTAAGAGGTTATTAATAAAACCCATAAGAGGTTCATAGTATGAAAAAGATTTTGGTAGACTACACAAAATGTACCGGCTGCAGGCAGTGTGAGACCGCCTGTTCAGCCGCCCATTATGAAGGTGAGACCAATCCCCAGAAGTCCCGGATTCGGATTTTTCTGGACGAAGCCCACGACACCTTTCATCCGGTAATATCCGGCCCCTTCACCAATGCGGAATGCACCAGTAAGAATGTTGTCAATATCGGCGGCACGGAATATGATGAGTGCACGGTGTGCCGGGCTTCCTGTCCGGGCCGGCCCTGGTTCTGGGAACCGGAGACCAATATCGCGCTGAAATGTGATTTTTGCGGAGATCCGCCCGACCCGCAGTGCGTGGCCATCTGTGCCCACGGGGCCCTGCAGCTCATCGATGATCTGGGCCTCGGACGGGCCCGTAGCCAGGCCAAGAAAAAAACGGCCGGTTGATTTAAGCTATAACACTTATTCATTAAGTAAGGGGATTACTTGTGGAAGAAGCATACGAACGCTGTGTATATCTGGAACGCCTGGGCCTTTTCGGCTGTATTCAGTGCGGTAAGTGCACTGCAGGATGTCCGATTAATTACGTAACACCGGACCGGGAGCCGTTTAACATCCGCACACTGGTCTATGACGTGCTTAATGCCCCCAGTGAGGAGATTGCCAGCGAGAAGCATTTCCTGTGGCAGTGTACTACCTGCGCGACCTGCAGCCTCAGATGCCCCAAAGAGGTCGAGCCCAAAGATGTTGTTATGAACCTGAGAAGCATCCTGGTTGAAGACGGCACTCTGCCGCCCTCTATCAGGGATGTGCTTAAAAGTATCTCAGTTAATTATAACCCCTGGGGCCTGGGCAAGGAAAAACGGGCCGAATGGTTTAAAGGCCTGGAGCTTAAAGATGCCGGTGAGGCCGAGACCTGTTTGTATGTGGGCTGCACCCCGGCATTTGACAACCGCCTGCATAAGCTCGCGCGCTCAACAGTTGCCTGCCTGCAAAAAGCCGGGATTGATTTCGGCATATTCGGGATTGAGGAAATCTGCTGCGGCAATGAAATCAAGCGGCTGGGCGATATCTGGAGTTTTGACGCCCTGCGGGAAGCCAACACCGAAGTGTTCAACGGCTACGAGACTATCAAGGAAATCGTCTCAATCTCACCGCACTGCTTTAACACTTTTAAGAATGAATACCCCGGACTTACCCCCAGGGTTACCCATTACACCGAGTATTTTGCCCGGCTGATTGCAGAGGGTACCTTTAAGCCTAAAAAGAAGGTGAGCAAGAAAGTAACCTATCATGATCCCTGTTTCCTGGGCAAGCAGAACGATATTTATGATGCCCCGCGCAGCATCCTTACCAGCATCAAGGGGCTTATCTTTGAAGAGTTTGACCGCAACCGTGAAAACAGCCTGTGCTGTGAAGGCGGCGGCGGCCGGATGTGGATCGAGATAGAGGATGCCCGCGAGCGGTTGGCAAATATCCGCGTGCGCGATGCTGTTGACATGGGTGTGGATATTATCGCGGTGGCCTGTCCGTTCTGTTTGCTGACCCTGGAAGACGCGGTCAAGGCCATGGACCTGGAAGACAAGCTGCAGGTCCTGGACATTATGGAGATTCTGGCACAAGCCTAGTTGCTGGTAACTGGATACTGGCTTCTGGATAAAACAAAAATATCCAGTATCAGGCAACCAGTAACAAGTTAAACACTAAATTACTAAACACCAAATACGAAGTTTGTTATGAGCACAAAAAGAATAGGCGTTTATATCTGTCACTGCGGTGTCAACATCGCCCAGACCGTCGGTATTGAAGAGCTTAAGAGTTTTGCGGCCACGCTGCCCCAGGTAAAGGTAGCCGAGAACTATATGTATATGTGTTCGGAGCCGGGCCAGGAGCTTATCCGCAAAGACATCAAGGAAAAGAAGCTCAACCGCATAGTCGTGGTGGCCTGCTCGCCCCGGCTGCATGAGCCCACCTTCCGTAACACCCTGGTAAGCGCGGGCCTTAATCCGTACTGTCTTGAAATCGCCAATGTGCGCGAGCAGTGTTCCTGGGTGCACAAGGACAAGAAGGTGGCAACCTCCAAGGCCAAAAGCGTGGTGGCTGCCGCGGTTACCAAGGTCGCCCTGCTGGAGCCCCTGGAGGAAAAGGAAGTCAGCGTTACCAAGACCGCCATGGTTGTGGGTGGCGGTATTGCCGGTATCCAGGCGGCCCTTGATATTGCCGATTCTGGGTTTAAGACCTACCTGATTGAAAAAGAACCCTCCATCGGCGGGCACATGATGCAGCTTGACAAGACCTTCCCCACGCTGGACTGTTCGGCCTGTATCCTGACACCCAAGATGTCGGATATAAAAAACCATCCCAATATAGAACTGCTGGCCTACAGCGAGGTAGCCGACGTCAAGGGGTTTGTGGGCAACTTCAAGGTTACGGTCAAGCGCAAGCCGCGTTATATTGAAGAGGCCATCTGTAACGCCTGCGGCACCTGTGCCAAGTATTGTTCTATTGCCATTATCGATCGCTACAACGAAGGGCTTTCCAAGCTGCAGGCCCTGCATATACCTTTTCCCCAGGCCATCCCGGCCGCCTACGTGGTTGATCCCGAAGAATGCCGCTATCTTAAAGAAGGCACCTGCCGCCAGTGCGAGCAGGTCTGCAAGGAGCTCAATGCCATAAACCTCGATATGCAGGAAGAGTCGGTGGAGCTTGATGTGGGCACCATTGTGGTTGCGACCGGCTTTGATGTGTTTGATGCCAACCGCAAGCCCGAGCTGGGCTACGGCCGCTATGAAAACGTGATTACCGGCATGGAGTTTGAGCGGGTGGTGTCGGCTGCAGGGCCTAACCAGGGCGAGCTGTTAATAAACGGCAAGAAGCCCAAAGAGGTCGTCTTTATCCAGTGTGTGGGCTCACGCGATAAGACCGTGGGCAATGAATACTGCTCACGGGTATGCTGCATGTACACTGCCAAGCAGGCCCACCTGGTACGGGAGAAGCTGCCGGACGCCAAGATAACCATTTTTTATATTGATGTACGTGCTTTCGGCAAAGGCTATGAAGAATTCTACGACCGCGTCAAAGGTGAAAGTGTCTACTATCGGCGCGGTAACGTTTCAGAAGTATACAAAAAAGGTGATAAGCTCATCTGCCGGGCCGAAGACACCCTGCTGGGTAAACCGATCGAAGTGCCGGCGGATCTGGTCGTGCTGGCCGTGGGGATACAGCCCAGTGCCGGGGCCCGAGAGCTTGGCAAGCTGTTAAAACTGTCAACATCACCTGACAATTTTTTCCTTGAGGCCCACCCCAAACTGCGCCCGGTTGACACGGGCAGTGACGGGGTGTTTCTGGCAGGCTGCTGTCAGGGGCCCAAGGATATTCCCGACACGGTTGCCCAGGCCAGTGCCTCGGCAGCTAAAGCGGTGATCCCGCTGGCCCAGGGCAAAGTGAAGACCGAGACCATGGTGGCCCGCGTGCACGAGCAGGCCTGCCGGGCCTGCGGGTATTGTGTGGAAGCCTGCCCCTATGATGCCATTGAGCTGCAGCTTCAGGAGGTTAACGGCCGCGAAAAAAGCGTTGCGGTAGTAAATGAAGTCCTGTGTAAAAGCTGCGGGGCCTGCACGGGTGTATGCTTTTCAGGCGCTATCCAGCAGACCGGCTTTACCGATGACCAGATCCTGGCTGTTATCGGGGCGATAGGAAAAGAGTATTAAAAAAAGTGAGCTAAAGTGCAAAGTGCCTCAAGTGCACTAAAGTTAAAAAACATTTTAGGCACTGTAGTCGTAGTAGTCTGCGGTTAATTTGGAAAAATTATTTATATCGAGGACGAAATGAACTTCGAACCAACAATTGTCGCGTTTTTGTGCAACTGGTGCTCTTATGCCGGGGCCGACCTGGCCGGCACCAGCCGCTTTCAGTATCCGGCCAACGTGCGTACCGTGCGGGTAATGTGCTCCAGCCGAATCAACCCGGCCTTTATTGTCAATGCCCTGCTGGAAGGGGCTGATGGCGTGCTGGTATCGGGCTGTCACCCGGGAGAGTGCCATTACGTGAGCGGAAACTACCTGGCGCGCCGTAAGCTGGTGCTGCTGCGCAGGTTCCTGGAGCATCTGGGTATTCACCCGGACCGCTTCCGCATGAGCTGGGTATCGGCCTCGGAAGGCAGCAAGTTTGCAGATGTCATTAAAGAGGTGACCGAAGCGGTAAGACCCTTAGGCCCCAATCAGATAAAGAGAGAACAGGTATGGATGCAACAAGCACTCTAAGAAGTATTGCAAAAGAAGTTTTGGCCCGCAAGGACGTAGCCTGTTTGCTGGGCTATGAACAGGGCTCATACGGGTTCCGGGTAGCACCCTGCGTGCTGACCTCCCCCAAAGAGGTTGACCGGCTGATATTTTCACCCCTGTGTGTGCATAACTTAACCAACTATCTGACGCTTGAAAACATCGGGCTGCTGGCCGGCAAGGATATCGGCAAGGGCAAGATTGCCATTGTGGTCAAGGGCTGTGACAGCCGTGCGCTGGCCATGCTGATGGCCGAAAACGGCATCGAACGCGACAAGCTGGTCGTGATCGGGGTGTGCTCACCCGGTGTGGCTGACATGAAAAAACTGGAAAAGCGCTTTCCGAATGTGGTCGATAAGGCCGCGGTAGCGCTCAGTAACGGCACCCTGAAAGTGACCTGCGGGGGCAAAACCGAAGAGGTCCCGGCCGATGAGCTGTTAAGCGCCAAGTGCACGCGCTGCAAAAACAAGCTGCCGGTTATTTATGATGAACTGGTCGGCGAGCCTGAAGAGGGCCGCCCGGATGATTTTGCGGATGTCAGCGAGCTTGAAGCCCAAAATATTGAAGCCAAGCAGCAGAAATGGCAGGCTGAGTTTTCAAAATGCATCCGCTGTTATGCCTGCCGCAATGTGTGTCCCCTGTGCTACTGCAGCGACTGCGTGCTGGATCGCCTGCGGCCCCAGTTTGTACGCCGCAGTGTGACCTATCCGGACAACCTGCTGTTTCACATTACCCGGGCGTTTCATCTGGCCGGCCGCTGTATTGACTGCGGTGAATGTGCCAGGGTCTGCCCCCAGGATATACCCCTGACGGAGCTGAACCGCAAGTTCCAAAAGGATGTTAAGGAACTGTTTGAATATGAAGCCGGCGTTGATCCCGAGGCGCAAGCGTTGTTTGCGACCTTCCGGACGGAAGACGCGGATGAAGGAATATTATAGGGAAGTAATGAGCAATGAGTGCTGAGAAAACTGGTTGCTGAGTTTTCCTGACAGGATATACAGGATTGACATGATTTTTCAACATGGCAGCGGCCATGTTGAAAACAACATCCGGTTCATCCAGTAAATCCGGTCTAAGAAAAGATAACTGGTTGCTGGTTGGAGCGAAGCGCAAATCCCGCCAAAGGCGGGGATAATGAACGTAAAAAATTTTAGGCATTTTAGTTCACTTTAGGCACTGCAGTTGAGTTAGTCTGCGGTTTTAATAATAATTAACCGCGGACGCACGCAGAAGAACGCGGACTTTTTCTCCCGCGACACTGCGGCAGAAAAACACTCATGGCCTAACCGGCCAGGGATAATAGATAACAGGTATTACAAGTTTAGATGAAAGTTGTTTTTAAATCACGAAGTGATGGTATATTTCAAGCGGACAGGTCGTCCGGTTGAAAGTCTGCGCCAGTCGGCGTTAGTCTGCGGCTAATATAGTTTAAAGAAAAAGAGTTTTTTGATATGGATAATTATCTACTGCAAAAAAGCAAACTGACGGAATTTTTGACATCACTGGGGGATGTTAACCTGATTGCCCCGGTGGCGGCAAACGGCACCACGCGCTTTGAGCTCATCGAGAACGCGGCCAAAGCCAAACTGGACCTTGAGGATTACACGGCATCGCCCAAAAAGGTTGTCTTTCCCCAGACCGAGACCCTGTTTGCCTTCCGCAACAAAGGCGACTCGCTTGACATTGAAGAGGGTGAGGAGATTGCCCCGACCGTGGTGTTCGGCATCAGGCCCTGTGATGCGAAAAGCTTTGTGGTTCTTGATCCGCTCTTTAACAAGGATTTTGAAGATCCCTACTATAAAAAACGTAGAGACGCTACCGTGCTGATCGGGCAGGCCTGCGCCGAGCCGACCAACCGCTGTTTCTGCCCGTCGCTTGGCGGAAGCCCGGGCGGCACCGAGGGTCTTGATATCCTTATGACCGATATCGGCAACGACTACTTCCTGGAAGTGCTCAGCGAAAAAGGTAAAAAGCTTATGAACGGTTCCGCTGGCGTGTGCGCTGCGGCTGCCGCGGCTGATAATGCTAAAAAGGAAAAGGCCCTGGAGCAGTCCCTCGGTAAGATCAAGCGCCAGGTCGACTTGAAGCAGATGCATGAGATGCTGCCGAAAACGTTTGAAGACAAGATGTGGAAAGAGGTCGGCAACAGCTGTATCGGCTGCGGTATCTGCACCTATAACTGCCCCACCTGTCACTGCTTTGATATTCAGGATGAGGGCTCAACGTATCAGGGCCGCAGGCTGCGGGTCTGGGATGCCTGCATGTATCCCGAGTTTACCGTGCACGCCTCTGGTGAAAACCCGCGGCACGACCGCTCCACGCGCATCCGCAACCGCATCATGCACAAGTTTACATTCTATCCCAACAATCTGGGTCATATCAGCTGTGTCGGCTGCGGCCGCTGCATAGAGCTGTGTCCCGTAAATGAAGACTTAATTGAAATACTGAACAAGGTAAGGGCCATCAATGAGTAATCCCTATATTCCCGTACAGGCAGTTGTAAAAGATCTGCGCCAGGAAACCGACGGCGCGCGACCCATCAAGACTTTTACGGTCGAGATAAAAGATAAAAAAGATAAGTTCAAATTTTCACCGGGCCAGTGTGCCATGGTGGGAATTCCCGGTGTCGGCGAGAGTATGATTTCGATCTGTTCTTCACCCACCCAGAAAAAATACATGCAGTTCAGCATCATGCAGATGGGTAAAGTGACCAGCGCCCTGCACGAGCTGGATAAAGGCGAGATGATCACCGTGCGCGGGCCCTACGGTAAACCGTTTCCGATTGATGAGTGGAAGGGTAAAAAGATTCTGACCATCGGTGGCGGTATCGGTCAGGCACCCTTGCGCCCGATCATCAACTACGTGCGCGATAACGCTAAAAATTACGGCGCTCTCTCCATCATCTACGGTGCCCGCTCACCCCAGGACCTGGTTTTTCTGTCCGAGCTGGAAGGCATGAAGAAAGACAAGTCCGCCAAAGTGCATCTGACCGTTGATGCCGAGGCCCCGGACTGGAAGGGCAATGTGGGGTTTGTACCGAATTATTTAATGGATGTAAAACCCTCACCCAAAAACACAATCGCCATTACCTGCGGCCCGCCCATCATGATCAAGTTTGTGCTGCAGAACCTCAAAAAATTGGGGTTTGAAGACGACCAGATTTTTACCACGCTTGAAAACCGCATGAAGTGCGGTATCGGTAAATGCGGCAAGTGTAATGTCGGCGGGGTGTATGTGTGCAAAGACGGCCCCGTATTCTCTTACGCTCAATTCAAAGAACTGCACCCTGATTTTTAAGGCCTGCCCGAAGCCAGGTTTAATCCATACTGAATGCTTAATAAAAAACCACCTCTTGTTAAGGGGTGGTTTTTTTATGATAATTTTAATAGGCGCTTCCCCTATTTTCAGTGTCCGCATTAAAAACATCTAGTTTAATTTTTTCAAAAGTTGATCAATTTTGCTTTCTAAATTTTCTGTTTTAGAAGATGCATTTTTAGTATCATCAGTATAAAAAGATTTGACAAGTTCCTCTGGGAAATCGTCTAAACCTTGTTTTGCACCCTTATAAGTTTGTTCCGGTGCAACAGGAAGAAAAGTAAACTGAATGCGTATAATTTTTGCTCCCCGCACTATTTTTATTGCTCTCTTCGAATAATTATTAAGTGTAAAATATATAATCCCCTCATAGCCTGGATGAACAATACTTCCTTTGTTCAAGTTAATAACAGAATCAATTACTTTTGTTGTAGGACAGACTTTGGCTGAAATGTTTTGTGGAATAGCTATTGTTTCTTCAGTCAAAAAAGCAGCCTCTTGGCCAGGTTGTATTTCTATAGAGTCCCCTTCTTCTAGATGAATTGATTCCTTTTCATGCGAAAGAAGAATCTTTTTTCCTATACTTAGGCAATAGCTGGTAGGATCTAGATGTTCCTCCTTGAAAGGTTTTATTTTTATGTATTTACTGTCCACTGCTGTTTTTATTTCATGGTCAACGAGGAGTCGACAACCATATGGAATCCATCGGTCTATTAACTTTTCAACACTTTCCTGATAAACTGTATCTTGTTTTTTCCCAAGCCAATAATGTAGACTGCGGGAAGTTAAGGGCTCTAATTTAATCGCTATTGTTGACGTTATTGGTTTATTGCCATTTAAAATCAAATTTAAGTATTGTCTAGATATTTCTAATTTACCAGCCATTTGTTCTTGAGTATAACCATTTTCCTCCATAAATTTTTTCAAATTTTGAATTATATCGCTTTTTGTAGTCATGTATTGCGAGTCCTTTAATAATTTATTCAAACATATTGACAATTATTTTATATAATGTTTGAATAGAGCTAACAATTAATGCTGCTCCAGCAATAAAAATATATAAAGTCATATCTTTAATATATTTATTAATATTTTCATAAAATATACTTCCTATAATCAGGACCCCACAAACTACTTGAAAGGCATTAACTATAATATTTATCATTGTACCCTGATTGAATGATTTATTGTATAAAAAACATGCTAAAGCATAAAATATAATACATATAGTAGCAAATGTTATTGATATAATAATATAAGGGTTTTTATGCATTACCTTTTTTGCTCAACTATTTGAATTTTAATACTTTTATTGCAATACCTATATTACATAGTATGTAATCACTTTAAGCTTGATTGCTGTTTGGTTTGGAAATTTATATCTGTATATTAATATAGAATAAAGATAATGTTAATGCAACTTTTTTAGCAATTAATAATTTTTTAGCAAATTATATTAACAATATTCTGTATATTATTGTTTAAGCTTATTTTTTATGATTAGATTAAAATGTCTACTTTAGTAGCATTCTTTGGTTTTAAGTTTTTTTTTAAAAAAATTCAGATGTCAAGCTAATCAAGCAATTGAAAAAGATACAGGCAAAGAAAGAAACTGATAGCCTTTCGGCGAGTATCGTGGGGGGCCCGGGCAACAGATTATTATTAAGCCAGACGAAGTCGGGTTTTTAATTACTGAATGCTTGATAAAAAAACCACCTCTTAATAAGAGGTGGTTTTTTTATTTCAGTCTTAGTTTTAATGGGTGCTGACCCAATTTGTTCAAATTGATTATTAACCATCACAAAAATTTATCAAAATTGTCTATACAAATCTGTGACCACCTCTCAAAACTATGATAATTATTAATTAGTTCGTCTTTGGTCATAAACTGTATTTTAGTTATATCTCCTTCTCTATATTCGATAGCTTTTTTTTGCAATTTCCAAATAAATAAAACACCTAAATGAACTTTATCAACATTTGATGTATCATCATTTATAATTCCTACCGCTTTGTGTTCATAACTGGACTTAATATTAATTTCCTCATCTATCTCCCTTTTCATTGCCTTTACGATAGTGTCAAAGCTAAACGCATATTTATTATTTATCAGATACGCATCCTTTGGATTTATATGACCACCAAGACCAATGGATAATTTGCCCGTTAATCTGTTTTCATCAGACTTTTGGCCCCTAGTATATGTTAAAAACAAATTATTATAACTAATAATTGAATACGGAATTATTTGTTTCCATCTAGTATTTGTTTCAGCCGTTTTTCTTGAAATAAATTTAATTTTTTTAGAATCCTTCAATAATTCCTGAAGCGCTTTGCTGTTTAAAGATATCCCATCAGTAAATTCAATAAATTGAACTATGTTTGATCTTATTGCTAAGACTTTTTCTTTCTGACAATTAACAACAGTTCTAGTTTTTTTCACAATAATTTTTTATTCGTTTTTTTAACCTTGATTGGACGTATTTTTCAATTTTTTTCATTTCTGCAAATCTATATCTTTCAACAGCACTCTTATATCTCTTAAATGCACCATAGTATATCTCGAAAAGATTTATTGGAATAAGAAGTGAAGAGAATTTAAATTGAACAATATAAGATGCACAACTTCCACGTTCAATAAGGTCCTTCCCCTCTTGACAAGAAAGCAAACAACGTAACGCAAAAAGTAATTTTAATTTATCCCGTCGTTTTATAGGCCTAATTCTCAAAACACAATCAGATAGTTGTTTTGATGAAGCCCCCATAGTTGGGCCAATTGAATCAAAACAATTCCGGCCTACTCTTTTAATTAATAAATCATATGTTTGAATGGTAGAATTTGGTTGCTTTGATTTGAATTTTGTTTTTGAAGAATTTGTTTTCCAGAATCCATTCTTAAAATTAGTAGAATGAATAATTCTTGAGCTGTGTTTTGAATTTAACTTGCCTCGCGAAATCATAGCGTATTCTGATAGAGGTTTCCAGCAAGCGCCTGGTATAGAATTCTGTAACATTTTATGCCAGTTTGTAGCTGAATGGTAACTATAGTCAAAACGTATATCTTTTTCTAATAATTTCCCCTTGTCTAATATTAAGCGGTCAGGTTTTATTATGTTATGGTTGCAAATAATAATTTTTCTATTACATTTTGTTTTTTCAAATACAAACAGAAAAACCTTAACATCCGTTGACTTAAAAGAGTTTCTTGGAAGTTCATGAACATAACATATGCAACCTTTTTCCATTAAGTGTTTACGCAACCACTTACCATTTTCAGCCGAAATAACAGAAGATGGAACAATCGCTAAAATACGTCCTTTTTCTTTTAGCAAATTAACTGCTTTTATTAAAAAAGCTCCTTCTATAGGGACCTCTCTGAACAACCTCTTCTTTGCTTGTTTGCTATCTGGTAATTCGGTATGAACTAATCCGATTTTTTTTCCACAAAAAGGTGGGTTCATAATAATACAGTCAAACATGTTTTCTGAACTATTTTCATTAAACTTCATCTCTAGGAAATCATTATGATATAGTTTTAATGATTCCCCCATAGACATGCTATATTTTTTTTTGACAACCTCAAGCATATTGGGGTCTATATCTACGCAAAAAACCTTGCTATTACATCGAATTAGTCTTGGTAGTATCGGCTTTAACAAAACACCTTTACCAACAGAAGGTTCTAAAATATTATTGATTTTACGCGGAGCCCAACGTGCTAGGATAGAGGCAATTTTTTCTGGTGTATTGTATTGTGTCATCTAATATTACTAGAAGTTAACATTAAAAAGATGCCATTTTGAAACTTTACTACTTCTTTTTTCCTTAAGCTGTGGATAATCATATACTAATCCAACGTCTTTATGTTTACATGCAAACAATGCAGCAGCAATCCCATGAGGCTTAGTGCCAATTGGTATAATAAGTAAGCGTTCTCCTTTAATTCTATCGCAAGATTTATATATTTCTTCAATTGAATTGAAGGCTGCGCTTATGTTTTCAGCACCAGCGAAGAGTATATCACCTTTAATATCTCTTTCCTTAATTACACTTAAATTATTTGCAAATGAATCCATCTCCCAACCTGGCTGGAACGCTGGGACGCCAAGAATTACAGATGTTCTAGATGGTCGGATATTTAATTGTTCTAACGCTTGATCAAGACGTTGCCCTTCATAGCCAACAAGAAAAACAGCTTTATTTGGATTTTCATCTCTTAAAACAATAACCGATCCGGGCACACCTGAAAATATCTCAACGTCATCTGATAGTTCAAAAAGGCGTCGATGTAACACTTGTGTTTTTCGAGGTCTATTATAACTTTTTGGTTCTAAGTACAAAAAAGAAACATTTGCATTAGGAAGTTCTTTAATTGCGTGACAAATAATTAATATTTCAGGGGTCCTTAAAGTGCTTGCTTCTAACAACCAAGAACCACCAACAAAAGGTTTAAAAAATTCTTCAAATTCATCACAATTGTATTTTTTATCAGAACATTCAATTGTTACCAGGGCTCGCTACGCTCGCCCTGGTAACGCCGCGGTGCCCGGTTCCAGGTCCACAGCCTTGCCATCAGGCTGCGCTTCGCTCCGCCTGATAAC
>JANQFE010000167.1 GCA_028278025.1 Thermodesulfobacteriota bacterium | reverse complement strand
TGGCTCTTTTGGGGTCAAAAAAGCCAAAACCGTTTTGGTCTGACCGCCAAATCGGTTTCGTTTGCTGCTTAAAAACCACTTTTTCAGTAACGACTAAATTAGCTTTTTTGCATTTTGGCCTTTTAACTTTTTAACCTTCAGTCACCACACAGAAATTTTGGCATAGATCCAACTAGACAATAGATTTTTGCCACGTCATCCATCACTACCTTAATTTACTCATCGCCACTCCACTGTTTCATCGTCTCGTACTGCACGGACATGATAGAAAAGATCCTTATCACCATAATGGTTTTGAGTAGTGATTTGGTTAGGGAACGCACCTTCTTCCGAAGGGCTGCCCATAAAGGAGATATGACAGGCCGCATAGGAAAAGACCTGCTCGGGATAGGTTGTTGCCGACCAGTAATACCAGGATACTGTTTCAGGAAAATAGATAGTGTTTATGGCAGGGTTAAAGCGCTGTGAGTCAAAAATCGTTGTGAGTTCATCATAGGTTGGCAGCCGCCAATCAGCAAAACCACCAAAGGATTCTTCATTCAGCAGGACAATAAAATCTTCTGTATCAGTCCCGTTACCATCAGCACCCTCATGTCCGCCGTTCGTGTCAGGATTGCTGTCAAACCACGTATAGGTATTATCAGCATCATGAGGGTTTGCATAGTTTTTGACAAAGTCATGGTCCTGCTTAACTTCCCAGAAGAGACCGGTGCGAGTATCATATACTACAGACCAGGCTGTAGCATCGTCAGGTAATGCATTCTGCACCTCATCCAGTTTTTCATACCGTGATGAGGTGATACAAACAGATATGCTGTCATATACTATTTCTTCATACTCATTGGTGACCACAACCGTGACTTCATAGGTGCCTTTTGTATCAAAGGCATGAACAGCTTTAACGCCTGCAGCGGTTGCACCGTCTCCAAAACTCCAATAGACTTTTGCTGCCACGCCTGCAAAATTTTCTATTCGTACCTCAAAAACGACTTCTTCACCGCCTGCATATTCCGTCATTTCTTCCGGCAAAATAATTTCAACCAGCGCTGTTTCCGGCTCGCTACAGGCAGTAAAGTGGCTACAAAAAAAACCAAGAACTATTAGCATGGTCGAACATAAAATCCTACCAACGCGTGTCAGCTTTCCTCTGTACTCCATTGTACTACTTAACAGCCATGGGGTAAAAAAGCGGCCGGCCGAATTTTTGCTTGCCGAACTCCTTAATAATTGCTTGTCCGGCGGGGGACGTGATCCAGCCGATCAGGGCCATAGCTTTCACATAGTTTGCATGCGGGTGTTTTACAGGATTAACGGCAATGATTCCATAGGGGTTATACAGCGCCGCATCCCCTTCGCACAATACCGTGAGGCTTATTTTCCCTGCAAACGCCAGATAGGTCCCACGATCGGTTAAGGCATAGGCTTTTTTTTCATCGGCTATCTTCAGCACTGCCCCCATGCCCTGTCCGACCTCCTGATACCAGGTGCCTACAGGCTGAATCTGTGCCTGAGCCCAAATCTTTTTTTCCTTTTTATGGGTTCCCGAATCATCTCCCCGAGAGATAAACGGGGCGCGTGCCTGCGATATCTTTACAAATGCTTCCGCTGCGCTCTGTAGTCCCCTAATCCGGGCCGGATCACTTTGCGGACCGATCACAACAAAGTCATTATACATGACATCGCGGCGGTTCACACCAAAGCCTTCGGCAACAAATCTGTCTTCAGCGCTACGGGCATGTACAAAAACTATATCTACATCACCATTTTTTCCCAGCATGAGCGCCTTGCCGGTACCAACAGCAATAACATCCACCTTAACATTAAACATTTTTTCAAAAGGCGGAAGCACAACATCAAGCAGCCCTGAGTTGTCAGTACTCGTGGTTGTAGACATCCTGAGACGCTCCTGGGCAGAACAAAAACCGGGGATAAGTGCAATTATCATAACTACTGTTAATAAAACCTTGTTTTTCATAGTAATCCTCCTTGTAGGTACATTGCTCTGGACAAACAGAAAAGCCAGATAATTCCTTGCCCGTACCGCTTTGTTAACTGGCTGTGCAGCATGACCTAACCAATTTTTGAACAATTCTTCAACCTAATGAGCATACCCGAAAAACAGAAAGAACTCAGTATACTGATAGTCTATAAAAATCAACCCCATGCCGCTTAAATAATCTGCCGTAACTACTCCTGTCATGAGCAGCAGAAGATCCTGGGTTGCATTAAAGTTTGGAGCAGAAAATGTCCCGCTAAAAAGAGAGCCAATGTCCATATAGAGTCCAAACCCATCATAAATATCAAGCAGGAGTGTCCCATTGGTTTCAAACGACATAGTGGCAGATGACTCTTCAACCATGTCAGAGTAAATATATACGGTGTAGCTTGTCCCGCTCACTCCCTGGGCCCGGGCACCTGCCGGAACTGTGCAAACAACAAAAAACAGAAGGATGAAAAAGAGTTTTACGCTGAATCGCTTGCCTGTCATCTCCCTGCCTCCACACAAACAGTAAAATTGGGGCGTGTTGGTACACGCCCCGTACTACATTACTGTTCTAAACAAACATTAAAAACCTTAAGGATTGTCTTATTATCCAAATCCCTTTCAAGCCGCTTCAATACCTGTAAAAGACCAGGGCTTGCATCTTTTTTTAGGGTGACAAATAGTTCACGTATTTTCTGTATGTGTCCGGCAGTAATGGTTGCTTTGCCGCCTGCCGTTAGCCTGGCAACAGTTGCTGCAAAACTGGTAAGCGTACCAGCCGCCTGTGCCCGCAGCGCTGGTGATGAGACAATCTTCTGTGTGATTTCAGGGGCAAATTCATAATAGAGTATTCTATATGTTTTTCCCTGCAGAGTTTTCTTAAGGACCCGGTCACGGAACAGTCTGAAAAGTGTGATCGTATCTTGATCTGCGACGGCCTCAACAGGACAGGTAGTTGCATTATCCGTTCCCGTGCTTAAGGCAAAGTCCGCAACCACTGTTTCTTCATGCGCCACCTCTAGATCTTGACTCTGAGAGGAATATCCGTTTGCAGATACGGTCAATGTATACGTTGCCTTATCCTGACCGCAGACAACACCGCTCAGGTTATAGACACCATCTACATCGGTAAGAGTTGTGTACCCGCCCCGGTCTGTAGTAATTCTGGCTTTTTCAATTGGCTGACCATTGACTGCATCGGTTACAACACCTTCAACTGCACCGTTACGCAGCGCGCCATAAATAATGATTTCACTATTATCAGCATAGGTCCAGCCGCCTTCATTCCAGTTAAAATCAGTGGTGCCTTCCGGCAGGGGTTCAATCCTGATTGCTGTGGAAGTGCGGGGAGAGTTACCCGCATTATGATCAGTTTCAAGTTCATCACCATCATAGGGCCATATAACATCCTGATCCGGAGATGTTGCCAGCTGGTCAGGCGGGCCCGGCTTTTTCTGGGGAGGCACAACGCGATACGGCCCCTCGCCAACAAGCCTGTTCTGTGCATCAAGCGCCCCTATATCAAGATAGACGCCATCCCGCATATAGGCCAGCATACATTCTAAACCCTCTTCATTTATTATTGCCTGGCCATGTTCTCGCCCCTGGCATCCCGGTGAGCTGTAGTCAACCCACCCGCCATTTACAGCGTCTGCTTCAGGATCATAGTAATAGGTTGCCTGGGGATATTCTCCGCTTACATAATAGTTTTCTCCTCCCGATTCAAGGTCAAAAGTCTGTGACCACCCGTCAGGCGCAAACACGCTTATGCTTTCAGCCTGGCTCAGCATACCGGCCTCTGCAAGCAGCGTTTCAAGGGTCACACCCTGATATTCTGTATAATAGTCATTACCATCCGTACCACCCCGGCTGGTGTTCATGAGTAGAAACTGTGTGTGAACCGGGAGTTCTTCCAGCTCTGAGAGGGTATACACAATCCGGGGTGCCGGGACTTTACTGGGATCATCATCCGGATTGCCGGGGTAGCTGACCGCATCCAGCTCTTCTTTGTTTGAGTAGGTGTCATTATCTGAATCCGGGCTCTCGATCGCAAAAAAAGCACTTACGCTTCTGCCGGCAGCAAGGTAATCGTTACCATAGGGATTCATTGTTTCGCTTATGTCACCGTTGCCATCATAACCATAGGTCATATGGCACCATTGACAGCTGCCGACCGTGACGAATTTACCCGGGTTTTTTTCATACTCACCCCCGCTGTGGCACAGGGCACAGTCATCAAGCTTTGTCCCTATCAGTTCGGGGTATGCCTGCTGGAATTTTGGTGAGTCCTGCTCGTCCATATGATGGTAGGCTCCGTAAAGGCTGGAAAACATTCCAAACACAAACAGCAGCACGATGGTTATAATTCTTTTTTGCATAGCAATCTCCTCTTTAATGTTTTTACGAAAAAGTTAAAACTCAAACTGGAAACGTGTTATCCAGGCATGTTCAGTATCCTCAAAGTACGAGTATCCTTTCCAGTGCGTTCCCAAAAACAGCGGATCTTCAAACCGAGTTCTGCTATAGTTAAATGAGAACCGCATCAGATTGTTTAAATACCAGTTTAACGCAATGGTAAATGCATAAACCCTGCGGACGCTGAATCCCTCCTGCACCAGGGCCTGATAAACAACCCTGCCTGCCTCAAATTTTTGATACCTGAAACCGATGCCCCAAGCGCCCCAATGTCCTTTACGCGGATCAAAGTTAAACCGCGGTCTTATTCGCTGTAAAACACCCCCTTTCACTCTATGTTTTTCTCCTGTCAGCATTATATGAAAGCCTGCATACCAGCAGCGCAGGTCAAAATCGAAACGACTCATATCTGAGAGGCTTACATCCTGAAATTTAGTCCTGATATATTCGGCCATGATAAGCAGCGGTCCGTACGTATAAACCAGCTCAAGACCATAGCGCTCAAGGGTATCAACCTCCTGGGTAATGTTGAATTTAGCCCGTGTCTGCACTGTAAAAAAGGCCGTTCGTGCAGGAGTACGTATTTTAAAATGAAAATCAGATGTATCCAGCCGAGCATAGGAATAGGACCCGCCCACCTGCAGCCCCTTGAGCAGTCCCGGCCCCCATTTCCGAAACGGTCGAATTACCAGACGGCCGGTTATTTCTTTATCATCCTTTTGCCCGCGCCGAGAACCGTCGCGACCATCACCATTAAACAGCCCCAGGGCATACTGAATATCTTTATCAAACACTGTGCCGTGAATCATAAAGCCGACATCCCGCGCCGGGGTGAGGTAATAGCCTGTTGACCGCTCAGTAAAAGGAAGGTATTTGCTGGAGGTGAGTGCCTCAAAGCTGAAAGGCTCTTTAAACTGCCCGAGACGAAACTGAAGGTACGGGAAATAATCATAGTTTATATAGGCATCAATAAGCCTATTGCTGCTGCTTCCTTCCAGCTCAACAGACAGTTTATAAGCAAAATACTCATATATTCTGCCTGCAATAAATATACGGGCGCGGCGGATATCAAAATCATTGTCAACCGGATAATGATTGTCAAAGACAACCAGGTCTGTCTGTATTCTGCCGCCAATTCTGGCTGTAAAGGTTTTTCTATCCTTTGTGCGCACCTGTAGCCCTTCGTCAAAAACAACCTCAACCTCTTTTGCGGCCTGTTTAGTGAGAATCCCTCTTACTTTTGCGACCTCTTCCGCTGATAAAAACCCCTTCTCCTGAAGCAGCTCAAGCAAGGTATCGTTTGCAAGGTTCTCGGTTGCATCAGAACAAACAGGAAACCACAAAAGCATACAGAGACCCAGCACGCATCCGATTTTCTTCATGTACCCCAACTCTCCTTTGATCAGCCCTGAAATATCTAAAAAAACAAAAAAGCCGGTCCCGCTGTTTTAGACAGGGAGACCGACTCTTTGCGTGTCTTTCTGTTTCCTTTCCAATAACGGGAGGCAAAGCCTTTTCAAGCTGTACCCTATCAGCCACTTCTCATAACCGTAACGGTCTTAGATCCATGGCTCGGAACATTATGCATACTGTAAAAGAACAATCAGGCAATAAATCCTAATGATTCATTCCCATACTATTCAGCAACCTTCAGACAAATAAAGGTTCTCAGATATAAAAAAGGCCAGCACCCGTAAATAAAAGGTCCTGGCCTGTTATACATTACTCCATTTCCAATCACGGGAGGCAAAGCCCTTTCGAGCATTACCCTTTCGGTCATATCTCATAGCACCTCGTGCCTTAGAGACATGACTTTGGGACATTTAGTCTGTAAACCTAGTAAAAGAGCTGCGGTTTGTCAATAAAAAAACAACTAATAATTTTTTTGACCTTATATTTGGATAACTTAAAGTCTAGAACCTTATTATTTATGTATACCAAAATTTTTTTATATTATTGTCCTTTATTTGATAAAAAAATAAGATAAGGTAAGGATCTCTAATGGATAAGTCCTTTAGCAGCATTTACCCATTATAACTTGCACAAAACCAATATTTAGAGTTACATGACACAATACGTAAAATAGCTAGTGTTTAGCTTAATAATGCTAATAGTGGAATTTTTGAATTGGCAGGATCTACAAATTATTGCAATGCGCACCGCACGCATCAATCCGCATCATAATCGCCTTCTCTAAGTGTTGTTTCTTCCTCGCTTAGCCGTTCATTGCTTCTTACACCTGTTTCCGAGTCCATAATCCTCTTATTATTTCTCACACTGGTTTCTGCCGCACCCAGTTCCTCGTTGTCCTTCATAACTGACCAGTTAGAACGGCCCCTGCAGCGATGCCCGACAACAGCTGATTTTTGTTCATTCAGGCGAGTATTATCCCTTACGTCACTGTCACGGCTGCTGCTGCGCAGAGCAGCAGCATTGGAAGGCAGGCAGATAACAAGAATTACCAGAAAAAAACTCCTCAAAAGTTTCTTCATATTTTCTCTCCTGTGGATTCTACATCACTCTTATTGTTAATAGATCGGGAAAAACAGCATACGGTTTACAAAAACTTTTATATAATGAACCTCCCCGTAGCTTATTGAGGGGAGGTTTATTTCTTTGTTGATTTTTTTTACGTTTTCTATTATTTTTGATACTTTATACGCACTGTGAGCATGGGGTGCTTTAGGAATTTTGAAGAGCTACAGAACCGATAGGCAATGCCATGAAGATTCATGAATATCAAGCTAAAAAGATTTTTACTGAGTACGGGATACCTATCCCTGAAGGTGAAATTGCCACAACCCCCGAACAGGTCCAGGCTGTTGCCGAAAAACTGGGCGGACCGGTGGTTGTAAAGGCTCAGATTCACGCCGGCGGCCGGGGTAAAGGCGGCGGCGTAAAACTGGCCAAAACGCCAGAGGAAGCCCATAAAGCCGGCAAAACAATTTTAGGTATGAACCTGGTAACACACCAGACAAAACCGGAAGGCCAAAAGGTCAAACAGGTGCTGGTGGAAAAGGGCCTTGACATAGGAAAGGAGCTCTACCTGGGTATTGTTATCGACAGGGCTCGATCTGCCCCGGTGATTATGGCCTCCCAAGCCGGCGGTATGGAAATAGAAGAGGTAGCTGCAACCTCACCTGAACAGATCATAAAGGCGGTTGTTGACCCTGCAACAGGCTTCTCCGGGGCCCATGCCCGCAAAGTGGCCTTCGGGTTAAACCTGGGAAAAGATGTCATCAAACAGGCCTCGTCTATTATAGCAAACCTCTACAAGATTTTTTTGAAAAAAAACTGTTCTCTCATTGAGATCAATCCCTTGATCATCACCAGGGACCAGCAGATGTTAGCTCTTGATGCCAAGATAAATTTCGATGATGATGCCCTTTACCGGCATCCGGACATTAAAGAGCTCTATGACCCGGACGAACAGGAGCCCCTAGAGCTGGAAGCTTCAAAATACGGGCTCAATTACATAAAGCTCGATGGCAATGTCGGCTGTATGGTAAACGGAGCCGGGCTTGCCATGGCCACTATGGATCTTATTAAAATTGCCGGAGGGGAGCCGGCTAACTTTCTCGATGTGGGTGGCGGTGCATCCGCAGAACAGGTTGAACACGCCTTTGAAATTTTGATTTCAGATAAAAATGTTAAAGTTGTGCTTATAAATATTTTTGGAGGTATCCTGCGCTGTGACCGCGTTGCAAACGGTATTGTGGAGGCAGCCCGCAAGATTGACCTGAAAATTCCCATGGTGATACGGCTTGAAGGCACAAATGTTGAAGAAGGCCGCAACATCTTAGCTGAATCAGGACTTAACTTTGAAGTGGCAACAACCTTTGATGATGCAGCTCAAAAGGTTGCACACTGCACAACAGCATAATTAAAAACTAAAAAAAGAGGAAGACATAAGATATGAGTATTCTGGCAGATAAGCAGACCCGTGTTGTCTTTCAAGGCATAACCGGCAATGAAGGCAGCTTTCATGCCCGACAGTGTATAGAGTATGGCACCACTGTTGTTGCAGGGGTCACACCCGGCAAAGGCGGGTTGACTTTTGATGAAAAGGTTCCGGTGTATAATCGGGTAATCGATGCTAAGCAGCAGCAGGGCGCTAATGCTTCTTGTATTTTTGTCCCACCTGCTTTTGCTGCTGATGCCATTATTGAAGCCATCGATGCAGAGCTTGATCTGGTTATATGCATCACTGAGGGAATTCCGGTTCTGGATATGGTCAAGGTACATAAGTATCTGGACGGCAAAAAAACAACGCTTATCGGTCCCAACTGCCCCGGACTTATTTCTCCGGCAAAAGCTAAAATAGGGATCATGCCCGGACATATTCACAAGGAAGGTTCTGTCGGGCTTATTTCACGCAGCGGGACCCTGACCTATGAAGCGGTTAACCAGCTCACCCGGCGCGGGATTGGGCAGTCAACCTGTATCGGTATCGGCGGAGATCAGATTGTGGGAAGTTCTTTTACGGACCTTTTGAAACTGTTCAGTGAAGATGACCAGACTGAGGCAGTTGTACTGATAGGTGAAATCGGCGGAACTGCCGAGGAAGAAGCTGCTGCTTATATTACAGCGGGCTTTAATAAGCCTGTGTGCGGTTTTATTGCCGGTCAGACTGCTCCGCCCGGAAGGCGCATGGGCCATGCCGGTGCTATCATCGCCGGGGGCAAAGGTACCGCCAGTGAAAAAATTGCTGCATGGGAGGCCGCAGGAATCCAGGTACAGAAGAACCCTGCTAAAATTGGCGAAACAGTAGCGCATCTGTTGAAAAAAACATAAAACGGCAGCGGCAAAGTGTAAAGCGCATTTTTTCGTTTTACGCTTAACGTCTCACTCCTTACGACCTAATGTTGGAGGTATTCGAGTTTGTTATCAAAAAAGACAAAAGTAAAATACACGGAAAAAAAGAAAAAGAGCAAATACCCGAAAGTCGGCTTCGTTGTTTTTGATAAATGGTGTAAACGCTGCGGCATATGCAGTGAGCTGTGCATCCATAATGTGTTCAGGATTGATGAAGACGGATATCCGCGACCGGTAAAACCGGTTGAATGTAATCTGTGCGGCTTTTGCATTACGCGCTGTCCCGATTTTGCGCTGAGAATGATCGAAGGTAAAAGCGGAGAGCATTCAGCCTGAAAATTTTAGATTCTGGATTGATGCACACAGCATGTCTTATCCTGAGATAGTTGACACCCTGGCACATAAAGAAATCCAAGATCTGAAATCTAAAATCAATATAGTAGGAGTTTCATGGAAGCAAAACTTTTAATGGGTAATGAAGCAGTTGCAGAGGGAGCCCTTGCCGGTGGTGTTAACTTCTTTGCCGGCTATCCGATCACCCCGTCAAATGAAATTGGAGAAATAATGTCACGGCGCCTGCCGGGAGCCGGTGGAAAATTCATCCAGATGGAAGATGAAATTGCCAGCATGGGCTGTATTATCGGTGCATCTATCTCAGGCTGCAAAACCATGACGGCAACAAGCGGACCGGGCTTTTCGCTGATGCAGGAAAACCTTGGATTTGCCGCAATGACCGAAGTGCCCTGTGTTGTCGTAAATGTCATGCGGGGCGGGCCCAGCACGGGCATGCCGACATTGCCGTCCCAGGGTGATATACAGCAGGCCCGCTGGGGCACACATGGGGACCACCCCATAATAGCTCTGTGCCCTTCTACTGTCCGAGAAGTATTTGATCTTACAATAACCTCACTTAATTTTGCCGAGCAGTACAGAACGCCTGTTGTTTTATTAATGGATGAAGTGATCGGACACCTGCGTGAAAAAGTAGTGCTGCCGCAGGTTGAAAGTATTGAAATTGCTAACCGTACTCAGCCTACCTGTCCGCCTGAGTGGTATCGCCCTTTTGAAGATAATAAATCCGGCGTACCCTTAATGGCTTCTTTTGGTGATGGATACCGCTATCATATAACAGGCCTTACCCATGATGAGATGGGTTTTCCCACAACCAAAAAAGATGAAGTGACTGCCCTGAACCATCGACTGCACAGAAAAATCCGACAGGCTTTTGAAGATATAATGCTCTATGAGACCTTTCTTATGGAGGATGCCACTGCTGTCATTGTTGCCTACGGCTGTGTGATGCGCTCTGCAAAAAGTGCTGCACTTGAACTGCGGCAGCAGGGTAAAAAAGTCGGTTTGATCAAACTAACAACCTTGTGGCCGTTTCCAAGAATTGCTTTGGAGAATATGCCGGAACAGGTGCAGGAAATATTCGTGCCGGAGATGAACATGGGGCAGATCTACCGGGAAGTCACCCGTGTAAATCAAGGCAAACTCAGGGTTCGCAAAATTACCAAGGTTGACGGTGAACTGATAACCCCTGATGAAATAATTCGAGGAATCAAGCGCGAAGGAGCAGACAGTGCAAAAAGATATTGATGTATACCAATACTTGCGACATGAAAAAAAGTTCCCCTTGATCTGGTGCGCTGGCTGCGGAAATGGTATTGTGCTCGGCTCAATGCTTAGAGCAGTGGACAGTCTTAAGATTTCAAAAGACCGTGTGGCAATGGTCTCCGGTATAGGCTGTTCAGGGAGAACTTCAACATATGTAGACTTTAACACACTGCATACAACCCACGGCAGGGCACTGTCCTTTGCAACCGGGCTGAAATTTGCACGTCCCGAGCTGACAACCCTTGTGGTTATGGGTGATGGAGACGGCCTTTCTATCGGGGGCAATCATTTTATCCATGCTGCCCGCCGAAATATAGACCTAACCGCCTTCATTTATAACAATAACATTTATGGAATGACCGGCGGGCAGGTTTCTCCAACAACACCCGGCGGAAAAATTGCCTCTACTGCGCCCATGGGAAATATTGAAAACAACTTTGACACAATAAAAGTTGCCGAGGCCTGCGGTGCAACCTTTGTTGCCCGGGGAACCACCTACGATGCCGACGCCCTGGATGAAATTATTGCCATTGGAATACAGCATAAGGGCTTTTCCGTTATTGAAGTACTCACACCCTGCCCCACAATATACGGCAGATACAATCGCTTGGGAAGCGCGGTAGACATGCTCAAAAGCCAGCTTGATGACACTATTCCGCTTGAGCAGGCTAAAAACATGTCTGCAGAAGAACTGCAGGGAAAAACATTGACCGGCATTTTTGTAAACGAAGACAAACGTGAATTCTGCGAAGAATACGAAAAACTTGTGCAGCGTGCGCAGAAAAAGTAAAATATGAGACAGAACTCTGCAGGGGAAACCGGTTAAAAATTTAGACGCTTCAAACCGTAGATCACTTTAGGCACTTTTTAAATGGGAGTTATGTATGACACAACAATATGAACTGCGGCTGGCCGGCCTTGGTGGACAGGGCTTAATCCTGGCCGGCATTATTGTTGCTGAGGCTGCCGGCATATATGACGGTAAGTTTGTAGCCCAGACCCAGGCCTATGGAGCCGCCGCCCGCGGCGGGTTCAGCCGATCAGATGTTATTGTCAGTGATGAAGAGATAAACTATCCAAAGGCCCGAGAGCTTGACCTGCTGCTTGCCATGAGCCAGGATGCCTATGAAGAGAACCTGCCGCTGCTCAAGCCCGAGGGAACGCTTATCGTAGATTCAACCTATGTCTCCGAAATTGCAGATGCACATGTCTATGCAATACCGTTTACCAGGATTGCCAGAGAAACATTCGGACGAGAAAATGTCGCCAACATTATTTCACTGGGATCCATCACCCAGATAGTTCCGTATGTTTCAGAAGAAGCCATGGCCCGGGCTGTTGAGAGGCGTGTGCCAGCACGTTTCCTGGAATTAAATAAAAAAGCTTTTCAGGCCGGCAAAGAGGCGGCCCGGGATGCGATTCATAAGTCTGCACTGCAGGATGAGGTGCAGGATGAAATTTAACCGGATGCCTTGTACCGGATAAAAAAATATACATAAAATTGAACAAAAGGAGACAGAAAAGTGTCCGACAATGTCCTGCTAACAACCGAATTCAGTGATTTAAAGCTCCTTAATCGGGGTAAGGTGCGCGATATCTATGACCTCGGCGACAACCTGCTGATGATTTCTTCAGACAGGATTTCTGCTTTTGATGTTGTCATGTCGGAAGGCATTCCCTGTAAAGGCCGGGTACTTACCGGCATGACCGAGTACTGGCTGTCCCATCTTGCCGATATTGTACCAAACCACCTTATAACAACCAGCGTTGCAAAGTACCCCGCTGAATGTCAAAAATATGCCGACGTGCTTTCCGGCAGAAGCATGCTGGTAAAAAAAGCTCAGCCCTTTGCGGTAGAGTGTATTGTACGCGGTTATATTTCAGGCTCGGGATGGAAGGATTATCAGCAAACCGGAGCCATCTGCGGCATTAATCTGCCTGCGGGACTGAGTGAATCTGCCCAACTGCCTGAGCCGATCTTCACACCTTCAACAAAAGCAGAGGTCGGCATCCATGATGAAAACATCACCTTTGATCAGGCCTGTTCTATTATCGGAAAAGAAACAGCCGAGCATCTGCGTAAGCTTACCCTGGAAATATATACACGCGCGCGCGACATAGCAGCAGCCAAAGGTATCATCATTGCAGATACAAAGCTGGAGTTTGGAAATTTGGACGGTGAGATTATTCTCATTGACGAGGTCCTGACACCGGACTCATCCCGGTTCTGGCCCCGAGATGACTATAAGCCTGGCCGCTCCCAACAAAGTTTTGACAAGCAGTTCGTAAGAGATTATCTCCTGACGCTTGACTGGGACAAGAGTCCGCCACCACCCACTATCCCTCCTGAAATTATTGAAAAAACAACCCAGCGCTATATCGAAGCCTATGAACGGCTCACCGGGGAGAAGTTTGTTTAAGTCTTTTCTCATATTTTGCTTTTGGGTCTAAAAATATAATAAACAAATCAATGTTCTATTATATCTTGGTAAATATCATTCCCCCCAATAATCCGCATCTATATTATTCCTCTACAGGCATTTATTGACCTTAGCTGTCAAAACACTATGGTATATTACAAAATGCAGTAGAGCATTCTGTGCAATTGACATCCATTTTTGTATTTGTTAAGTTCAGCAAATCATTAAAATCATCGTTCGTTTAAACCAAAAAAGCAATGGCCGAGCGCATACTCATACTCTACCTTATAACCAGCACCAATGTTGGCGGCACTGAAAAAGCCCTGTATGAGCTTATTAGCAGACTTAACCGGAATGAGTATGCCATTTATGTCTGCTCACTAAAAAAACCAGGGGCTTCAGCACAAAAAATTGCTGATGAATCTGATGGTTTTTACTCTTTGGGTTTAAGTGAAGCAGGCGGCTTGAAGGCCGCCGTAACCTTTCTGCCGGCATTGCTGCGATTGTTCAGGCTGACCCGCCGCCTCAAGCCCCATATCCTGCACTCTTTCATGTTCAGAGCAAATATCATGGGCAGGATTGCCGCAAGGATGGGGGGCGTTCCTATTGTAATTTCATCAATCCGGGTCATAGAATCTGACAAACAGTTTAAACACCTCATCGACCGGCTCACGTCTTCGCTGGTAGACAAGTATACAGCAGTTACCGAGGCTGTCAGAACGTTTACCATTACCCGCACCCGCATCAACCCTGAAAAGATTGTTACCATTTATAATGGTATTGACTGTACAAGTGCTGAGAAAAAAGATGCCCCTGAATTCATTGTCAAGAACAATACAACCAAGATTGCCCTTGCCGGCAGGTTTCACGAACAAAAAGGCCACGCGATATTGATTGAGGCACTTAAAACAATTGTGCCGCAAGCTCCTGAAATAATGGTTTATTTTTTCGGCGAAGGACCCGATGAAAATCATATTAAACGTTTGGTGGTTGAACAGGGTGTTGCAGACCATGTTATGTTTGCCGGTGTGGTAGACAACCTGCGGGCCTGCCTTGTTCACATGGATATAGTTGTTTTACCATCGCTATGGGAAGGTTTTCCTAATGTACTGCTTGAGGCAATGGCTGAAGCACGCCCTGTGGTCGCCTCTCGCCTTGAGGGTATTGATGAAATCGTAGATGATGGACAGACCGGTATTTTGTGCAGTCCGGGTGATGCCCGGTCTCTTGAGAATGCGTTGTTACAACTCACGCGAGATCCAAAACGTGCTGAGGAAATGGGCCAGGCCGGGAGAGACAGAGCCCTTGAGAAGTTTTCCATAGATAAAACTGTTAAGGCTAATGTTACACTATATCGTGAACTATTAGCACAGAAGCGCTAGAGGTATGAACAGCTGGTTATCTTTGTGGGAATTAGCCCATAAACCTACAGAATATTTTTTTTCTTTTATGCTGGCGCTTTGTTTGTGCCTGCGCCTGACACCAATAGTAAGAAGGGCCGCCATTCAATATGATATCATAGACCATCCGGACGGCCGGTTAAAAAAGCACCGGAATCCTGTGGCATACCTCGGCGGCTTGTCAGTTTATCTGTCATTTCTTTTTACGCTGGCCATTACCTTTGACTTTACCCGTGAGGTTCTGGGGCTTCTGCTGGCAGGCACCATTATTGTTATGTTGGGAATTGTTGATGATCTGAAACAGCTCAGCCCCCGACTCAAGCTTGCCGGACAGGCTATTGCTGTGTTTGTCCTGATAAAGTCCGGTATATATATAAAAATTGTTTTTTTACCCTATAGCTTTTCACTCCTGCTCACGTTTTTCTGGCTTATGGCCATAATTAACGCTTTCAATATTATCGATGTTATGGACGGGTTGTCGAGCGGTGTTGGCCTGGTAACGGCATGTATGCTTTTTGTGGTTGCTCTTTTCAACGACCGTCCCATGATCGCAATTCTTACCATTTCCCTGGCCGGTGCTCTGCTGGGATTTTTACGCTATAACTTTGAGCCGGCCAGCATGTACCTTGGCGATATGGGCAGTATGTTTATCGGCATTATGCTGGGGGCCCTAGCCATGATAGGCAGCTATACCGCAAACAATAATCTTGGGTGCTTCGCTCCCATGATTATTTTAGGAGTTCCACTTTTTGATACATTGTTTGTAATGTATATCCGCTGGCGCAGAAAAATGCCGATTATTTACGGCAGCCCCGACCACTTTGCCCTTCGCCTGAGAAAATGGCGACTCTCCACACGTCAAACGGTCCTGCTGAGTTATGCTGCAAGCCTGCTTTTGGGTTTGCTGGGGCTGGCAATGATGCTGGTTTCTTCGATGATTACATCGCTTGGCATTATTATATTTGTTGTCATTTCGGCACTTGTATTGGGATTTTTTTTAAAGAAAGTAGATATGACAATGTAGCCATTTTGGATTTGGTGCAAGTATTTATTCCAAAGTAGAAAATTCATACATAACAATAATATGATTGCCATAGTTGGTGCAGGGCTCACCGGTTTAAGCACTGCATATCATCTAAAAAAACGCTCCTATAAAATTTTTGAGCAGCAAAACACTGCCGGGGGCCTTTGCCGCTCAACGTATGTGGATGGCTTTACCTTTGATTTTACGGGCCATCTGCTGCACATACAAAATCCTTATACCCATCGTTTCATTAAGAAGATTGCCCCAGGAACATTTAAAAAAAATATACGCAAATCAGCTGTATACTGCCGGGGCAGATACGTGCCCTATCCCTTTCAAGCCAACCTTTACGGGCTGCCTCAAGAGATTGTCTATGAATGTCTTATGGGTTTTATCAAAACACACCTGCGTAAAAAAAGAAGTCAATCAAACGTGGGTTTTAAGAAATGGGTCCTGGAGACATTCGGTGAAGGTATCGCTCAGTATTTCTTTTTCCCCTATAATGAAAAACTCTGGCAGATGGATTTGCAGAAATTGACCAGCCAGTGGGCAAGCTGGTCCATTCCGCGTCCTACACTCCCTGAGGTAGTGCAAGGAGCCCTGGGCATTCAAAATACCGGGATGGGATACAATGCCTCTTTTTTTTACCCCACTAAGGGAGGCATCGGTGTCCTTGCAGATGCACTCGTTAAAAAGGTCAAGAATATTAAACTCGGCACAGCACTCGCTTCGGTTAATCTCGCAAAAAAAATCCTCTGTTTGCAGGATGGTCAGAAAATATCTTATGAAAAACTCGTCTCAACGATTCCGCTCCCTCAGCTGCTCACTAAAATAGAGGATTTACCTCCGGCCTATAAAAAAATCTGTACAAAGCTTCGCTTCGTATCAGTTCACAATCTCAATATAGGGGTGAACCGGCAGCAGGTGAGCCCGTATCACTGGATATATTTTCCAGAACCTGAGTTTCCGTTTTACCGGGTAGGTTTTTACTCTAACTTTTCACCACATATGGCTCCCCGAAAAACCAGCTCCCTGTATATTGAGATTTCTGCTGCAGGATCATCTGAAACAAGCCCTGAGACCTTGCTGGCAGTCTCTCTGGATGGCTTAGAAAGGTGTGGTATTATAAAAAAAGATGATCGGATCGTTGCACATAATTATACTAACATAGAACATGCCTACGTTGTTTTTGACAAATACCGTCAAAAAAATCTGCCGGGTATTCTAAAATTTCTCAAGAAACATTCAGTTTTTTCTGTCGGCCGGTTTGGTGCCTGGGAATATGAATCAATGGAAGATGCTCTTCTGCAGGGAAGGGCTACTGCAAAAGAGTTGATTTAAAAACATACGCTTTCATTAATGATATTGTGAGCACAGTAAAAGTTATCCATATAATAACTAAACTGGAACTGGGCGGGGCCCAGCAAAACACTCTTTTCACTGTTTCGCATCTCAATGCCGAAAAGTTTCAAACCTTCCTGATAGCCGGCAAAGGCGGGGAACTGTTTGAAAAAGCTCAAACCCTGAAAAATGTATTTGTAGCCCCCGACCTGATCCGCCAGATCCGGCTTATACGTGACATCAAAGCCCTTGTGCAGCTCACCGGAATTATAAAAAAAATAAAACAGCTTACCCCGAAATCTGCCCCCCTCATTGTTCACACCCATAGCTCAAAAGCAGGTATCCTGGGAAGGTGGGCCGCAAAATTTTCAGGGGTTCCGATCATTATTCATTCTATCCATGGTTTTGGTTTTAATGATTACCAACATTTTCTCGTGAGAAATTTTTTTATTCTTTTAGAAAAAATTACCGCGCGCATCACTACCACCTTCATAGCTGTCTCACGGGCAAATATAGAACAGGGCGAACGGCTCGGAATTATTTCCCGAACTAATACCCGGCTTATTCGCAGCGGGATCGATATTGCCGGTTTTCAGGCATCCGATCAAACCGAAAGCAGCGTGAAAGCGAGTCTGGGAATTCCTGTTGGAGCCCCTGTGGTATCAATGATTGCATGTCTCAAGCCTCAAAAAGCCCCGCTTGATTTTATCAGGGCCTGCCAGCAGATACGCAATCAGATCCCTGATGCACATTTTCTGCTGGTCGGTGATGGGATTTTGCGTTCAGCTGCCCAAAAAGAGGTTGCCCAAAGGAGCATGCAGGAGTGCTTTCACTTCCTGGGATGGCGCACAGATATTCCGGCAATAATGCAGGCAACTACCGTTCTTGCCCTTACTTCTCTCTGGGAAGGATTGCCCAAGGTTCTTCCTCAGGCAATGGCTGCAGGCATCCCCATAGTTGCCACCAAGGTTGACGGATCACCTGAAGCAGTTAAAGACGGTTTTAACGGATTTTTAGTAAACCCTGGAGATATACAGGGGATAGCAGAAAAGGTTACGTTCCTTTTACAAAATCCTCGCCACGCTTTGGAAATGGGCAAAAAGGGAAACCAAAATGTTGGTGAATTTGACATCCATCACATGGTTAAAGCCCAGGAAGAATTGTATGATGAGCTTTCAATGAATAGTGGCGGCACTTAAAATAATTTTGTTCTGCTTCACAGTTTTTCATTTTTTATTAAAACAATTTTTTAAAATAAATAATAAATATTAAAAAATTATAAAAATTAAGATTTTTACTTTCTTTACCATTGACAATTAATGCAATTATGTTTATATTTATAGCGATTTCAATATGTTGTACCTGGGCGCCAGAATGTGAAGGAGGATTAAACAGTGCCTATCTATGAATATGAATGCGCAAACTGTGAAGAAAGATTTGAAGTTTTTCAGGGTATCAATGATCAGCCTGCAAAAAAATGTATACACTGTAAAAGCTTAAAAATAAAAAAGCTTATATCAAACTGTTCTTTCCAGCTTAAAGGCACAGGGTGGTACGTAACCGATTACGCCCGCAAAGATCAGGAAAACAATAAAAAAGCAAAAGAGCCTAAGGACTCTGCTGCATCAGAAAAAAAAGATTCCGCAAAAACCTCAGACACTACTTCTCCACAAAAGACAGAAAAGGGAAAGGCTGCTTGACCTCTCCAGGCGGCTTTTTTACATCTGTATAGTCTCAAAGTTCAATATGCCTTTTTGTGATGAAAAAAATATTTCTCTATTCACTAATTGTATTTATCCTCTTGATCTGTTGTATTATTATCTGGTATCCACGAATTCTTACCGGCTATGCCGGGTTTTTTACAATCCACAATGCCACCAAAGGGGCTGAGGCCATCCTTGTCCTTTCCGGTAATATAGAAACGAGACTGCCCTGTGCAATCAAACTGCATAAGGATGGCTATGCTTCTCAAATTCTTTTTACAGAGACCAAAGCTCCCCATCCTTTGATCAACGCCATCGGTTGCGACGAGAAAACTATGGCGGAAGCTATCGCCGAGCAGATGAAAGTAAACGTTCCTATAACTCTGGTTCCTTCTTTAAAAGGAGGGGCAACCTCTACGTTTGATGAAGCCTATGACATGCGGGAATACTGCCTGCAACATTCTTTCAGACATATTATCATTGTAACTGACAACCACCATACCCGCAGGGCTCTTTATGCCTTCAAAAAGGTATTCCAAGAGACTACAGTCCTGGTAGAAAGTATGGGTACCCCAAACAGTGTGTTTAATGAACAGAACTGGTGGCAAAGCGACCGTGGTATTTCTGCCTACAGTCTGGAGTTAATAAAGTATGCGGTATATGTACTGAGCAATCAGAATGTTTCTTTTATAGAGAACCATTGACGCCACCCTTCAATCATGCACACAGAAATCTGTGCAACCTTGAATAAATATATTGATAAAATTAGCCCGCTAATGATCTGAATTTTTCCTTGATTTTTTTATTATTGTGCCGTTTAATCAAAGATAATCCACAATAATTCAATAATAAACTTTTCCTTGTAATTATTTCGTTTGCAAAAGTGTCTTTATAAAAAAGAGCACTTTATGAACCGAAAGCACTCAATTCTATTTTCAGGGATCTTTCCTTCCATTATTCTTGTCGGGATGATCATTTTTGTTGTCGGCGGGTTTGCAATATATGAGTCACAACAACTTGCCGATCTTGCAGACAAAATTCATGACCACCCGCTTGCTGTCAGCAATGCCGTCAGAAAAATACAAGCAAACATTAACGCCATGCATCGGAGTATGAAAGATGTCGTTATAGCAAACACACCCGAAGAACTCAAAGATGCAATTGAACAGGTTGATGCCGACGAGGTGGAATCGTTTAAAGCCTTTGACCTGATTTCGGAGCGGTTCCTCGGTGATCAAAAATATGTTGAATCAGCCCGCCAGGATTTTAAAAACTGGAAAGCAATAAGAGATAGCGTTATTGCCCTAAAAAGACAGGGGCGACAGAATGAGGCTGCAAAAATCACAAAAACAAAAGGTCCCCGCCATATTGAATTAATGAACGCAGGACAAGATGGGAAATCAGGCCTTAATTACCTTCTGCAATTTGCTGAAAACAAAGCCGATGAATTTAGAATATTATCTGAGGAAAGAAAACAAAAAACAACAATAGGAATATTTGTTGTTTTTGTGCTGTGCATTATTCTGGCTATGATTGCTGTCATATTATTTCGACACAACATGAGGGCTAACGCTGAATTACAGCAAAGCGAAGAGCGGTACAGCTATGTAATAGAGGCAACCAAGGATGGGCTTTGGGACTGGAGCATAAGCACTGACAAAGTATATGTCAACCCGGGCTATTATACCATGCTTGGCTTTGAACCAAACGAGTTTACCCCAACCGGTCAGACTTGGATTAATCTCTTACATCCAGACGACCGGGAAAGAGTTCTTCGGGTAAACAATGATTGTATCGAGAATAAGACTAAAAACTTTGAAGTTGAATATCGTCTAAAGACCAAATCCGGTAGCTGGAAATGGGTGCTTGGAAGGGGTACCGCAGTAAATAGGGATCAAAATGGCAGGGCCCTCCGTATGGTTGGAACCCATGTTGATATTACAGACAGGAAGCAGGCGGAAGAGGCATTACAGGAAACCGAGGGACGACTTCGCGCAGCATTACATGCTGCTGATATGGGAACATGGCACTGGGATGCCGTGAACAACCTGGACACCCGTGATGCCAGTTTTAATCGTATCCTTGGACTAGAAGCTGCAGAGTCAACCCAACCGGTAGAAGATTTTCTTCAGCGCGTACACCCGGAAGATCGCAGTTCAGTAAACCAGGAAATCAAACGCTCAATACGTGAACGGGATATGTATAGAGCTGAATTTCGAATAGTGCGGCCGAATGGAACCGAACGGTGGCTGCGTGATCAAGGCATGCCTTTCTACGATGAACAAGAAAACATCTCCTATATGACGGGAGCAGTTGTTGACACCACCGAACGTAAGAAAATAGAAGAGACATTGTCGCTGGAGCGAAAGAGACTTTTTACCTTAATGGATAGTCTTCCAGCATATGTTTATTTGCAAAGTCCTGACCATAGAATACATTTTGCTAACCGCTACTTCCGAGAGTGCTTCGGTGAATCAGAGGGGAGGCTTTGCTATGAGGTTATATGGGGAGCGACAAAACCCTGTTCGCCATGTCCGACATTCAAAGTTTTTGACAGCAAAGCACCTCAAGTCTGGGAATGGCCTGAGTCCCTCGATGGCCGTTCATATCAGGCGTATGACTATCCGTTTATTGATATAGATGGCACTTTTCTAGTTTTGGAACTTGGTATTGACATCACCGAACGCAAACAAATGGAAGAACAGTTAAAGAAATCACTCGCTGAAAAGGACATCCTGCTCAAAGAAATTCATCACCGGGTGAAGAACAACCTGCAGGTCGTTTCCAGCATCATTGAGCTTCAGTCTAAGGGTGCCAAAGATATTCAAATATTTAAGGAATGTCAGAGGCGGATTAAAAGTATGGCCCTTATCCATGAATTACTATATCAGTCTGAAGATATGTCTGGTATTAACTTCTTTAACTACACCAAGCATCTTGTGGATACTATTTATAGGACCTATGGTTCTGATAAAACTAGAATTACTACCGTACAAAAAATTGATGCTGTTATGCTCGGACTTGATATCGCAGTCCCGTGTGGTTTAATAATCAATGAACTGGTTTCCAATGCACTGAAACATGCCTTTCCTCGTGGCAGGAAAGGAGAAATAACGGTTGCTCTGCAATCGGTCAATGAAGATGAGATTGAATTCATGGTAAGCGATAATGGAATAGGCATACCGGAAAACGTTGATATAAGAAATACTAATTCGCTGGGCCTAAAACTTGCCACGATTGTAGCCGAGCATCAACTGGGTGCTCATATTCAGCTTGACAGAACCGGGGGCACCTCATTTAAAATCCGGTTCAATAAGAACCAGTAGAAAAAAAGGATTAGAAAAATGGCAAAAGCTACGATTATGATTGTGGAAGATGACGGAATTGTCGCCACAAGCATTCAGCAAACCCTTGAAAACCTAGGCTATGCAGTATCCGCTGTTATACCTTCCGGGGAGCAGGCCCTGCAAAAGGTGGAGGAGTGCCCTCTGGATCTGGTGCTGATGGACATTAAGCTTAAAGGCCAGATGAGCGGAACCGAAGCCGCACACAAAATCCGCTTTCAATTCAATATCCCGGTTATCTACCTCACTGCCTACAGTGATAATGAAGTGCTGGAAAAAGCCAAGTTCTCTGAACCGTTCGGTTACATCATCAAGCCCTTTGAGGAACAGGAATTGCAGTCTGCTATTGAAATAGCACTGTATAAGCACAAAATGGAAAAGCGCTTAAAGGAAAGCGAGCAATGGCTGACAACTACCCTAAAGTGTATCGGTGACGGTGTGATTGCCACTGATACAAAGGGTCTTATTACATTTTTAAATCCCATTGCCGAGTCCCTGACAGGCTGGAAAAAGGCGGAAGCTATTGGCAAGCCCGTGGAGAAAATTTTTCATATTGTTAACGAAATTTCTGGAGAGCGCTGCGAAGATCTTGTCAATAAGGTTCTTAAAACAGGTAAGGTCTTTGGCCTAGCTAATGAAACGGTACTCATTCCCAGAGATAATGAAAACAAACGGCTTATCGGTGACAGTGCTGCACCAATAATAAATGAAAGGGGCGAAGTTCTGGGGGTTATTATTGTTTTTAGAGACATAACTCTTGAGCGCCAGATGCAGGAGCAACTGCACCATTCGCAAAAAATGTTGTCAATCGGCACGCTTGCTGGCGGTATTGCCCATGATTTCAATAATATTCTGGGTGCTATTCTTGGCTATGCTGATTTGACACTCGAAGATGTTCCAGAGTCAAGTACGGCAAAAGAGTATGCCCGGGAAATACGCAGGGCCAGTATACGAGCCAAAAACCTTGTAAAACAGATCCTGGCCTTCAGCCGCAAGGAAGTGCAGTCTCTTAAGCCAATAAAACTGCAAAATTCAATCAAAGAAATCATTACTATGCTTCGATCAACAACACCGACAACCATAGAGATACATCAGTCAATAGATGAGCAGTGCTGCACAGTCCAGGCTGATCCGACACAGATTAATCAGGTGCTTGTGAACCTGTGTACCAATGCAAGCCAAGCGATGATTGATACGGGTGGTGTGCTTGAAATCGGCCTAAAAGAGGAAATGCTGGATAAACAGCATCTGCAAAAACACCCACATCTACAGCAGGGCACATACATAGTGCTGTCAGTCAGCGACACGGGTACCGGGATTGATCCTAAAATCAGGGAAAAGATTTTTGATCCCTTTTTTACCACAAAAGGAGTGGGCCAGGGCACCGGGATGGGCCTTGCTGTGGTGTATGGAATTGTAAAGAGCCATGGTGGTGCAATAACTGTAGAAAGCACCCTGGGAAAAGGAACCACCTTTCACATTCTATTGCCGAGGTCAGGTCAGCAGGTAGCGGAAGCAAAGGAGACTAAAGGAACACTGCCCAGAGGGACTGAAAGAGTTCTTTTAATAGATGATGAAGAAACTCTGCTAGCGGTTGGCAAAAAGATGCTTGAATCATTGGGTTACAGTGTAATTACGACAAGCAACGGTACTGAAGCAATAGAGCTGTTTAAAAAAGAGCCAGGAAGGTTTGATATTATTATAACCGACCAGACCATGCCACACATGACGGGCTTTGAGCTGGCCCGGGAAATAATAAACATACAACCCGAGATACCCATAATCCTCTGCACGGGCTACAGTGAGACGGTTTCAGAATACAAGGCAAAATCTACAGGCATAAAAGATTTTGTACTGAAACCCATGGACCGTAAAGAACTGGCCGTAAAAGTACGCACAGTGCTGGACAACAAATAGATAGGTTGCTTTCGCTATCACACTGGTTTTAAACCCGTCTAAAACTCTATGATACGGTTATCTATACGTAGCAAACAGGAGCCTGAAAATTAAGAATATTATTCGGGGTAACAATAAAAAATTTTTCAAAATATTCCTGCCAAATTTAATCTTACTCAATAATTCCTGTCTCCTCCCAGTATGCCGCCAAGCAGATCACCACCGACACCGCCAATACCCTTGCGTTCCCCTCTTTGTTGGAAACGTGATGCTGCAAATATGCGGTCGGCCAGACGTGAAAAGGGCAAACTCTGCAGATACACGGTACCCGGTCCGGTCAATTTCGCAAGAAACATTCCCTCCCCGCCAAAAAGGGCATTTTTAAACCCTCCGATGAACTGTATATCATAGTCAACCGACGGTGCGAAGGCAACCAGACAGCCCGTGTCAACCCTAAGCCCTTCCCGTGGCCCCAAATCTTTCTTGATAATGGTCCCACCGGCATGCACAAAGGCCATTCCATCGCCCTCAAGCCGCTGGAGTATAAAACCCTCACCGCCAAACAACCCGGCTCCGATCCGCTTGGTAAAAGCAACCTCAATTTCTATACCCTTGGCCGCACACAAAAAAGCATCCTTCTGGCACAGAAACTTCCCTCCCAGCCTACTGAGGTCAAGCGGAATTATTTTGCCGGGATAGGGCGCTCCAAAAGCTACATGGCCTTTGCCTTTACCGTTAAAAAGAAATGTTGTTATAAAAAAACTTTCTCCGGTGAGCATGCGCTTAAATCCTTTGAACAAGCCCCCACCTGTGGAAGTCTGCATTTCAACGTTGTCTTCCATATACATCATGGCCCCGGCCTCTGCCCGCACACCTTCTGCCGGATCAAGCTCTATTTCTACTATTTGCATATCATCACCAAAAATTTTATAATCGATAACATCAGCCATATTTGTCCTCCACTTTTGTTCTATAACAACATTACAGTTATCCGGCAGGTCGGCAAGCGTGCCGGTGCTACTTTTTAATGCCTACATGTATTGCTGCAATCCCATTTGAGAGTCGTTTAAAAGTTACCTGTACAAAACCTGCCTGCTGCATCATGGACGAAAGCTCTTGTGGTAACGGAAAGCTTCTAATTGATTCAGGCAGATAGGTGTATGCTTCACTTGAGCCGGCAATCAATCTTCCTGCCAGTGGCATAACACAAAAAGAATAGATGGTATAGAGCCAGCGAAAAGGTGCAAAGGTTGGCCGTGAGAACTCAAGACACATCAGCTTTCCACCGGGCTTTACAACCCGGTACAGTTCCTTTAAGCCCTTCCGGATATCGGACAGGTTACGCAAGCCAAACCCTATGAGTACTGCATCAAAAATATTGCTGTGCGCGGCAATCTGTTCGGCATCTCCACAGATAAAACGTATCCCTGGGGCTGAAGAGACTTTTTCTGTTTTTGATTTGCCTGCCTTTATCATCTCCATGCTGAAATCATAAACAAAAACACCTCCATTATTGCCGACTATGGCGGTCGTACTAATTGCCAGATCAGCAGTGCCTCCACACACATCCAACACAACATCTCCATAGTGCAATGCGGCCATTGTTATGGCTGCCCGTTTCCACCAGTGATGCAAACCAAAACTCAGAAGGGTATTCATCACATCATATTTGGGGGCAATGACGTTAAAGTGCCTTAGGACTTTTTGTGATTTGTTTTCTTGCATATCAGTCTTGCTGCACGCATCCCTATCAATAAGGGTTTCCCAGACTGCCTGCCATGGAGCATGGGATTTTATAAAAAGATAAAGCCAGGTGATATTGCATCGAATCTCTCATCTCCGGTCAATTTCCATGTACATTTTATAACGTGGCTGTTGTATATATCAAAAAAAAACACCTATGTCATGTGATTACTTTGAGAAAACCTGATAATCAGGCAAGGCTGGAAGTTAAAAAGAATGACAATACAGAAGGATTGCCGCAGGGCGCTTAAAAATATCGGCCGATTGCCAGGGAGAAATGATATCCGGTTAAATCAATGTCCATCCTATTGTCTTTGCGAACATCTATATCAACCGGTCTTCCACGTATTTTCAGACCGTCAGTCAAGTGCATGTCGGAGTGACCTTTCAGCCTGTTCCATATCTGAAACGCCGAAAAAGTAACAACCCATCGATCCATTCGTGGTGATATATTACCAAGGTTAACATTAAATCCTGTCATTAGTTTATAAGCAAATTCACCACCGTTCCAGTTGTTGCGCACCCTGTTGTAAAACAAATTACGTCTTCTGAATTTGAAAACAGATTCACTCCTAAAAAACGTATAGCCAAACCCGACTGCAAAAAAAGGCTCAATGATATGTCCCGATTTATACTCATCTTTATAATCCGTCGTAAAGGGGTAAAAATAAAGATTGGTCCATAACTCCAAGGTAGTATACCGCTGCCGCATTCGAATGGCCGTATCAAGGGGTGTGCCCTTAAAACCATTGCTTGATGAAAGCAGAGAACCGGAAGTTATTGAAACAGCAAAGTCGGTTTTGAAAAACTTGTTCAGGTCTTTCCAAAAAACAAAATCAAGGGTAAAAATATTTATTGTATCCCAGTCCCTCAAATTGCTTCCCGTAAGATCGTTAAGATCCTCTATCATATGGTTAGCATTAGTAAGCTTAGGATAGGCATTAGTAGTTTGAATTTTCATTCCATCAAAAAAAGGAATCTTCAACTTTTTCTGCTCTGTTTGATTGTCACCATTAGAGTCATCACGCAGACCTTCAGACAAGGCAAAAGATGGGGCCAGCATAAATAGGATAAAGACCAACACAATTGAAAATTGAACCGGCGGTTTCCAGCAAATTTTTTTAGAATACATATATAGCTCCTTTATTGCATCACACTTAGTGGCGCGTAAAAGTAGAACCTTTCTGCATTATACTCGCACCTCCTCTTTTAAGAGGGAGCTGCTGTTTGTTTTCATCCAGAACACGGCGCACCGTCAAAGCCATATCGCGCATATTGATTGGTTTCATTATCAACTCCTTAAAACCCTTGGCCTTGGCTGTTTCCAGTTCAGAAGAATCGCTGAATCCGGTCAATAAGATGACAGGCATATCCGGTCTGATTTGAAATATTTTTTCTGCCAGATCAAAGCCGGTCATTTGTGGCATGCTTTTATCGGTTATAACGAGATCAATTCTAGCTGATTCATCACGAAAGACTGCAAGTGCCTCTGTCGGATTCGTTTTGGGTATAACACTATAACCGAATTCTTCCAACATCTCCTGTCCGACCTCAACTAGTGTTTCCTCATCATCAATGAACAGGATACATTCATCGCCGGTAGGAAATTGTTGCAGAGTATCAGTTTCTTCGGCAACCTTTTCCTCAATACTGGGAAAGAATAGATGGAAGGTACTTCCTACACCTAAATTGCTTTCGATCCTTACCGCACCCCCATGACTTTTGACAATCCCAAGAACTACAGCCAGCCCCATTCCTGTTCCTTCGCCAGGGGCCTTGGTGGTAAAATAAGGATCAAAAATTCGCTCCATAACTGAAGCATCCATACCAATGCCGGTATCCTTTACTGTAAGCTCCAGATAACTTCCCGGAGGTAAGTCCGGGATGGTAACTTCACCTTTGGCATTGACCCGGACACTCTCAAGACCAAGTTCTAGAATACCGCCGTTTTCTTTCATAGCGTGAGATGCATTTGTACATAAATTTATCAGTATCTGATGCAGTTGGGTTGGGTCTGCAAGGATCATGTCTGAATGAGCATTGAATTGTTCTTTAATTTCAATGTGTTTAGGCAGTGTTGCTTTGAGCAGTTTTAAGGCTTCTTTCACTATCGTACCCGTCTTAACAGGCACCTTCTCCTGCTCCTGACGCCGGCTGTAGGCCAGTATTTGTTTAATTAAGTCCTTTGCACGCCCACTGGCCTGGAGTATTTGATCAAAACTGTACTTTATCTTATCCATACTGATATTACGCTTATACAGTCCTAGTTCAGCATAACTGATAATAGCTGCCAGAATATTGTTAAAGTCATGCGCAATACCTCCTGCCAGTGTGCCGATCGCTTCCATTTTTTGGACCTGTACAAGCTCTTTTTCTGCCCGCTTGCGTTCAGTCATTTCAAGTTTCAAGTCATCATATGCTTTTGCTAATTGAGAGGTTCGTTCCTGAACTCGTCTTTCCAGTGCTAGGTTTGCAGCTTTAACTTTCTCCTTTTCACTCTCAAGCAATCGAGCCATGAAAAAATCCCTGCGCGTATAAAACTCTATGGAGTAGCAGGCCAACATTCCAATGAAGTTCGCATTAATGAAAAAGAAGTTATTGTTAACCAGCACAGGCACAGGAGTTTTGTTAAGCCAAATAGCGGCAATCTCATATAAAAATACTAATATCCAGCCGGCAAAGGTAGCCCATATAAATCGGGCCTTAAGAAATGTATATCCAAACATAAATATCAGTATCAAGCCTGCGTAGTATGAAGAAATTGCCTCCAGAGGTACAATAACAATCATTGAAATAATACCAAAACCACCCAGAATTAATACCCCGGTAATACAAGGCTGCATATATCTTTTAAATTGTGGCAAAAAGGAAAACAATGTGATGCCAACAAGGCCCGGAAAAACTATTAAATACCTTATGAACCACAACTCTTCTTTCATTGCAGGAACTATGGTTACATCAAGGAGTCCAAAGGATGACCATATGATAATGGCCAGGAGCATTGAGACTCTAAATTGAGGTAAAGATTTTTCAAAATAGTCATCAAGAAAAACCCTTTCGAGGTCTCCTGAAAAAGACAGAGTAAACATGCTTAACCCCATCTCCCGAAGACCGAGTGTATTCGAAGACAAAGAAATTTTTTGTTGTTTTTTAAGGGTATCTTTTTTGCTGTCCCCAAAAGTCTTCCAAAACATGACCGAAACTCTTAAAAAATTAGGTGCAGTTAACTAACTATTTAATTTTACTTTACTATGCAACATTTCCTTATCGGAATCATACGATTGATTCTTAAGTCATATTGTTTCAATAACCTTCCGGGTTGCGGGGCAAAAAAAAGAGGCGGTTTAAAAAACCACCTCTGTTGATGTTTTTAAATTCTATTATATTTTTTTATATTTTTTTGGTTATTTCAGCAAAGAATATCACTTTTGTGTCAATCCTTTTTATATCAATGGAAATATTTTCTTTCCCCATTGCCTCATAAATTAAGGTAATAAATTCTTTTTCATCCCTGGGAATAAAACACCAATCTGCATACCAATTTAGGGCAAGGGGTTTATGTATCTCTTTGTCTTTATATGCTAATACGAACTTACCTCCCGGTCTAAGCATCTTGTAACAATCATTAAAAATCTTTTTCAGCATACGGTCCTGCAAATAATCTGCAATCCCTATGCTGTAAACCATGTCAATCGAATTCTCTTCTCCGATATCAAGAGATTCCAGTTTTAAAATATTTCCCTGGATCAGGTTAACATCTATGTTACCCACATCTATTTCAGACAGCTTTTGCCGTGAAAACTCGATGGCCTCCTCATCCTGATCAATACACATAAGATTAACTTTTCCTCTGTATGTAATGGGACGAGCAAACATTTCGCGTATATCCCTGCAACCACCCGAGGCGAGATTTAATATGTTCAATTTATCTTTAGTGCTGTCGTTAATAAATTTGTATAAAATTTCCTTCATCGTATCCTTTCGCATACGGATACCTATTGAGTAGGGGACCTCCAGTCCATATCGGTCAATATATCTTCCCAACCCTTCTGAAATTTCTAAATCATCGTAAACTATTTCCAGCATTTTATAATCACCAGGGTATCCTCTTGGTTTCTCAAAACCACGTCTGAAATTATTTGACTGAAAAACAAAGTGCCCAAGCAAGGCACGCAGGCGTTGTTTGATTTCCTTAATTAAACTCTCATTATTAAGTAAGCTTTCTAGTCTGTCTCCAGTTTCTGCTAATCTATCTAGAACTTTTTTACATTTTTTCATTACAATTGCATCGTCTACACCCTCTGCTATCATTGTTTCAATATCAATAAGACTTTCCATAGTCCGCTTAACATCAATCAAAAAAAATGACTTTATCTCCTGTTGCAAGTAAAAATCTTCTGTTTTGCGCAGTACATCTTGTGCGCTGCCTAACAATACAGATTCATCCAATAAGATTGTTTTGCGCAATTCATTTTTCTCGTTATTGGTTAAATCAAAAAAGGTAACTCCATAAGATTCACGCCCTTTTAAATGTTGCACAGCACCATTTTTTGACCAGTTTACTTTACAATTAATCATTTTATCTTGGAGTGATGGTATTGCCATTCTAAGAATGGGATATACCTCACTTCCATTTCTTTCAACCTCAATGCATGCACCTGAATCACTTATATCTTTTAATGTTCCGGGCCGTATTTCACCTCCTACATACAAAAATACTAGAGTGGTCGTCCCCACCCTGTAGGATTTTCGTCTGTCGAAAGTTCTCCGCTGTCTTGTCCTTATATAAGGGTTAGATCTTCTATCCGTTAAAACTGAATAAAATCCATTGTTTGGTGTAAATGGCATATCCTTGTTAGGTTGTTGTAGCATTATGTTCCCTCCTTGAGGTTATTTTAATTGCTGAAGATATTAAAAACACTTTTTTCCTCCCTTGTTAGACTCCCGGACCAGAGGTCGCAAGTGGCTTATTTTTCTTTCCCGTTTTTGTCTTTTTCTTTGGCCTTCCTTTTGGCTTTGTTTTTTCTTCAATATGATAGTTTTTTTTAATTTCATTTATAAATTCTTCATTGCCATACACAAGCCTCCTGTTCATTTCCCCTTTGAGGGCATTTTTTTTGCTGATCATATCCTGGATAAACTTTCGATATTTTTCTCTGCGTTTTTGGGTGCTGTGTGATAGTGATGTGTAGACTGGATTTTCATCAATAATTGAACCGTTAGAGCCATACGCATAAAAATTGAAGCTGCTCCAGAGGTAGTCCTTCGGCTCTGAGCTAATTTTTTTCCTAACAGGGTTCAGTTCAACATAAATCCCACAGGTAAGCAGGTGGTGATCATTTGAGACCAGGATGCTTTTATATCTATCCCGCCAGAAATGCCCCTTGTGTTTGTAAGCATATTTATAATACTGAGCATATGAGAGGTTTATCCCCTTCATGATTTGAGCAATGCCCCCGCCCTCCTCAGTTGTCTCTAAAACCAGATGAACATGATTTTTCATGAGTACATAGTGGTATAGTTTAAACTTGTATTGCTGTTTGTACTTATCAAGGATCTCAATATACCTCTGATAATCTCGTTCATGCTTAAAAATAGCCTTGCGGCCATTGCCTCTTATGAGAAGGTGAAAAACTTGCTTTTTTGGTGCTAACCGTGCCGTTCTGGGCATAACTACTGTGACTTCTCAAAGGATTAAAAAAAGAACCGTCCCTTTTTCTTTTATGGAACCGTCCCTTTTTTAAAGCAAAGCACATGCCTAAAACACAGTTTCTAATTACCTGAAATAGCTTAAAAAAGTTTTTTTACTGTAAATCAGATCCTAACCATTTGTTTTTACTTAATAAAATAAAAATAACTTTTTTATATTTTTTTTATCTATATTATTAAATTACTATTTTGTGTCAAAATTAAATCAACATTTAATGCTATATTTGTCAAAATTAAGATAATTATTGATAAACAGAGCCAAAATTCAGTTTTATCAGTCATTTATTTGACATTATAGATAAAGGCTGGCCGATTATGCGCAAACTTTGACTATTTGTATATTTTAAAGAAATTTATGTATAATTAAATATAATATTTTATTTACAATTTTAACGTATTAATATGATAACAATTATTTCTTGTTGTAATGTCCCAGTATCTTTTACGCCCGGCCTTTTTGCTGTCTCATAAACTTATTAGCAGTATAGTGAAAAATAATTTTTTAATTCTTCTCAATGTGTTGGCAGCAGTTACGGCTAACCATTTGGTTAAATAATAATTTTATGTTATGGTTTTAATTTATCTTTGTTTGATTTAATGGCCAAAATACATATTGCTGTTAAATATGATCTTAAAAAAACTACAAGACATTTCCATCAAGCTAAAAAAAGGGCAACGTCTGTCAAAACAGGATGGACTGAGACTTCTCGACTCTTTTGATATTCTTGCAATGGGCAAGCTTGCCCTTACCGAAAAGAAGAAAAAGACTGCCGATCAGGTTTTTTTTAATGTGAACTGTCACGTAAACCTTACCAATATATGTGTATCCAGATGTGCTTTCTGTGCTTTTAGCCGTGATACGGATGATCCTAATGCATACCATATGACTATACACGATACCCTGGAGAGGGTTCAGGCGGCACTTCCTGCGGGAATCACAGAAATACACATGGTAAGCGGGCTTCACCCTGACAAGCCTTTTGGCTACTATGTTGATGTTGTAAAAACGCTTAAACAGGAATTCCCCTCTATTCATCTCAAGGCCTTTACACCGGTAGAGCTCAAGTATTTTTCCGACATCTCGGGTTTAACCGTTGCGGAAGTACTCAGGCAACTGCAGGCCGTCGGGCTCGACTCATTGCCGGGCGGAGGAGCCGAAGTGTTAAGCGAAAGGATCAGACAAAAACTATGCCCTTATAAAGCATCTTCCCATGAGTGGCTTGATATTATGCAGACGGCTCACATGCTTGGGCTAAAATCTAATGCAACGTTACTGTTTGGCCACATAGAAACTGCAGAAGAAATAATTGACCACATTCTGCTTATCCGCCGGCTTCAGGACGAAACCGGCGGGTTTCAGGCGTTCATCCCTCTGCCTTTTCATCCGACACATACAATGATGACCTCCTGCACTAAGCCCACAGCTTGTGAGATACTAAAAATGTTCAGTGTAGCCCGCTTGATGCTTGATAACATAGACCATATTAAGGCATACTGGGTAATGACAGGCATGCAGGCTGCCCAGCTTGCCCTTTTTTTTGGGGCAGACGATATCGACGGAACGGTTACCGAGGAAAAAATAACCCATGCGGCCGGGGCTGAAACTGCTGTAGGGATTACAAAAAATGTATTAATATCCTTGATTAAGCAGGCTGACATGCTTCCTGTTCAGCGCGACACGCTTTATAATGTCATGGAAAGGTATTAAACGCGGTGAAAAGCTAAAGTTCAAAGGATTAATAAATTATTCCTCATTACGAATCACTAATTACTAGACTATGCGCCCGCGAGTTGGACATATACAATTTCTTAACTGTCTGCCGCTTTATCACATGCTGGTGAAAAGCGGAGCCGTATTTAACATTGATCTGTGCAAAGGCACACCAACCGAGCTTTGCAGGAGACTTCTCAACGGAAGCCTCGATATCAGTCCCGTGCCTGCCATAGAATATGCCCGCCATGCAGATGAGCTGCTATTGCTGCCCAAACTGACCGTCAGCTCTGATGGCAGGGTTATGAGCATTCTGCTGGTGAGTAAGGTTCCCATACAAAAATTAAACAGCAAAGCAATTGCACTCACCAACACTTCTGCTACATCACAAGTACTTGCCAAAATCATTCTGGAAGAAAAATATAATGTTAAACCCTCATACTTCGAATGTCCTCCCGATTTGCCGGAGATGTTTCGCGAAGCAGATGCAGCCCTGCTGATTGGGGATGATGCTCTCAGAGTCTTTGCAAAGCCCGGGCATGTACATGTTTATGATCTTGGAGAAGAGTGGCAGCAACTTACCGGCAGCAAAATGGTGTATGCCGTCTGGACAGTTAGAAAAGCATATGCTGAAAGGCATCCCCGGATCGTTTCCAGAGTATTTCATGCCTTTGAACGTTCACTTGACATGAGTGTGGCACACCTTGATGCGATTATAGCAGAGATTGCCCGCTGGGAAAATTTTTCAAAAAAGTTTTTAATGGATTACTTTCACACCCTTAAGTTTGAATTCAGTGAGGAGTATCAGCATGGCCTTACAACATATTTAAAGAAAGCCAAAAAGATAAGGGCCATAAAACGGATACCCCCTTTAACATTTGTGAAAATTACATAAAAAATGTCAGTGGTCGACAGCTCATAGTATAGCTTCAACATTTATTTTATTAGTTTAAGCATATATGAATTTACCTGAAATTTATAAGAAAATTGACGCACGTATACGTATCACAACCGAAGAGGCCCTGCTGCTGCTAACCGAGGCCGACATGTTGACCCTCGGGCAATATGCCGAAATGTGTACGCAGAGGTTTCACCCTCCCGACAAAGCAACATTTCTTATTGACCGGAATATCAATTATACAAACATTTGCGTGAGCAAATGCCGGTTTTGTGCTTTTTACCGAGACGTAGCTGCTGTTGATGCTTATCTTTTAACTGGTGATGAAATCCTCCAGAAGGTTTCCGAAGCGGTCAGCCTTGGCGCTACCCAGATCATGCTGCAAGGAGGCCTCCATCCGAAACTGCACATAGATTACTTTGAGCGTATCGTTAAAGATATAAAGTCACGTTTTACAGTCTTTATCCATTCATTTTCTGCCCCTGAGATTTTTCACCTCTCCAAACTCTCAGGACTTACCATAGAGCGGGTGTTGCAGCGCCTAAAAGATGCCGGGCTTGACAGCCTCCCCGGCGGTGGAGCAGAGATACTTGCCGACAGGGTTCGCCAAATAGTAAGTCCCCACAAGGTTACCTCACAGCAATGGCTGGAGGTAATGGAGACAGCCCATCGAGTAGGATTACACACAACTGCTACTATGATGCTGGGCCGTGTCGAAAAGCTCAATGAGCGTATAGAGCATTTACAAAAAATCCGCAATCTGCAGGACCGCACAAAAGGTTTCAGGGCATTTATTCCCTGGACATTCACCACCGGCAATACCGAACTGGGTGGGGAAGAAACGTCTTCAATAGATTATTTAAGAACGCTGGCAGTTACACGCATTTTCCTTGACAACATAGTAAACATTCAAGGCTCATGGGTTACTCAAGGGCAAGACATAGGACAAATGACTCTTTTTTTCGGTGCAAATGATCTGGGCAGCATAATGCTCGAGGAGAATGTTGTCCGGGCAGCCGGGGCTTCAAACAATATTACTGAAAAAGAAATGGTAGCACTGATCCGCCGCTCCGGAAAAATTCCCGTGCAAAGAAACACAGAATATACTGAAATAAAAACCTATCAGCATTAATAGCTCAAAATCTTTAGGGATGCTCCCCTAAAATAATGGGAAAGGATTTGTTTATACGTACGTCCCCGGATAGCCATAGCTGCTGCACCTATCTGGCACAGGCCGACTCCATGCCCCCAGCCCGCCCCCCTAAGCAGGAATCCCTTAGGGGCAGTGCCGGGCCCTCCATAAGGCTCAACAAAAAATGCAGAGCTGTACAGATGCGTTGGAGAAAGAATTCGGCGTACCTCAAGTTCCTTGCCAAAAATTTTTTCCTGTTTATGTCCTGCAATTTTCAGCTGAGAAATTCTTCCTGATGCTCCTCGGGAAATTGGAACAACATCTAATATAATTCCAAAATCCACCCCGGTTTTTTGCAAAAGCATGCGGGCAAGCTCTTCCTGCGTCAGGTTTACCTGCCAGCGAAAAAAATCACGGGTCTCATAATCAAAATCGGGCAGGATCACCCGGAGCAGGTCTTTATCCGTCACATTACAATAAACATCAGGGGAGGAACCGATAAATCGCTGCGCATTCTTTTCTGTAGAAACTGGGGGATCAAATTCCGGAGTGTCATCCTGACAGTCTGCAACCGGGGCCAAATACGGCACATCATGGTTCTGCCAGGCGGTAGAAAATTTTTCTGTGATTCCGCCACAGCATTTTGAAAACCGTGTATCACAGATCACGTCTTCAAACACAAGTACTTCTCCCTTGGTTTCTATCAGCGCTTTTTGGGCCGCTTCGTTAATACTTCCTCTGCCGTGATACCGCTGGCAGTGATCATCAGCACAAACATCAAAATGGGTGTGCGCTGCAGCATCAGTCCATAAAGCTGGTTCAGATGCATTCCGGTACCCATGCTTTGAACTTTTTCTCCGCAGCTGCGCCAGAAGCCAGCTGCGTGAACAGACACAATGCGCTTTTAAAAATTCAAAAGGCGCCTCAGGGTTCATCTCAGAACAAATAACCGCCTCAAGATACATTTCAAGGGGGATTTCGTTGACAACCTGTATGGTGGTTGTGTCACTAGTAGTCAGAATCAGGTCACCGCTGAATTGCTGGGTTTGCAGGCGCTGCCAGTGAAAGTCTTTGCCGATTGTTACATCTTCGATACAAAATGAACAGGTCCGCACAGACTCTGCACACAAGTGCAGTCTTTTTGATTGGGCTACGGTGTGGCCCTGATCATTGATAAGAACAACATCGTCTGCAGCCGGCCTGCATTCATAGCGTCCGGGCGATACCGGCTTTTCATTAAGCATGTATTCGCCATTGATCTCGAAAACAGCTCGATCAATGGTTTCTTTGAGGCCGACTGAAATTATGGGCTCACGCATCCCTCGTTACTCATCCCTCGTTACTCACTCCCCGGAACACTACAGCTCCAGTCCATCAAAAACAGTTGCATCACAACACACTTCAGAAAACATGCCGAGTAGCATTTCACGGTTCATTTTTTTAAAATCTTCATACCGGGGCAGAATGACAAGGCCGCCAACATCAACAGCCCCGGGACTTACAAGCACTCTGGTATTATCATCCCCGTAAAAACATTCCGGCCTGTGCTGCTTTCTTGGCAGCAAAATGCCGCAATACCGAGTATCTATGCCTGCAATAATCATATTGACCATAGGCTCTTCTACATCAGACAATCTCTGTTTCAGAAATGCGATAGCATTGTGCAGCCTGGTTTTTATAAAGTCGGCATCACTGCTCATACAAAAAAACAGTCCCCTGTTATCAACCGTACCGCGATAACAGGTGCCTTCTGCATGATCGTGCGCAACCGATACAAGCCCGTTTGGAGTTGCATGGCTGAGCCTTATTATTTGATCGGTGAGGGGGAGTCCCCCCCTGGGACAAGCTTGGAAATGCAGATGGTCCGGAGCCGAAGCCCCGCAGGCCGGACCGTTATAAAATGCACAGTAGGAAAAGTTGAGGTCTTTGACAAATGCTATCATAGCGTCAAGGGCTGTATCCAGACGCTGCACGGCATGACTATTGTAGTTGACAACCAGATGATTAACAAAAATCGGAAAAGGATTGTTAAGAACGTGCCAGTCATCTGCATACGGCAGACCTTTTTGCTCCGGGTAGAGATTTTCCGGACAGAGAAAACAGGGCCGTTTTTTAATCGATGCTTCATCAACCTTGGAAGATGAGCTGCGTATTCTGTGAGGGTTGTTCTGAGCGATTACTTCAAAATTTTTTAAAAAAATCTCTTTAGTAATAACATCTTTCAGCCCCTCGCGCGTCTTTCTCAGCATCGGCCAGGTAGCAGACTGCTGTTCGATAAATGCAGATAACCTGTCCATAAAATTTTCCCGGCTTTTCCCTCGAAAAAAGGGCCGCAGTTCATCATCAGTAATGATATGAGCAAAATGTGTTTTTTCCATAGTTACCTACACGTTCCTGGAACGTTATTGCATTTCTGGCGCTCTAATATTTCCAGGGTTCTCATTCTATCCTTTAGAAAAGCAAGCCGGGTCTCTTCCAGTGGTGAAAGATTGACATCCGTGTTTTCTTCCCAGCGGCGGCAGAGGTATAACGGTGTAAAAATGCGTCCGACCTGAAAATCGCGTGAAATTCTCAGCGCTACGGCATAGTCCTCACCATAACTCACATTGGGGAACGGGAATTGCCTGAGCATAATAGTGGGGAAGGCCCGGGGAGCTCCAATACCCTGGACCCTGAGAAGATTGTTTCTACCGTTTTCGTCACTCCATTCCCTGTGCTCAACCACACCCGGGGGTATTTCTTCAAGATCAAAATTCACAACCTTGTAGGTGCCAACCATCATACCGTACTTACCGTGCTGGAGGGCTCCAATCATCGTTGCAAGTGAATCATTGTTTGCATACAGGTCGTCTGAGTCGAGCTGGCAGACATACCGCCCGCACAGCGGTGACTGTACTGCCTCGTTCCAGCACCCCCCGATACCAAGGTTCCTGCTATCAGGAATAATATGTATAACTCGCGAATCCTGCTTGACAATTCTATCTATCTCTTCGCCGGTCAAATCTGTTGAATGGTTCTGTACAACAATAACATTAAAGGTGAAATCGGTTTTTTGATGTAACGCGCTTGTAATTGCAGCCGCAATTGTTTTTTCACGATTGCGAACCGGGATTACCACACTGGCTTCAACCGGGTATACCCCTGAATCTGCAGACATCTTCCTAAACGCATGGGAGCAATATGCACCTATGTTCCTGAGATGAGCACTTGCTACCTGCTCCATTTCTTTTTGATAGATCAGCTGATCAGGGCTGACATAACTGAAATGTGCTGTTTTGCCGGCATAGTCGGCGGATACACAACCGACCGGCTGGGGGATGCGGGCAATGTCTGCTGCCAGGGAAACCTTGAGCCGCAACTCATACAGGCCTGCCCATTTGGTTTCACTCAGCGGGCCGTAATCGGCAAAACAAGATCGCACATGTCTCAATGAATATAGTTGTAGCGGTCCGAAGAAAAAATCATCCCGCAAGCTCCCCAGTTGATAATCAACTACCGGGATCACCTGTGCAGGGGTTCTGCCGCCACGATAGAAATCTGAATAATACATCCCGGCGTCAGCATAGGGCACAGTTTTTAATAGCGTTTCTATATCCTCGGGTGTTACAGCAACCCCCCTGGTGACAGGAAGAATCAACGCATATTCACAGGCACCGGCCAGCTCAAGCGCCTGAGATACACACCGGCCGCCAAAGGGGAACTCACCGGCCACACAGCTCATATCCCGTGATGCATGATTTTTGGCTACAATAATGATTTTTTTACAGAGTGGATGGGCTCTAAACATCGAAAGCACGTCTGTGTTTTGAAAGGTATCTTCGTAAAAAAGAATAACGGCAAGAGAATTCATAGTGTTAGGTCTAAGCGTTTGAGCTTCGGTTTTTGTAAGCAACCGGTCACATAGACTTGTATGTAATGTAAAACTGAAAAGGCAGCCCCAAAGTTTCTCGGGACTGCCTTCATGTTTACATATATTCGGTTTTTTTTCAAATTACTTCAACGACCACAACGAACAAGTGCCGTCATCTGAGCCTGCAACCAAAAAATTGTTATCAGAACTAAACTCTACGGATTCAATGATATTGGTATGGGCTGATACTTTTTTGACCAAGGTACCATCTTTCATATTCCATATACAGATGAAGTTCGACCCACAGCCGGAAGCAAGATAATGTCCATTAGAGTTAAGAGCAATACACCACACAGGTTCTTTCCCGTCCTGGAGTGTTTGCAGAATCTTACCTTTTTCCACATCCCAGATTCGTATGGTGTTATCATCAGATGCCGAAACAAGCTTTTCCCCATCCGGAGTATATGCCAAAGACCATACATAACCCTTATGGCCCCGAAGGGTTTTGACCGCTTTCCCCGAGTCTATATCCCAGATTTTTATGGTATTATCCCAGGAACCTGATGCAAGCAGATTAGATGTCGGTGAAAATGCAACAGTCCACACATAGCCGCTATGTCCTTTAAGAGTCTTTTTTTCTGAACCGCTGGCTATCTCCCATATTCGTATGGTGTTGTCATCAGAACCGGAGGCCAAATAGTGTCCGTCACGGCTAATACTGATAGAATCTACATAGTCATCATGCCCAAGCAATGTAGCAGTTTCTTCCCATGTTTCAGTATCCCAAATTTTTATGGTATTGTCATCAGATCCCGAGGCCATTATACTGCCGTCAGGACTAAAGCAAATGGCGTTAACATCATCAGTATGCCCGAACAGACGTTTTACAAGAGTACCGTTTTTCATATCCCAGACATTGATATTTGTATTTTTTGAACCCGAAGCAAAAAACTTACTGTTGGGATGAACCTTAACGGACCATACCGGCCGGGTAAAGCCATCTATTGTATGGATAGATTTCCTTTGAGATGCCTCCCAGAATCTGATCGTGTTATCCCGTGATCCTGTTACAATAAAGCGATCATCGGGACTTATGCTGACAGACCATATAAAGCTGGTATGACCAGTATAGGTTCTGACCTCCCTGCCGGTAGCGACATCCCACATTTTCATGGTCCCATCTTCAGAACCTGACAACACATGCCTGCCGTCAGAGGTAAAACTCACCGTAGTAATAAAGTCACGGTGCCCTTCAAGGCTACGAACTTCCTGCCCTGTTTCAACATCCCATATTTTTACGTTCATATCCTCAGCACCGGAAGCAACCAGCCTGCTGTCGGGGCTCACATGGATTGAGTTAATCGGCTGGGTGTGTCCGGTAAGGGTTTTTATTGTCTTGCCGGTGCCGACATTCCAGAGTCTCACGGTGTTGTCATATGAACCCGAAGCAACCCAACTGCCGTCAGGGCTGAACCGTACTGTGGTAACACAATCAGAATGGCCTTTCAGAGTTATTACTTTTTTGCCCGATTTCACATTCCAGATTATAATGGTATGGTCATCAGATGCGGAAGCAAGCAGCGCGCCGTCACGACTGTAACGGACTGACGTAACACAATCAGAATGGCTCTTAAGGGCCATGATCTGTTTGCCTGTTTTCAGGTTCCACGTCTTTATAGTTTTGTCATCAGAACCCGAAACCATCTGCGTACCATCAGGGCTGAAGTCAATTGAAGAGACATAATCAGTGTGGCCTGATAGAAACATGGTTTCTTCAAAGGTAGTTGTATCATAAAAGTATATCCCTACTGTGGTAGCAACTGCCAGTTGCTTTCCATCAGGAGCATGCTTTATATTAAGAATCCACCCTTTACCGAAGGTTTGTACTGGTGTCTTTCTAATCTTCATTGTATGCTTAAATCACCTTTTCTTCCTTGATTTTTTCTATGTCACTGCTGTCAAACCCCAGGTCCTGAAGTATTTCTTCATTATGCTGACCCAGCATCGGTGGAGAGGTGCGCACATCTGCCGGTGTCTCAGATAGTTTAATGGGGGAACCCGTAACTTTGACAGGTCCGCACTTGGGGTGATCAACCTCAACCAGCATATTACGTGCAAGCACCTGGGGATCAGAAAATATTTGGTCAACAGTATAGATCGGTCCGCAGGGTATCCCGGCATCTTCAAGTATATCAAGCCATTCCTGCATTGTTTTACCAGCTATTACGTTACTGATAATCTCAATAACTTCCTGCCTGTTTTCCACGCGCTTGGCATTGGTGGCAAATTTAGGGTCGTCGACAATAGCCCGAAGTTCTGTTGCATCGCAAAATTTTTTCCACAGATTGTCGTTTCCGACTGCAATGTTAACAAACCCATCCTTTGCTTCAAAAGCCTGGTAGGGAACAATAAGCGGATGGGCTGATCCTATGCGCTGGGGGACTTTGCCGGACGCCAGATATCTGCCGGCCTGATAGGTTAGCCATGAGACCTGCCCGTCAAGCATGGAAGCATCAATGTACTGACCCTTACCGGTTGCCTGTCGATGATAAAGAGCCGTTAGAATACCTATTGCTGCAAACATTCCCGTTGCAATATCGGTTACCGCAATACCAACCTTCAGGGGAGGACCATCTGCCTCGCCGGTCAGGCCCATAATACCTCCATAGCCTTGAATCACTTGGTCAAAACCCGGTCGTGAGCTGTAGGGTCCTGTCTGCCCAAATCCGGAAACGGATGTATAGATAATTTCGGGTTTGACCTTTTTAACGCTTTCATAGTCCAGCCCCAGCCGTGCCATTGCTCCCGGCCTGTTTGATTCCAGTACTACATCAGCTGTTTGAATAAGTTTGCAGGCAATCTCTTTGGCCTTATCAGCTTTAAGATTAAGCGTCATGCTTTTTTTATTACGGTTTATACTCAGGAAATAGGCTGCCTCACCTTCGATAAACGGAGGTCCCCAGCCCCTCGAATCATCACCGCTGCCCGGCATCTCGACTTTTATCACTTCTGCGCCCAAATCAGCCAGTAGCATGGTGCAATAGGGCCCTGCTAAAGCTCTTGAGAATTCAATGATCCTGATACCTTCCAGTGCGCGTGTCATAACTGCTTGTATCCTTATAGATTTTGAGTTTCTAAAGTAATAACAAAGGCTTCAACTATATTGCTATACAAACAAATTGTCAACCAATTTTAAAATCTGTACGAAAAACACTTGACGCATTGCTTACTCTTTTTTACTATAAAGTGTTAATAATCAAAAATTCACTGTAGAAGGTAGTACTTACGGACAATTAACATTGTGCTTTCATCCGTTTGCCACCTTTGGCGTGAGCTCCGCGACAGTCAAACTAAAGGTGGCAACCGTTTACGAACAAAATAAAATGTCTATGGGCAGTAGTGGCTTATGGGAAAATTGACGCATTTCGATAAATCCGGCAGGTCAACAATGGTTGATGTCAGTAAAAAGCAGGAGACCCTGCGTGAAGCAACTGCTACAGCTACGGTTGCCATGAAGCCTGCCACATTCCAGAGAATAATGAACAAAAAGATTGAAAAGGGGGATGTGCTTGGGGTTGCCCAGGTTGCAGGAATACTGTCGGCAAAAAAAACCTCGGAATTAATACCTATGTGTCACCCCTTAAATATCACCTCTGTTAGTATGGAATTCTTACCTCATGAAGAACAAAGCCGGATTGAAGTCCAGGCAACAGCAAAACTTGTAGGCAAAACAGGTGTGGAAATGGAGGCCTTAGTTGCCGTATCCGTGGCTTCCCTTACTATTTATGATATGTGTAAAGCTGTTGATCGACACATGACCATAACAGATGTAAAACTTTTAAAGAAAAGTGGTGGTAAAAGCGGTACATTTAATCGTTCATAAAAATTTTTGATTATTGCTTTTTATTGTGATATAATAATCCATTTTTAAAATTATGTTTTGTGTTAATAATACCATTCATAGAAGCATATATTTAGAATATTTTTGAGGTTTGTATATAGTAGTTTGTTTGGTTTTTGGTTTTTTTGTGTTTAGATAAAAATTAATATTATTATATATCTATTATATTTAAATTTTTCGCATTAAGGTACAAATTCTCTAATGGAGGGCTATATATTGTGGATAAAGACAGGATGCAATATTTCAAAGACTTCCTGCTTACCCGCAAGCAAAGCTTGCTAGAGGGAGCAACAGACACCGTTGTAGGAATGACCGATGATGATGACACATTTCCCGACCCCAATGACAGGGCTACTCTTGAGTCTGATCGTAACTTTGTTTTGCGTATTCGAGATCGGGAAAGAAAGCTTATCACTAAAATAGATAAAGCTCTTGATAGGATCGCAGACGGCTCGTTTGGAATTTGTGAAGAATGTGGTGAAGAAATTTCAGAGGGCCGCCTTAAAGCCCGGCCTGTAACCACGCTGTGTATAAAATGCAAGCAGGAACAGGAAAAACAGGAAAAGGCCCGACAGGCATAAGTGGTTTAAAAAATTTTTCAGTTTTATTATAACACAATAGATTTTAAGAGCCTGCAGGCTACCCGGTCTGCAGGTTTTTTTTATGGTTAAACCAAATACTTCACAATATCATAACCCATATAAAATATTTCTACTCGCAAACCTGTCTGGAATATTAATGAACAATTCAACTATCTGAATAATATATCCGATATAGCCTTACAGAGTTCATATGCAAGTGCATATCAGGCTATTGGTTAAAGCTGATTAGTCGCGAATAGGCTAAGAAAATACTAAGCAATGGTCACTTCGGCTTGTTGCGTTAGCTTAGGATCGTGTGCGTGAAAAAGATTCACTTTTTATTCACCATTCATAATCATCAGCCCGTTGGAAATTTTAACCACATCTTTAGACAGGCTTTTTCGCAGGCATACAAACCTTTTCTCTCCCTGCTGGAAAAATATCCGTTGATTAAAACAACGCTACACTACTCAGGTCCGCTGCTTGAGTGGATGGAAACGGAAGAGCCCGACCTGTTTGCAAGGATTCAGGCCCTGGTGGAAAAAAATCAGGTTGAAATCCTGGGTGGGGGCTTTTATGAACCGATTTTTTCAGTGCTGAGAGAACCTGATGTGTTGGGACAGCTCAACATGATGAGTGGATTTATTAAACAAAAATTCAAAACAATTCCCAAGGGGTGCTGGCTCCCTGAAAGGGTGTGGGATCCTGTTTTGCCGCGCCTGATTTCAGCGGGAAACCTTTCCTATACCCTTCTTGACAGCACTCTTTTTTTACAGGCAGGACTTCCCCCGGAACAAATTCATGGATATTACGTCACCGAAAGAGAAGGGCACACCACGGCACTTTTTCCTATCAACATGAAACTGCGCTATTTAATACCTTTTGAGCAACCGCATACTACCATTGAATATCTTCGCTACCTGGCGAGCGACGAGCAAGAGATTGCGGTTACCTACGCAGACGATGGTGAAAAGTTCGGTATCTGGCCGGACACGTATGCGTGGGTCTATGAACAGGGATGGCTTGAAGCTTTTTTTAAAGAGCTTGAAAAAAATAAGCACATGATACACATGATGACCTGTTCAGAGTACCTAAAAACCCATTCTCCGGAAGGGCTTCTGTATCTACCGACTCTTGCTTATGAGGAAATGATGGAGTGGGCCTTACCGGCTGAGGCAGTTACCCGCTATGAAGATATGCTGCAAAACTTACAGCACCTGCAGTTGAAGGATAAATACAGTTCATTTATTAAAGGCGGCTACTGGAATAACTTTCTGGCAAAGTATCCTGAAAGCAATCACATGCATAAAAAAATGCTTCTTATCAGCGAACGCTTTGAAGCATGGCTTGCCAGCATCAGGCAGCCCCCAACCAACGGAACTATAGAAACAGCTCGCAGAGAATTATATAAAGGACAATGCAACTGTGCATATTGGCACGGCCTTTTTGGAGGCATTTATCTTAACTACCTGCGCCATGCCGTTTATGAGCACCTCATACAGGCAGAGAAAATTATTGACACATCAATGCACGCAGACAATCCATGGATCGAATACAAAGTTTTTGACTTTAAAAAAGACCGGTCACAGGATATCCTTATATCCGGGAAAAATCTTAATGCATATTTCTCTCCTCGTGATGGCGGCAGTCTGTTTGAACTTGATTTTAAACCATGCTCATTTAATATTGCCAATACACTTACCCGTAAAATGGAAGGCTATCACAGACGGCTCAAACTGGAGCATGAAAAAAACAGCCTTCAGCAAAACAATCACCAGCCGGTGTCCATCCATGATATGACAAAAGTAAAGGAAGCCGGACTTCAAAACAGACTTATCTATGACTGGTATCAACGTTATTCATATATAGATCATTTTGTCGATGAACATACCACTTCGGATGCATTTTCTATGTCACGGTATTCAGAGCTTGGAGATTTTGTTAACAGACCCTATAGCCTAAAAAAAATCGAGCAAAATTCATCCAGAGACATTGTTACCTTTGTTCTGGCGCGCAAAGGTTTTGTGTTGCAGAATCACCAAGAAGCGCCCATTTATATTGAAAAGAACTTTCATATTAATGACTCCCTTATGGAAATCCGGACATCTTATAATATTGTAAACTGCGGCCCCACCGATCTTGAACTGTGTTTTGGGGTCGAATTTAATCTAACCCTTCTTGCCGATGAAGATCAGTTTCGTTACTTTTATTTTCCTGAAAATAGTAGTAAAAAATTATTTATGAATACAAAAAGGGATTTTATGGATGTTGCATCATTTGGCATGAAAGATACTTGGAATGGCTTTGGAGTATCCTTCAGCATGGAACCAAATGCAAATATCTGGATGTTCCCGATCGAAACCGTTTCACAATCAGAGGAAGGCCTGGAAAGAACCTACCAGGGCTCAACGCTGCTGCTGCACTGGAAAACACGTCTTGCTCAAGGTCAAGAGCAGAAACGATCAATAAAGCTCTGCCTGCAGAAGTTTATTGGTGAAAATGAGAAAAAAATATAATAGAATATTTTGTGATAAGGTAAATTTTTTTTAGCAGGGAGGATGGTGTGCCTGAATTACGTCGAGATCCTATTATTGGCAGATGGGTAATAATATCAACTGAACGAGCCAAACGGCCTTCAGACCTCACAGTAGAAAAAAGCAAATCACGGGGCGGCTTTTGCCCACTATGCCCGGGCAATGAAGATAAAACCCCGCAGGAAGTTTTCGCGTTTCGCGAGGCCAACACGCCTCCGGACTCTCCGGGATGGAAGCTGCGCGTTGTGCCGAATAAATTTCCGGCCCTAAAAACCGAAGGGGATCTGAACAAGCGTGGAGAAGGAATCTATGACAAGATGAACGGGCTCGGTACACATGAAGTAATCATCGAAACAATAAAGCATGATGCCAATGCATCATCTCTTACGACGGACGAATTCAAAAATATCCTGCTCGCCTATAAGCAGCGTATATCTGAGCTAAAAAAAGATTCCCGTTTCAGATATATTTCAATTTTTAAGAATTTCGGCGAAGTGGCCGGTGCTTCGCTGGAACACCCCCATTCCCAGATTATAGCGCTGCCGGTTATCCCCAAACGATCAATGGAAGAATTCGAAGGGGCTCAGACATATTATTCCTATAAAGACCGCTGTGTTTTTTGCGATATTATTAATCAGGAAATTTCTGACGGACGGCGGATTGTCTATGAAAATGATAGGTTTTTAGCGTACGCTCCTTTCGCCTCACGATTTCCTTTTGAGACATGCCTGCTCCCCAAGAAACATATCTCGGCTTTTGAAGATACAGATGACAACATATTCACGTCTATGGCAGAAGCCCTAAGTCTTGTATTGAAAAAGATTAACACGGCGCTCGATTTTCCACCGTACAATTATATACTGCACAGTTCTCCATTCAATAAAAACGTCAATGACTTTTACCATTGGCATTTTGAGATCATACCACGGCTTACCAGGGTAGCAGGTTTTGAGTGGGGGTCCGGGTTTTATATAAACCCGACTCCGCCGGAACATGCCGCCCAGTACCTGCGTGAAGCTCTGGCTGAGTAACTATGCGGTGTATTATATAATGAGGGAGAGCTATTATGAAAAAAATTTTATTTGTTGATGATGAAGAGAGCATACGTCTCCTCTATAAAGAAGAGTTTGAAGAAAACGGGTATGAAGTAATTTTAGCCAGCAACGGTGAAGCGGCCCTTGAAAAGTTTGCACAAACATCCCCGGACTTGATTGTCATCGATATAAAAATGCCTGGAATGGATGGTCTCGAGGTTCTTAAAAAAATAAGAGAGCAGTCCAAGGATGTCCCTGTAATCCTGTGTACAGCATACGGAGAGTATAAACAAAACCTGGAGACATGGGCATCCGATGAATATGTTGTAAAATCAGCAAACCTTGAAAGCCTTTTTAACAAAGTAGAAGAACTGCTGGCGCGCTGATAAGCATACATGCTGATATACCATGAGATATGCCACAGCGCATATCCGATGGTGTATGCTGTTAACTACAATGCCCTTTCCTCCGGTTGCAAAAACGTAACTGAGTGAGACCATACCTATGAATCACGAAATTTCTCAAAAGCTGACCAGGTTCAACCAGCAACACATCCTTGAGCACCTTGCTGTCATGACAGAGGCTGAGCGCCGGGCCTTTACTGATGATGCCGTTCGGATTGATCTGGAACAGCTTGCAGCTCTTTATGAAACGTATACGTCCAGCCGCAACTCGAAAAAAGAAAAAAAAGTTTTTCAGGAAGTGGATGTCCTTTCATTCAATCACACTGAAGAATCCCTGCAACATAAAAAAAGGCTTTATGCACTTGGCGAAGACTGCCTGCGGGACGGTCGTGTTGCCGTTTTCCTTGTTGCCGGCGGACAGGGAAGTCGTCTTGGGTTTCAAGGGCCCAAAGGCTGTTTTCCCATCACCCCCGTAAAAGGCAAAAGCCTTTTTCAACTGTTTGCTGAAAATATAAATGCACTCAGTCGCAGGTACGGCACACACCTGCACTGGTACATTATGACCTCACAGGAGAACCATGAGGAAACCTGCCGGTTCTTCCGGCAGAACAGCTTTTTTAATCTGCCCCAAAAGACCATCCATTGTATTATGCAAAAACAGATACCCTCCCTTGACCTTGAAGGCCGGCTGATAGTATCTACCGACAAAAAAATTTTTAAGAACCCAAACGGGCACGGCGGCTCACTGTATGCCTTGCATGATTCCGGCGCACTGCAGGAAATGGCCCGCCAGGGAATCGAAGAGATATTTTATTTTCAGGTAGACAACCCTCTTGCAAAGATTGCTGATCCTCTTTTTATTGGTGCCCATGTTGAGCAGCAGGCCGAGATGTCCACAAAGGTGGTCAAAAAGGTTGACCCTGATGAACGGGTGGGCATTATCGGCAGGATAAATAGCCGGCTCGGCTGCATAGAATACAGTGAACTCTCCCGGGCTGAAACCCGAGAGCGTGGTAAAGACGGGGAATTGCGTTTCAAAAGTGCAAACATAGCCATACATATGCTGAAAAGAAATTTCGTAGAAAAATTAACCGGTCAGCAGGACTTCAACCTGCCCTATCATCTGGCTGTAAAGGACATCGAGTGCCTGGAAAATACTAAAGCAGATATCAAATCCAAAAAAATCAAAGGACTAAAATTCGAGATGTTCATTTTTGACGCTCTTGGCTTTGCAGAACGTTCTGTCACGTTAGAGGTCCCCCGCGAAGAGGAATTTTCCCCTGTTAAGAATAAAGATGGAGTAGACTCTCCTGAAACGGCCCGCAGGGCCCTGATAAACCTGCATACACACTGGCTGAATAATTCCGGAAAACTTACCTCAATTCCTGAATCATTTGTTGTTGAAGTAAGTCCTCTGTTTGCCCTTGATGAGGAGGAATTCGCCCAGAAATTTAACCCGCCATCTCCATTAAAAACACCGCTCTATGTAGAATAACAATGAAATTTGATTGCGGATTTTTGATTTTGATTTATAATTAATCCCGCAGCTCAAACCCCAAGCCCATCAATGGTAATTATAAAACACCGGTAAAGAAACAAATGGTTGATAGGCCTAATAAGAATCGCCTGGTTGAAGTTGCTGTACCGCTTCCGCTTTTCCAAACCTTCACGTACCTGTCTCCTTCAGACTATACGGCCCAACTCTGTATCGGCACACGAGTGCTGGTACCCTTTGGCAAAAGGCGTTTGACCGGATATATCGTAGGTTTTCCTGCAACTAAACCTTCTCAGGAAATAAAGGAAATTTGTGATGTGCTTGACACTGAGCCGCTCTTTGCTGAAGAGGACTTGAGGTTTTACCAGTGGGCTGCTACCTATTACTGTTATCCTCTCGGACAAACTATCAAAGCTGCACTGCCCCAGGGTATCCACACTGAATATCAATCTGCAGCAATAATTACACCGGCAGGTAAACAGCACTTGTTAAACGATCCCTCAACATCTCAGGACTTGTCAATTTTACAGGAGCTTGAAAAAGGAAAACCCTGTTCCCTGCAAACCCTGAAGAAAAAATGTGGCCCTCAGGGTTTTACCTATCGAATTGACCGCCTCAAGGCAATGGGTCTTATAGAGCTTGTGCTGCGCAAACAGTCATCATCTGTCCGCGTACGAACAGAGAAGTGGTTTTCCCCTGTAAACCTGCACCCGACAAAGCCTTTAAAGGGCAAACAGGATGAAATCTATACCTATATTTCTGAACACGGGCAGGTTTCCTTAGCCTGCCTTAAACAGCAGTTCGGTAACTGTACGAGTCAGTTGAAATCACTTGAGAAAAAAGGGGCCGTTACTGCGCTTGAACGTGAAGTTTTTCGCAGACCCCCGGGAAAGGAGAAAGTCTTTATTGAACCGCTCCATGAACTTACTCCTGACCAAACCCAAATCCTGCGGCAATTGGCATGCGCTATTGATCAAAAAAAATTTTATCCGCTACTGCTCCATGGTGTGACCGGTAGCGGTAAAACAGAAGTGTACTTGCAGGTTATGGAGAAGGTGCTGCAAAAAGGCCGTCAGTGCCTGTACCTGGTTCCTGAGATAGCACTTACTGCTCAGCTCTGGGACCGCATCAGCTCCAGGCTTAATGCACCCCTTGCCATGCTGCACAGCAGCCTGACCCCGGTGGAGCGTTTTGATGCCTGGCGGATGATTCGGCGGGGTAATATCAAGATTGTTATTGGTGCACGCTCGGCAATATTTGCATCGTTTCCCGACCTGGGTACCATTATCGTGGATGAAGAGCATGATCCTTCATATAAGCAGGATGAACATCTGCGCTATAATGCCAGAGATCTTGCACTGCTCAAGGCTACCTTCTCCCGTTGTATTGCCATTCTGGGCACGGCAACTCCGGCGCTGGAATCTTATTACAATGTTCAGAAAAAAAAATATTTTACCGGTGTGTTGTCAAAACGAGTCGATAATAAGGCCATGCCCCGTATCACCATTATTGACATGAAGTCTGAAGGCAGATCCCGCAGAGCACAATCCGGCATTATTTCCCGACAGCTTCACAAGGCTATCGCTCAGAGACTCATCTGTGGTGAGCAGAGCCTGCTGTTTCTGAACCGCCGGGGGTTTGCAACAACCTTTCTCTGCCAAGAGTGCGGCCACACATTTACCTGCCCGAATTGTGAAGTCTCCCTTATTCACCATAAAGGTCAAAAAAAGCTTTGCTGCCATTACTGTGATTTCACCCTGCCGGTAGCGGATGAATGCCCGCAGTGCAGCAGCTTTCTGCTTGCCTCGCTTGGCTGGGGCACCGAACGGCTTGAGCGCGAAATAAAAAATTTGTTTCCGCAAGCTCGCACAGCCCGTATGGACCGTGATACAACTGCCCGGCGCGGTGCTTCGCGGGCAATTCTCAAAGACATGTATTACGGCGACACCGATATTTTAATCGGAACTCAGATGATTGTTAAGGGCTATCATCTTCCTCAGGTTACTTTGGTAGGGGTTATTTGTGCCGATCAGTCCCTCAACTTTCCAGACTATCGTGCAAGTGAACGCACCTTTCAACTGCTGACCCAGGTTGCCGGACGTGCCGGACGGGGAGAAACCAGCGGAGAAGTATTCATCCAGACCTATAATCCCGACCATTACAGCATAACCACTGCTCAGCGCCATGATTATACAACGTTTTTTAAAACCGAGATGAAGTTTCGCAAAGAGCTCGGCTATCCGCCCTACAAAAAAATAATCAATATCAGGTTTGAAGGTACGAGCAAAAAAAAGGTGGAGGACTATGCCCGCAAGTTCGGCACTCTGTGTACAGTGCTGCATGAGCGCTCTGCCCGCAGCAAAAAAATTGAAATTCTGGGACCCTCACGGGCGCCCTGGGAAAAGATTAAGGGCCGGTACCGCTACCACCTGCTGCTTAAAGGAGATAACATGCAGCTGTTACGCTCATTTGCCTCCACGGTACTGCAGCAAGCCAGCGCTGGCATGAGGGGTTTTGGTGTTCGGATAATTGTTGATGTAGATCCTCTTTTTACAATGTGAATAAAAAAGTTGTGAGTAATGCTGAGGGATGAAAAACGTAAAATGGTAAGCGTAAAGCAAGAATAGTTTTGCTCTCTAAACGTTTGCGGGTCAGTCCGCTTAAGCGGGATTTGAGGATCAGTCTTCTGCCTTGAGATTAAAACCCTCATATCTCAAGCACAGCACTCCTAAATTCTGACTGGTCAGAATACTCCTTAAGCAGAGCGGCTTGTTTGCTGAACACGAAACACAGCTACTGGCTGGTGAGCTTATCGGGAGTACATTTTTTGCTTAATAGGTATGACTTTTTTTAAATATCCGGTGAAACCACCAGTACTGCTCGGGATGCATTGTTACCAGCTGCTCAAGCTGTTTGAAATAGGCCTGTGTCATGCTGCAAATCTGATCAGCTTGTTCTCTTGAAGCATTACTTTCAGCCTGCAAAATGCAGTGTGTAAAAACCTCATATCTGCCTGACCACCAGTTGCGAAAAAATCCCATCACCACTACGGGCCTGCCGGTTTTGGCCTGCAAAACAGCAGGGCCAGGAGGCCCACTGACTTTTTTATCAAAAAAGATGCTGTCTACTCCTTCTCGTGCTGTAAAGTGATGGTCTATTGCAAAAAAGATATTCTGTTTATGTGCAAGCAGACCTTTTGATTCCTGTACAGCACCTTTAGAGGCAATTACTTTGGTGCCCTGGCTCTGCCTGATCAGCTTCATCAGATTTTCTGCAAGAGGTGAATGAAGCCTGCGGTAAACATACACAGTATTAGGAAGCATTTTGCCCAATCCCAAAAGTGCCGGCTCCCAGCTGCCAGAGTGGATAAGCACAACTATTATACCCTCGGCATTAAACAAGCCCGGTCCTTTAGGTGAAACAGCAAACTTCTTTTGTATTTCGACTGGTGTCAGTGCAGGGCTCCATAGTAATTCCCAGAAGGTCACCCCGTGGTTAATCAGTGCCAGAATAATAATCTTCAACTTCCACAAAAAGTGTTTACGGGGAAACACAATCTGTAAATTCTGCATGGCGATGTTAAAGCGCCCTGGGAAAAAGAGTATAAATACCAGCCCGATAACACTTCCGGGTATAAGCGTAAGTGGGTAGGGAACCAGTTTTGCCAGCTTTCCACAGCTAAGTAGTATGGTAAAGATGCGACGGGCCTTATCCTGATGCATAATGAAATGCTATGTGCGCAATGGTTAGTAACGAGGCCAAAATATAGGACTACGGTTTGGGTATGTCAAGGGTAATCAGGGGCATGTAAATCTTTGAAGAAGTTTTTTGATTTGCTACATCTAATCCAGGTATTTGCTAAAAAAACCTAATCATAAATTTTAAACAATTATGTTTTTTGCTTGCAAATTATACACAAAACTTATATTATGCATTATAATAACAAATGAGGTTGTTATTTAAAAAAAACCATCAAAGGAGGGAAAAAGGGGCAACCATTCTTTGCTTTTTCAATCTTTATCCTGGAAAAATATTAGCTATTGAAAAAATAGCGGCTGGCCCCTTTTTCTCTTGAATAATAACAGTTAAAATAAATTTAAAAAGCAAACATCCCGTTGCTAGATAAAGACAAATCTTCATCAACCAATAAAGGATAACTAAAGATTATGACTTATTGGATTCAGGCACAGCGATTTACTCCGACCCTTGGAGGTAATAGATAATATGGATACGGGATGGAACATTTTTATCTATTCTGTGCTGCTGGGTGTTGTATCATATTCAGTGTGTCTTTTTATAACGTGGCGTAGTAACAGAATCGGCCTTGAGGAATATCTATTAGGTGGAAATAACGCTCTAATGAGTTTGTTAAGCATCACGGGTTCCACTTTTTCAACAGCCATCTTCTTTACTGCAATAACAGCTCTTTATTTCCTTTTTGGGGTGATTGTTCTACCATTCATTGTAATTTCATCATTTTTGGGGCTGTGTATTCTAAAAATAAAGTCAAAGAAGATCTTTGATAAGAGTTCACAATATAAAATCACCTCTTTATCAGTTTCCTCAGTCTTCAGATTCAAAAGCATAACCCAAGAAGCGGGTAGGCCCTCACTGTATTATGTTTTTCTATTTCCCTATCTGGCATTGATGACTATTACTGAGATATCTGCATTCAACAACGTAATGGAAACGTTTATGCCTCACGACGCCTGGGCAAGCTTTATCATTTACCTTGTCATTCTATCCGTTGGTGCCTATGTGTTTATCAGTGGTTTTAGGGGAGTGCTGGTTACAGATTCCCTACAGACCATTGTTTTGATAGTAGCATTGTTTGTTGTTCTGTTTTCGCTTGATAATGCCAAAATTGATAATGGTTTTTCTAAATTTTTTATGCTTTCTCGATTTGGAAATACAATTGCGATTATTATTGGTGCTTCGCTTCTCTGCTTTGCCTGGTTTAGTTCAGCTCCTGAAATTCTGAAAAGAATAACAACCCTTAGAGATTATAGTGATGTCGCGAAAGCAATAGGATTTTCAAAAATGTTTGTACCAATCGTTCTCTCTTTTCCAATTGTCATTGTTGTTCTTGCAGGAATCTATCCTGGATTTGAAGGAGATACTACAGTTGCTTACAGTGTCTGGCTACGGATTCTGGACAGTAGGGACGGTCTGCTCCCATCTGCTTTCCTGATACTGATAACAACGGCATTTTTTACAACCGTTGATACGTATATTATTACTTATTTACAAATGATTTTTATTGTTCGTAATAACACGATCCTCGAAAAAATTATCCCAAGCATTCGCAATTCGTCTTTCATATTCATTTTGCTTTGTTTTGCCATAGCGATTCAGCTTTCACCGATAATGAACGGCATTATTGGGATCTATGCTGCAGCACTAACGATTCCATTGTTCATGATTGTTTATATCTATCCTCTCCTCATGAAAAAAAACCTCATTCGAAGGATATCATATGCTTCCTTTGTATTTCAGATGATCGCTTCAGTGCCTTTGATCCAAATTGTGAGGAATATAGTGGCAGATAAAGGGGGCTTTCATTTGGGTTACCCACTGATCCCAATTTGTATAACTGGAGTGGAAATGGTGGCGCTTATTTTTAATATTCTCTATAGTAGAGAGAGAAGGAAAGATGACAAAAAAAGACGATTCTAAAGTTCTTAAAATTGTTTATTATCTAATTATTGGATTATTGTTTACATTTGTATTCCAGAAACCCTTCGAAATTATCTTCCTAAACCTCTTGGTTGATAGTATCAAGCATCTTAAGACAAATGAAGGGAAGACTGATTTTGACCTTTTTCAGAATCATCCAGCCTCAAAAGAGAAGAGATATATTCTCAGCATCTATAAATCAGATCAAAAAAATAGAGTGGAAATTCAGAGATCGTTCGCAGATAAATTTTGTTTGTTTAGCAACGACAGTAATCTAGATATTCATACAAATGCTAAGCAGGGGGTTTTACTCGGCACGGGAAAGATAGCCAATGATGGTATCTTCTGTATCGTCTCTGATACTGCATCTTTGACGGAGATCAACAAACTAAAACAAGGGGATGGGAAAAAGTTGCTGATTTTAACCCAACACCAATATCATAAAGAAAATCTGAAGAATGTCTTTGGAGTATCCCTAGCGGTTGGCTTTACCGTTTTTATGCTGGTTGCAAGCTACTTTGCTAATAAGATAATCGATGAAACCCCCAAGAAGAAAAAGATCATCCTCTTTAGTCAATAGGAACCCATTTGCTAAAAATCCAACAAGACATTAACCTGACTTTGCTTTTTGTACTATGTTCCATCGAAGAGGAATTTATCGAATAGATACCAACTGTTGATATCGCCTTTGGCGAGTTGTGAAAAACCTCTGTAACAGGCAAGATGACAATTTGTACAATCAAGTTTGGCACCTGTGTACTTGATAAAACACTCATCTTTCAACTCCCAGGTTCCATCTGGTTCACACATTACAAGCATCCAAGGATTGCAGTCCCAAACGCCATAACTGAGCATCCCTTTTGAGTTAACAACATCATATTCTTCAGAAAGAGCAAGCAGTTCTTTATAAATTTGTTCAACTTCTATTCTATCGAGAGAAAATTGTTGGGCCTCTTTGTTGCAGGGATATATGATATTAAAACCGAACCCGTCAAAAAAGGGGGCGAGTTCCTTAACCATCTTTGTTATCTCATTTCTGTTAAGTTGGCTCAACGTTGTAAGAGATACTTTCCGTATGGGAGTATTGTATAAGTTTTTGGTTACCTTTCTCCAAACTCCTTTGCCTCTTATTTGGTCATGAATGTGTTCCGAACCTTCAATACTTATCAGCAACAAATCTGGTTCATAACAAGAAAGTGAATTCGTCCCATTCGTTACCAGAATAACCCGAAATCCTATTTCTTTAGCAACGGTAATCATTTTGCTTAGATCTTTTATAAGTGTTGGCTCACCCCCCTCAAAAACGATAACTCTTACACCTTCTTGAAAAAGCTTATACAAAACCTCCTTCCATTTATCAAACGATGCTTCCCCTGTTTTCGGCAGGGTGTGCCATGCACAGTGTTTGCATTTTAGATTGCACCTATAAGTTAGCTTGATCGATGCTAATAGTGGCGATCGATCACCCAATTTCCATTTTGCTACTCTTCCCAGATAGTAAAACAGTTCTACAAATGTCATCTACGAATTTCCTGGTTATTGATAATCTTTAGTTATCCTTTATTCGTGCAAACAAAAACCATGAACATCTTACGCAATGGTCATGTGTTGTCGGGGATGTTTTTTTGTGAGGATTTTGCGCTGGGATTTGCGATTTACTTGGAGGTAGATCTGAGTCGTGCTGATAGAACTATGGCCCAGCAGGTCCTGGATGTAACGGATATCCACTTCACGTTCCAGCAGCAGGGTGGCAATGGAGTGACGGAACATATGGGGTGTTATGTTATCGGTGATTTTTAGCTCCCCGGCGTATTTTTTGATCATAAATCGGACCGACTGTTCCGACAGCCGTCGATCCAGGCGATTGATAAAAAAATATTCACTATGAGAAATAGTATCCTTAAAAACTTGATAATAATCTTTGAGGGCGGCAGTCGTTTCGGGAGTACAGATCGGGACTATCCGTTCCTTCTTCCCTTTCCCCAACACTTTTACATATCCCCTCCCCAAATCGACGTCATCTTTCCTCAAATTGCACAGCTCAAACACCCGCAGACCGGTCTCAAACAGCAGTTCCAGTACCGCAATGTCCCGCACGATTGCCTTGGCGGTATAACTGTTTATACCGATCATTCCGGTTTTTTTGCGATAAAGATGCCTGAAAAGTTGCCTGATAACCTTTACTTCAATGGTTCGGGGTAGCTGCTTGCCCTCCTGGATTTTTATCCGCATTTTGCGGAACGGGTTAACGACGATGATGTCCTCAAACTCCAGGTAATTAAAAAATGCTTTCAAGGTCGCCATTTTTCTCTTAACAGTTTTTGGTTTGGTTTGTGCTGAGATGTTTTTTAGATAGGACTTTAGAATTTGTTTATCTATTGCCCTGATATCGGCTGCAATCGATTGTTGAACGTAATAGACCTCAAACTGGGTAAGGTCGATACGATAGGCTTTTAATGTTTTTGGGCTTAAATTTTTCTCATAACGGCAGTGAAATAAGAAATCATCGCTATATTGTTGTACTGTTCGCATTGACTAAAGGCTCCTCTCTGTTTTTTTCATTTTAAAGTCATTACCCACACAGCCCCTGAAGCTGGACAGGCCGTCAGCTTGAATCTTATCTGGGTGGACAGGGTCTCCCGGGGTGCGGTTCGCCGTGGGGCGAGATTTTTATAAAGACAATTAAATCGTCAGCACCTTTGAAGCCATATCTTGTATCAAAAAATGAGTAATTATACTTAGTATAAAGCGTGGATTTGAGGATATTGTAACTACCCATACAGATTTCAAGTGACCGGCTTAGCCAAAAAAGGTAGGTAGGCAAAGATGAAAAAAGAGGGGCAAGGAGAATAGGATGGGCCTTTATCTACTAGGTCTGGTCAGAAAATAGAGTCAGCGGGGCTGTTGAAAAACCCCCAGCTACTGCGTTGTGCTCATCATTCGTCACTGCGACGTACGGTAAAGTACGCCTCATTCCTCATGATTTCGCACGCCTT
>JANQFE010000163.1 GCA_028278025.1 Thermodesulfobacteriota bacterium | reverse complement strand
CAGCCGGTGTTTGCCTTGAACCTGGTCGGCTTTCCCTCTGAGAGGCTTGACAGAGAAATTCTGCGCGAGATCATGCGGGGGGGAATGGAAAAGATGGCTGAAGCGGGGGTGAGTGTTGCCGGTGGCCACAGTATTGATGATGTGGATATTAAGTACGGGTTTGCCGTTACCGGGCTTGTGCATCCCGACAGGGTTTTGACAAAGCAGGGAGCCAGGGTCGGTGATGCCGTTGTTATTACCAAATCCCTTGGTACTGGTATTATCTCTACAGCGCTGAAGGCCGGCATGGCAGATGCGTCCGATGTTGCCGCAATAACCCGGATAATGGAGAGCTTAAATAAAACAGCATCAGAAATTATTTGTACGGTCGGGGTGCATGCCTGTACCGACATAACCGGTTTTGGACTTATCGGACACAGTCTGGAGGTGGCCCGGGCAAGCAATAAGGCTATCTGCCTGAATGCAGCCCGGATTCCGGTTTTAAACAATGCTCTGGAATATGCTGCCAGGGGACTCGTTCCCGGAGGTGCTCATAACAACCGGGAGTTTTATGAATCCCGGGTTGAGTACAAAAAGGATATTCCCCCGGAACTCAGAGACCTGTTGTATGACCCCCAGACCTCTGGAGGGCTTTTGATTACCGTTGCAGTGCAGAAGCACAAGGACCTGATGCAGAAATTCTCAGAAAAGGGGCTTACTGCTGTTACTGTTGGTGAGGTTCTTGAGGGCCCAGCCGGGCACATTTATGTAACAACCTGAGATTGTAGGGTTTATACTAAAGAGTCCTCAATTGATTCCGATATGTAAACAGTCTGCATATTTTAGTGAGGTAACACCCCATGCCCGACAGGATTGAAGGTGTTTTTATATATGAAAAAGAGGCCACGATAGGCACAGGTCATACTGCAAAAAAAGTAAAGCAGAAGATGTATTGCCTGGCCAAAGAGACTGATAAGGATGAGGTGGAAATCAGATATCTTGGTGCTAATGATGAGCCCCTGAATATTGTAGAGAAGATTCCCAAGGAGGAATTTATACGTAGTTTTACCTTTCAGCCTTATTATTTTGAACGTAAGGCCGCCCACAATGAGCAAAAGGTTAATAAACATATTTTGACAGCCGAGGAACATGCCAGGCGTGATGAACTGTACAGCGCCGAGTTTGAGTTCAACAATGCATTAAAGCTGGACGAAGAAAACCTGCGGGCAAACTTTGGTGTCGGCAATGTCTATCTTAAGATGGGGGAAAAGGAGAAAGCAAGAGAGATATTTGTTAAGATATCAAAAATTGATGCAATTTTTGAAGAGCACAACAAGCATTTTTTCAATGAATGCGGCATCCAGCTCAGGAAGCAGGAACTTTACGAGGAGGCGCTGGATTACTATAAAAAAGCTTTAGAAGTGTCCCCCCAGGATGAAAATCTTTTTTTCAATGTTTCCAGAGCACATTTTGAAAAGGGCGATGTTGAAAAAGCTCAAGAGTATATTTCAAAAGCATTAGAGATCAACCCTGAGTTCAAGGAGGGCAAGGCGTTTATTTCTTATATGACTGAAAAGCAGGAGAAAGGTGCAGTAAAGACGCAGGCACAAAAGGAACCTGCAGAAAAGCCTGAACAAAAACCCAAAGAAAAAATCCGGCATAAGGAATCCCGGGAAGAGCAATCCAAAGGGTTTGTTGTAAAAAAAATAAGCTGACCATTACTCAGGTGCTACCCGGTCATAAGGACTGGACATGATCGGTAATCACCTGCCGGTAAACACATCTTTCAAAAAACATATCATTTCACTTAATGATATGTTTTTCTATTATTTCCTGGCGGCATGCAGTTGCAGATATTTTGTGTGAAAACCTGTTGTTTTTATACACGGATACCTGTACCGATGTGTCGGCGTCACTGTAGTACACGCAGACCGATGCTGCAAGCTGCAGGGCAGTATCATCTGCCCCCCAAGGCATAATAACGGTCGGGCCTGGAATTTCTTCACTGGTAAGGATTATATCTTCCGGTTCCTGCAGTGATTCTATTCTGGCATTCTCCTGTTCGTTTCGGCCCACGATGATTTTGCTACCGGTATCAATCCTGATATGTCTTCCAATACCGAGCAGTTCCAGGTCCTTTCTGGTAATGTGGCGCGTATGGTCTAAAAGGTCCCGTAACCGCCTACTGTAAGACGGGTTGGTGAGCCTGCAACCGCCTGCAGGCTCGGGATAAAAGGTAATGCCGAATTTTTTGGCAAGCGCAATTTGAGGTTTCCGCGAGCGTCCCTGCAGGTCAAGAAGCCTTTCCCGGTCGACAAGGCCCTCCTGCTCAGGTTTTGTAACAGGCAGCAGGCGGGCACTGAGCGGCCGCACAATATATTCTGCAAACCCGGATTCCCGGGCTACTATCTGCAGTGAATTCATGTTTTGCGACATGGGTCTTTCACCGAGCACTTCCCCGGAAAAAAGGAAATGAGCCCCCTTTTTTTTCATAAACTGACCGGCTTGATTAAACATTAATGCATGACAGTCAATGCACGGGTTCATATTGCGTCCATACCCATGTTTAGGATTCTTAAGCATTTCAAAGTGCTTTTCAGTTATATCCACTATATGCAGGGGAATGGCGAGCTGCTTAGCAGATTTAAGGGCTGTCTGAGGACCAAAAAACGGTGTTACGAAACTGACTGCCTCAATAGCGATATGCTGTTGCTGCAGTACACGCACCGCCAGAATACTATCAAGTCCCCCTGAAAAGAGTCCGATTGCGGTGACCACAGGTGTAGTCATATTGTTTATTGTTATTGACAAATAATCTTTATATAATATAATTCTTAGTTTAATTTGTAAGCTGATATTGTACAAACCAAAAATAATTTTGCACACTATACAGGAGATAGGTATCAATGGCAAGAATAACGGTAGAAGACTGTTTGCAGAAGGTAAATAATCGATTTATTCTGGTCCATATGGCTGATAAGCGAACCAGACAACTCTATAAAGGCGCCAAACCACTTACCAATGCCCGGGGCAACAGAGAAATTGTGATGTCCTTACGGGAAATTGCAGCAGGAAACGTTGAGCTGGATGATGAGACTGAGAGCAGGCTACAGAGCGGGGGTCTTTTGAGCGCTGAAGACAATGAGTAAAGGAGGCCGACCTGGTTTTTTAAGGGTTCATCCGGCGAAGATGTAGTAACAAATTGCTATTACGCCGCTTACTACTAACATGTCTGTTTATAATACCACGAATACCTTTATAAGATGATGTACATCCAAGATGGGGATGCTTGTATATGGTGCAGACTGAAATCAGTGATTTTTTTGAAGAAGCCTCCCGCCTGCTTTTAGAATGCAGCAAAAAAGACTGTTTGCTGCTAAAAGAAATCGCCCGAAAAATAATTTCCTGTTTCGAGGATGGCGGAAAACTTCTGGTTTTCGGGAATGGTGGCAGCGCTTCCCAGGCACAACATTTTGCAGCAGAACTTGTAAATAAGCTTAGTGTCTACAGACAAGCCTTGCCTGCCATTGCCCTTACCACGGACAGCTCAATTCTCACAAGCGTAGGTAATGATCTTGATTTCAGCGACATTTTTTCCCGCCAGATTGAAGCACTTGGTTGCGCGGGGGATGTAGCCTGGGGCCTCAGCACAAGCGGTAATTCCTCCAATGTGATTAAGGCTATTGACACAGCAAAGCAGGCCGGTCTGCTCACGATTTGTTTTACCGGTAAGGCGGGCAATGAACTTGTAAAGCATGCTGATATATGCCTCACGGTTGCATCACAAAACACAGCCAGGATACAGGAAGTTCATTTGTGTGCAGGCCATACAGTTTGTGAGCTTGTTGAGGCCCATTTTATACCTGAAAAATCCTGAGAGCAATGCAGCTAAAAATGGGTTAACAATGAACAGGAACATACTGATTTCAGCAGGTGCACTTACATTTGAGGGTGAGCTTTTTGATTCGCCAACTGCAGATGCAGTATGGAACATGCTGCCCCACACTGCAAAAGTACATACATGGGGCGATGAAATATATTTCACAGTCCCCGTGCAGGTTGAACTGGAAGAAGACGCTGTAGAGGTAGTTGCCGCGGGGGATCTGGGTTATTGGCCCAGTGGCCCGGCGTTCTGTATTTTTTTTGGCCCGACACCCATTAGTACCGCAGGAGAAATCCGGCCTGCCAGCGCGGTAAATATCTTTGGCAAGCTGGGAGGTGATTTGGCTCTTCTGAAAAATGTCGGTTCCGGCAGCGAAGTGACGATTAGCAGGGCGCAAGCTGCATGAATGCTTTCAGCAAAGGCATTATTGTATTCATCTCTACAGGAGCATTCAGCGGGTATGCCCCCGTAATGCCCGGAACCATTGGCTGTCTTGCAGGTATTGTTGTTTACCTGTTTTTTTCCTTTTTCTCAGTTCCGGTGTATCTTCTTCTCACCATTATTTTTGTTATAGCCGCTATCCGGATTTCTGACAGCGCAGAACAGATTTTTAAGAAAAATGATCCTTCTGAGGTAGTTATTGATGAAATTGCCGGCTATCTTGTTGCCATGGCAACATTCGGGCCTGATTGGAAACTTATCACAGCAGGGTTTGTTCTTTTTCGTATTTTTGATATTGTAAAACCATATCCTGCCAACCGGATCAACAAGGACGTTCACGGTGGCCTGGGGATTGTGCTTGATGATGTTGTAGCAGGAATATATGCAAATATTGTCTTGCAGGCCGTACGGTTTTTTATCATATAGCTGCTGTTTTCAAATATGGATCCGTGCATTTATGGTAGAGGTGTTATGCATTTTATAACTTACTTTTCTTTGCGTGCTCCAAAGAAAAGTAACAAAAGAAAAGGCACCCTGCAGCTTGTCCCGACTTGTCGGGATACCCTCGTGGCAGGATTTCAGACGGCGGGTCAACAAACTCATCCCGGCAAGCCGGGACTCAGACATGTCGGCCCTTTAATCCGCCTGAAATCCCTGCACTCGGCTGCGTTGCAATGGGACCAAAAAAGACATGATAAGCACAGCGTAGTTTTTTTATATAACTACATTCAGTGACCTTTTTTCAAATACACAAAACGAGCAATCATGATCGAGATCGTAACTATTGGTGATGAACTTACCTCAGGCAGTACGATAAATACAAATGCCGGCTTTATTGCACAGAGGCTGTATTCTATAGGACTGCCGATTTCCCGGATGACTACCGTAGGAGACGGGATTGAAGATATTATAGGGGCCTTACGAAGTCCGCTTCACCAAACCCGTTTTATTATTATAACCGGAGGGCTTGGTCCGACAGGGGATGACCGCACGGCAGAGGCTGCCGCAGCTGCTTTTGGTAAACAACTGCTACTCAATCAGGAAGCTTTTACCTTAATGGAGAAAAAGTTTAAGCAACTGCAGAGAAAAATGAATCCGGCTAATAAGAAACAGGCCCTCCTGCCGGAGGGGGCTCGTGTTATACCAAATCCGGTCGGCACGGCCTGCGGCTTTCTGGTTACAGACGGACCGAGACATTTCATGTTTTTCCCGGGTGTGCCCGAGGAAGTTCGCGCGATTACAGATTCTTTTGCGATTGACTACTTGAAGACGGCACTCAACCCAAAGCAGGTTGTTTTGAACAAAACACTTAAAGTGTTTGGTCTGTGGGAATCGGCAATTCACGAGAAACTCAAAGGTGCGTTACCAGACAGCGATGTGGTTACAATCGGCTATTATCCGCAATATCCCGAGATTAGTATCAAAATAACGGCTAAAGGTTCAGATACTGCCGTAGTTCAAAAGGAAATGATGCGATTTCAGGAGATCATACGTGACCACATTGGTGATTATATCTACTCTGAGAGCGGCGAGCCCCTGGAGGCGGTCATCGGTGATTTGCTAAAAGCCCGCAAGGTAACTCTGGCTGTTGCTGAATCATGCACCGGGGGCCTTATCAGCCATAAGCTGACGAATATTTCCGGCAGTTCCGAGTACCTGGAAAGAACTGTTGTGGTGTACAGCAACAGGGCCAAAACAGAACTTTTGAACGTTCCGACTGAAATGCTGGGTGAGTATGGTGCCGTGAGTGAGCCGGTGGCACGCTGTATGGCCCAATCAGTCAGAGAACGTGCCGGAACAACATATGGTCTTGCAGTAACCGGTATTGCCGGTCCCACCGGCGGCAGTCCTGAAAAGCCTGTGGGAACAGTCTTTATTGCAGTGGCCGGCGATACTCAAACAAAGGTTAAACACCACCGCTTTCACGGAAACCGGGAAAGAGTAAAGATGATGAGTGCTCATGTGGCCCTTACTCTTTTACGGCATGTTATACTGGGTACGTCCCTGGACTGACAGTCAGTTTGACAAAAAAAGGGTACTGTGATAGCTGTAGGTGCAGATTACAGGGGGTCACTACATGGCCCATATTCGGACATTTATTGCTCTGGAACTTCCTGAAAGTTTAAAAGAAAAACTGACCCATGTGCAGAATACCTTTGGGCAGCGGATACATGGTGTCAAGTGGGTTAACCCGGGCAACATTCATCTCACACTGAAGTTTCTTGGGCCGACCAGTGAAGATATGCTTGCAGATGTGGCCGGGACTTTAGAACAAGCCGCACAGGGATTTCAGCCTTTTGTGATAATGGTGCAGGGATTAGGGGCATTTCCGAATCCGCACAGTCCCAAAGTCATCTGGGCCGGCGTGCGGGTGGATAAGCAGCTGTTTTCATTTCAGAAAAAACTTGAAGATGCGCTTGCATCCATTGGGTTTGCACGGGAAAAGCGATCTTTTTCGCCGCATCTAACCATTGGAAGAGTAAAAGATCCCCGGGCACGCAAAGAGGTGCGCAGTCTTTTGCTGGATTGCGGTGATAAGGATTTGGGCAGCTATGAGGCTGGGCGGGTCGTTTTCTTTAAAAGTGATCTTAACCCCACAGGCCCGATATATTCTGTTTTGAAAGATATAGAGTTTTGTAATATATAACCGGAGGAAAATTATGGCCAAGGAAGAAAACCGACAGCGAGCTATCGATATGGCAGTCAGCCAGATAGAAAAACAATTCGGCCGCGGTGCTATAATGCGGCTGGGTGAGGAAGGGGCTCTGGTACATGATGTAACGACTATTCCTACAGGTTCGATAAGCCTGAACATTGCACTGGGGCTTGGCGGCATACCGCGGGGGAGAGTTGTCGAAATCTACGGCCCGGAATCTTCCGGAAAAACAACCCTTGCCCTCCATATTGTTGCAGAAGCACAAAAAACGGGTGGATCAGCGGCATTTATAGATGCTGAGCATGCCCTGGATATTACCTATGCCAGGAAGCTCGGGGTTAAGACTGATGAGCTGCTCATTTCCCAGCCGGACCATGGTGAACAGGCCCTTGAGATAAGTGAAGTTTTGGTCAGAAGCGGTGCAATCGACGTGGTCGTTGTCGATTCGGTGGCGGCCCTGGTTCCTCGTGCCGAGATAGAGGGTGATATGGGAGATGCCCACATGGGCCTGCAGGCTCGTCTGATGTCCCAGGCCCTGCGCAAACTGACATCGGCTATCAGCAGATCCAAAACCGCGGTTATTTTTATTAACCAGATACGTATGAAGTTGGGGGTAATGTTTGGAAATCCGGAAACAACAACCGGCGGTAATGCTCTGAAGTTTTATTCCACCGTACGTCTTGATATCAGAAAGATCGGTATGATCAAGGATGGTGATCAGGTTAAAGGTAACAGGACCAGGGTCAAAGTGGTAAAGAATAAAATTGCACCACCATTCCGTGAGGTTGAATTCGACCTTATGTTTGGTGAAGGAATTTCCCGCGAAGGTGATCTCATTGATACCGGAGTCGCTTTTGGCATTGTAGATAAAAGCGGGGCCTGGTTTGCCTATAAACAGGACAGGCTGGGCCAGGGCCGAGAAAATGTGAAGACGTTTCTCAAAGAGCATCCGGACACTGCCGCAGAGATCGAGCAAGAGATCCTGAAAAAGGCCGGTCTGGCAGAGCCCCCGGCCCAAACCGGTGGTGAAGACAAAGACACGCATGAAAAATGAATCAGCGGACAAAAGTGCTCTTGATGCGGCTTACGGCTGTCTGGGCCGTCGACCGCACAGCCGGACCGAGCTTAAAAAGAAGCTTGACAGAGAAGGATTTACCTCAATAGTTGTAGAAAGCACGCTTGATGAGCTTTCCCGACTAGGATATCTGAACGATGAAGAAATTGCCTTGCGGTGGGCACAGACACGCGTCCGGGATCGTTTGTGGGGTAAAGCTAAGATAGGCGGCTTTCTTGCCCAGAAAGGTATTGACCGGAATATTATTGATAAGGTGCAATGCAGCCTATGGCAGCAGTTCAGTGAAGTTGAGGTGGGGCGCAAAGCGTTTGCAAAACACTTTTTATCCCGTCAAGAACATCCCCCGCAGGGAAAAGTTGCCGCTTTTCTGAAATCGCGGGGTTTTTCGTCAGAGGTGATCTATAGGATTGTACATGAATTAAAAACAGTGAACGGTAAATAGGAAATAGTAAACAGTGAAGAGTGTCAGGCAAATAGGAAAACATATATATAAGAATGCTTTTGACCTCTTCACCTTTTAGCCTTTTAAACTGAAAGAGAAGTTGCAGTTGGGGTATGTAATAAAGCAATGCAAACATCTTTTGAAATCAGGAAAGCATTTTTAGAATTTTTTAAAGGTAAGGATCATACTATCGTTGAAAGTTCCTCCCTGCTGCCCCAAAATGATCCGACCCTGCTGTTTACCAATGCAGGCATGGTGCAATTTAAAAGTGTTTTTCTGGGAGAAGAAAAAAGACCCTACCAGCGTGCCGCCTCTTCCCAAAAGTGTATGCGTGCCGGGGGTAAACATAATGATCTGGAGAATGTGGGGCGCACAGCTCGCCACCATACCTTCTTTGAAATGCTTGGTAATTTTTCTTTCGGTGATTATTTTAAAACCGATGCAATCCTGCTGGCCTGGGAGTTTATTACCGAAGTTTTGCAGTTATCACAAGATCGCTTGTGGATCACGGTCTTTGAACATGATGATGAGGCCTTTAAGATCTGGCGAGACTCAACGGGTATTGCACCGGACAGAATCAAGCTGATGGGAGAAAAGGATAATTTCTGGTCAATGGGCGAAACCGGCCCCTGTGGACCATGTTCTGAGATCTTGATTGATCAGGGAGAAGCATTCAGCTGCGGCCGCGAAGACTGCAGCGTCGGCTGTGACTGTGATAGATACCTGGAACTGTGGAACCTCGTTTTTATGCAATGTAATCGTGATGAACGGGGTACGATGACCCCGTTGCCGCGACCGAGTATTGATACGGGTATGGGCCTGGAAAGGGTTACGGCAGTCATGCAGAATGCAGCCAGCAACTATGATACGGATCTTTTTAAACCGCTCCTCAGCTTTGTCGAGAATATTTCCGGAAAAGTATACGCACAGGACCCCGGACAGGATACATCCATGAAGATAATTGCCGATCACAGTCGGGCAACCGCCTTCCTGGTTGCTGATGGGGTGCTGCCTTCAAACGAAGGGCGCGGATATGTGCTGCGCAGAATAATGCGCAGAGCAGCACGCCATGGCAAGCTGCTCACTATCAACAAGCCCTTCCTGCACGAGTCCGTCAGGGTTGTTGCTGAACAGCTGCAAGCGGTTTACCCTGAAGTGCTGCACTCTATTGATTACATTTCCAAGGCTGTTTTATATGAGGAACAGACCTTTTCAGCAACGCTTGAATCCGGGCTCAGGATTTTAGAGGAAGAAATAGAAGCGGTGAGCCGCAGGGGCGGGGACGTTATTCCGGGAGACGTTGCCTTTAAGCTCTATGATACCTATGGGTTTCCCATGGATTTGACCACTGATATTGCCGAAGAAAAGGGCTTGGGTGTTGATCAGGATGGTTTTGAAAAGGCCATGCATGAGCAGCGTGCCCGGGCCCGGCAGGCCTGGAAAGGCTCAGGAGATGAAGCCGTGGAGGAAGCCTACAAAAAAGCTGATCAGGAAGGTATCCGGGTAATGTTTCATGGATATGAAAAACAGGAAACCAGCGCCCGTATTCAAAAAATACTTAGAAACGGCGAATCTGTTACATCAGCAGCAGCCGGGGAAGAAGTTGAAATCATCGCTGCAGACACGCCCTTTTATGGGGAGTCAGGCGGGCAGGTCGGTGATGTGGGCACAATTACCGGAGAGCATTTCAGCATTGATGTTTCTGATACGGTCAAACCGCTGCCGGAACTTACCGTGCATAAAGGCACGGTGGTTAAGGGGCAGGTCACGGTAGGGGATGACGCTGTGTTTTGTGTTGATCTGCAGAAACGCCAGGCGATTGCCAATAACCATACAGCAACCCATATTTTACATGCAGTATTGCGGCAGCAACTCGGCAATCATGTAAAACAGGCCGGCTCCCTTGTTGCACCCGACCGGCTGCGCTTTGATTTTACGCATTTTGAAGCACTTACAAAGGCCGATTTGCAGGAAATTGAAAACAAGGTCAATGAATGCATACGTGCAAATACTCCGCTTACTATTCGTGTACTTCCCCACAAGGAGGCTATCAACCAGGGGGCTACCGCTCTTTTTGGAGAGAAATATGGTAAAGACGTCAGGGTAGTCAGTGTCGGGGACTACAGCATGGAGCTGTGCGGGGGAACCCATACTCAGGCAACCGGCGAAATCGGTATTTTTAAGATTACCGGTGAAAGTGCTGTTGCCGCCGGTGTTAGACGTATTGAAGCAGTTACCGGAAGCACGGCCTGCGGTTACATACAGTCACATGCAGAAATTCTTGAACACCTGTCAAATGTACTTAAAGCTGAACCAGGAGATATACTAGCCAAAATAGAGCGGCTGCTTGCCGCCCAGAAGGCCGATGAAAGAGAGATAGAAAGACTTAAAAGTCAGCTTATTGCAAAACAGGCCGGCTCAATACTTGATGAAGTCAAAGAAATCAGCGGCGTAAAAGTACTCGCTGCCAGGGTTGATGAGAAGGACCCCAAATCACTGCGTGCTTACGGTGATCAGATGCGTGGCCGTCTGGGCTCGGGCATTATTGTTTTCGGGGCAAAAACAGGTGAAAAGGCCCAACTGCTGTGCATGGTCACAAAGGATATCAGCGGCAGATTTCCGGCCGGCAGGATCATTCAAGAGATTGCGCCCCTCGTGGGCGGCCGCGGCGGAGGCCGGGAAGACATGGCCCAGGCCGGCGGCAAAGATCCGGGCAAGATCGATGACGCGCTTGAAAGGGTTCCAAAAATAATTGAGCAGCTGGGCTCAAACACCTGAAAGAGCACGGCAGGGTCAGGGTTTCTCGGGACTGCTGTCTGCGTCGGCTAAAGTGTGCAGCGCCAGCAGGGCCTGAGCTTCTCCTGTATAGTTGCCTTGAGGATAGCGTTGCAGAAGCAGTTTGAGAATCCGGGTGCCCTTGTCTGTGTTTCCGGCAAGTAAGGTTGCTTCTGCAAGATAAAAGAGTACTTTTTCTTTATCAATTGCATAGGGATAGTGTTTGAGTAATTTTGTATAGCGTTCAGCGGCACCCTGATAATTTTTCTTTTTAGCGTAAAATTGTCCTACAACAAATTCATACTCTGCAATGCGTTTTTTTGCTTCGGTCATTTTGCAGAGAGCTTTGCCGGCATAGGGGCTTGCGGGATAGATCTCCAGCAACAGTTGAAACTGTTCGGATGCCGCTATTGCCGCTGTTTGATCCCTGTCAGCGCTGAGTATCTGCTGGTAATGACACATCCCGGTCATGAATATGCTGTAGGGAACATGCTGGTTGCTGGGGTGCAGGCGTCTGAAATTTTCAAAATAGTGGATAGCTTCAACAAATTCTTCTTTGAAGTAATGACACTCCCCCAGACGGAGTTCTCCCAGTACAGCATAGGGGCTCAGGGGGAATTTTTCCCGCAGTTCTTCAAAAGCCGGGATTGCTTCGAAATAGTTTTTGTTCTTTTGAAACTGTAAAGCTTTGTTATAATAGTCCTCGGCTGTTATGAGCTTTTTTGGTGCAGGCAGGGCGGCACAGGCCGCAATAAGAACGGTGGTTAGAATAAGTATTATTAGTTTTTGTTTCTTCATGATGATGTATTACAATTGATATTAAAGGTTAAGGTTGAAGGTTAAAGGGTTTTTTTATTCATTAACATTTTGCTTGGTGTTTTGAATTTTATATATTGCCATGAAAATTGAGCAAATGTCAAGGTTTGGAAGGAAGGATTGGCCATGGACAGACTGGTAACGATTATTCTTGCTGCCGGAAAAGGCACGCGCATGAAATCCGATCTTGTGAAAGTGCTGCACCCCATTGCCGGACTTGCCATGCTGGCCTACCCCATCCGGGCTGCCCAGCAGATAGGCTGCCGCAGGATAATTGTTGTCACCGGACACCAGCGGGCCCACGTAGAGGCAGCCTGTTCACAGGAAGGGATTATGTTTGCTTGCCAGGAAGAACAGCTCGGCTCAGGCCATGCTGTGGCCGTCACCCAGGACCTGATGGAAGGATTTGAAGGTGATGTGCTGATTCTGTGTGGGGATGTACCCCTGATAACTGCCGAGACCCTTAACCGGTTTGTACAATCCCACCGGGAGGCCCGGGCCGCTGTCAGTGTTCTTTCCGTCAGTCTTGATGACCCGTTTGGCTATGGCCGGATTGTGCGCGACGCTTCCGGGAATGTCACTGCCATAGTGGAACAAAGAGATGCTACAAACAGCCAGCAGAAAATTCGAGAAATAAATACCGGCCTGTACTGCTGCAGCGCATCTTTTCTGTATAAGGCGCTCAGTCAGGTGGGAACCGACAATGATCAGGGCGAGTACTACCTGCCGGATATTGTAAAAATCGGTGTAGGGGAAGGTCAAAAAGTACAGGCTATTGAAACAGACGATTTTGAAGAAGTCCGGGGTATAAATGATCGCAGAGGTCTTGCCGAGGCTGAAAAGGTAATGAGACGGCGGATCCTGGACAGCCATATGAGCAATGGTGTCACGATTATTGACCCTGATTCAACCTATATCGACGCTGCGGTGCACATTAAACATGATACCGTTATCTATCCCAATACCCTTATCAGGGGCGGCTCGACAATCGGCAGCGGCTGCATCATCGACATAAACTGTTCCATTACCAACGCTGTAATCGGAAATAATGTACATATAAAACCCTCATGTGTTATTGATGCATGTTCTCTGGAGGATAATGCCGCAGTTGGACCTATGGCCCATCTCAGACAGCAGACGGTCATAGCCGGCGGAGCGATAATCGGTAATTTTGTTGAGGTTAAAAATTCTACGGTCGGCAAGGACTCTAAAGCCTGCCATCTGTCATACCTTGGTGATGCAACTATAGGAGCCGAAGCAAACATCGGTGCCGGAACGATTACCTGTAATTATGACGGCAAAAAGAAACACCCCACTGTTATAGAAGATAACGTCTTTGTAGGCAGTAATACGGCACTGGTAGCACCGGTAACAATCGCACAAGGGGCTGTAGTAGGAGCGGGCTCAACTATTACGGAAAATGTGCCCGAGAACAGCCTGGCAGTGGCCCGCAGCAAACAGGTTGCCTATGATACGGTTTCGAAAAAAGAATCAGAAGCCGACGAACAAAAAGACGGGTAGAAATCCATGAAAATCTATCTGCGCCTTCTCACCTATGCAAAGCCATATATGAGGTATATGTTCGGTTCGGTCATATGCATGCTTGTTCTTTCCGGCACTACATCTGCGATTGCCTATCTGGTTAAGCCTGCCGTAGACGAAGTGTTTCTTAAAAAAGATTTCACAATGCTTGTAGCAATTCCCTTCCTGCTTATTGCAGCGTATCTTATCAAGGGGGCTGCTGATTTTGGACAATCCTACCTTATGGGCTATGTAGGCAACCGGGCCGTAACAGACATTCGGGAAGTGATTTACCGCCATATTCAGAATCTGTCGTTGACTTTTTTTATTAAAACATCAACAGGAGTGCTTATGTCACGGCTGGCCAATGATGTCGGCCTGTTGCGGCGCTCGCTGTCGGACTCTGTGAAGAAAGTCCTGAAAAACACTTTCATGATTATCGGCCTGACAGGGGTGGCCTTTTACCAGAACTGGCAGATGGCATTGATTTGTTTTTGTTTGCTGCCCTGGGTAGCAATTCCAGTTGTAAAATTCGGCAGCAAGGGCAGAAAATACAGCAGACGCACCCAGGAACGATTAGGACAGATCAGTGCATTTCTGGATGAGACCATAACAGGTAACCAGACAGTAAAAACATTTTGCATGGAAGAGTATGAGAATAAAAAGTTTTTCAAGGAGACTACCCGGCTTTTTAACCTCAGTATAAAAAATCTGAAAATTAATGCACTGTCATCACCAGTGCTGGAGGTGTGCGGCGGAGTGCTTGGCGGTGCAATCATCTATTACGGGGGCTATAATGTTATCAAGGGCACGATGACTCCGGGACAGTTTTTTTCTTTTGTTGCGGCCCTTGCAATGCTGTACAGGCCCGTAAAGAGCATCGGCAGAGAGAATATCCGCATCCAGAACGGCATGGCGGCTGCGATCAGGGTTTTTGATCTGCTTGATATAGAATCTGATGTACAGGATAAGCCTGATGCTGTCGAATTGTCCGCCTTACAGGAAGGGGTGGAGTTCAAAAACGTGTCTTTTCAATATGAAGACACACCGGTACTGAAAGACGTAAGTTTCCGGGCGGATGCCGGCGAGTCTGTTGCCATTGTAGGGCAAAGCGGTGCCGGCAAAACAACCATTGCAAATTTAATTTTAAGATTTTATGATGTCAACGCTGGCGGTATTTTTATTGACGGGATAGACATCCGGGACGTTACCCAGCAGTCACTGCGGCAGCAGGTAGCATTTGTGACCCAGGAGACGATTCTGTTTAATGATACCGTACGCAATAACATTGCTTACGGGACCCCTGAGGTGAGTGAAGAAATGATTGTTCAGGCAGCCAAAGCCGCCCATGCCCACGAGTTCATTCGGGAAATGCCTGAAGGCTATGATACCGTGGTGGGTGAGAAAGGCGTGCGGCTTTCCGGAGGGCAGCGCCAGAGAATTGCGATTGCCCGTGCACTTATAAAAGATGCCCCTATTCTTGTGCTTGACGAGGCTACCTCGGCCCTTGATACGCATTCTGAGAAGGTGGTTCAGCAGGCCCTGGAAAATCTTATGCAGGGACGTACTACGTTTCTGATAGCGCACCGCCTTGCAACAGTACGCAAGGCCGACAGGATTATCGTACTGGCAGACGGCCAGATCATTGAACAGGGTACCCATGATGATCTGGTAAAACACCGGGGTATATACAACAGGCTGCTTGAAATCCAGAGCGGATACCATAAAAAAGCTTCCACATATGATCATATCTGTTAATAACCAATGAGCGGTACAGCAGAAATACAACAACAACTTGAGCGGTATATTAATGCAAAACTGCTGACAGCCCTGGATTGTACCGGCAGCAGTTTTGCACTCAGGCAGACAAACCTGGGTATCAACAGTCGGGTGTTTTATCTTGATATTGCAGGAAGGCCCCCTCTGGTTGTAAAGGCAATCAGAAAGCGTGACCGGTTTAAAACCCTGCTGGACTGCTCAGCCTATCTTGCAAAAAAAGGCATCACTGTGCCCGGGATTGTATATAGCCGGGAAGACGGCAGACTGTTTAAGCGGATTGGGATGCACATAATCTGTGAAGAGCGCGTAATGGGTGATACGCTTTATGACCACAAAGACTCACCCGGACTTATTGCTGATGCTGCCCGGCTTTTCGCCCGCATGCACACCATTACCAGAAACACATGGGGCAAAATTCATGAAAACAAAACGGACGGGCTGTATGCCTATCTATTAAAGAAGCTGCAGCACAACTTAGAGCAGTGGCAGCGCCATGATGCATCCTTTTCAGGTGACCTGCAAACCAACATTACGCTGTGGGTGCAGCCCTGGGAACAAGAGGTTAACCGGATAGCAAGGTTTAGTCTTTCTCATGGTGACCCCAATCCCGGCAACATCATCCTGAATGCTGAAGGAAAACTGTTCCTGCTTGACATCGGCCATATCCGCTACCTGCCCCGCGCAGTTGATTTTTACACCCTGCAGTTAAACCTCTGTGAGGACAGTGAGGAAAAGCACAAAATCTTTGAGGATGCCTACTGTGAAGGTATGACTGCTGAGGACCACAAAGCCTTAGAGGAAACCAAGCCGCTTTTTAGGGTGTATGTCCTTACAAATTTTGCCGCCATGCTGGCCCGAAGACTTGCCGCCACAGCTCCTGAGCAGCCGTATCATGAGGACTATGTAGCATTTCTGGAAAAAGCAAAGGTTGTGATTGCAGAAATTATTCACTAATACATCACTTTTACAAGTTTCATCATACTATGCTATGTTTAATAAAAATTGCAATGGCACACGCACATGCATCCTGAACAGCGAAAAGCGTTACAACGCATGAGCCCTGAAGAAAAACTGCAGCCCGCCCTCAGTCTGTACCATACTGCCCGCAAACTCAAGGAAGCAGGTTTGCGTCGGCAGCACCCTGACTGGAGCGAAGCAAAAATTAAACAGAAAGTACGCGAGATCTTTCTTTATGCCCACACATGATCTTTTCATACAAGCTGGGCTGCTATTGCATCAATATCATCAATACCTTCAGATACAAGTTCAAGTGTTTCCGGTGACAGGGATGGCGCATGGACGTTTACGGCCCTCCTGATAGTGGGATGGTCCCAGACACTTTTTCTCATCAGCTTGCCGGTTGTCCCGATGGTTTTCAGCAGGGCGATGCCTGCGGCATCTGCTGCCGGCAGGCAGGTGCTGGCAATAATAATGCCGGGTGTTACCAGGGTGCCGTCATCAGGGCCGCCTTCGGAAAACCCCTGGCGCGCGTCCAGAATTGAGAGACGGATTTTGTCTGTACAGAGTGAAATCTCGGCGATGCGTTTGAGAAAGTGAGGCGATGCGTGCATGCGGGTGCGCTCCTGCTGGGGCAGTACGCCCACAAATATTTTCAGGCCCATGGTAAAATCAGCACCGCCGTGCGTTCTGAGAGTCGGCAGCACTATTATATGGTCTACCTGATTAAAAACAGCGGGCATGGAAAAACCCCTGGGCCAGTACTGGGCTCGTGCCGGGTTTACCGACACCATATCTTCTTCTGCAAATTCCAGCACCTCGGCCCCGGCATCTATGGCAGCATCATAAATACCGGTCTGCTGCAGGCAGTCCATGGTGTCCTGCCAGCTTGGTGAGCGGTCTGCCACAAAGACATCGCCGGCACCGTGTTCTTTCAGAAGGGTTACTACATGGGATATCATCGAGGGGCTGGTTGTGGCCGGAAAGGGGTTGGGAGAATTAAGGGCAAGTTTTAAAAGCACACTGTCACCGGGATTAAGAAATTCAAAACCGCCAACCATATCTACGGCCTGCCGGATAGCATAATAGTCATCAGTATGTTTAACCAATGAGGCCGTGTGCGTTCCCCCGGCATCACAACCAAGCGCAGCCGGCAGTGAAAGCAGAAAGGGTGAACTGCCGATGGTCTTTAAAAACTCGCGTCTGTTGATTTTCATCGTACTATTTCCCCGCTTTTTATTAGAGCATTTTTGAAAAAAAGTGTAGCCTCACGGTTGAGGCTGCAACGGCTGATGTGGTAAAAGCAGCGGCGGCAGTGCGAACAATGGACGATATAGTAACTTCCGGATATTCCAGCGAGCACATAGCCGCAGGCAGTCGAACCGCATCAGCCGTTGCAGTGCTCAAGGGCTATAGAAAAAAGGAAAATGCTTTATATAAAGATTATCTTCTATATACTACGTGAAACAGAATTTGTCCATGTCCGGCATAAAAGCTCATATATGATTTTGCAAGCTTATAAAAGAACTTGTTTTTTTGATTTTTTATGTATAAAGATTGTATCTAACAATAAATCCAAAAACAGGATTCTAAAAACATTTTCTATGGAAGGTTATACAACCAAACATTTCAGAAATCTAAAGGTGCTTATTCAGGACGACCATGTTTCCGCTTGTTCTGATACCCTGTGGGAGGACGTGTGCCGGCGGTTTTTTAATGAAATGTCTTCTGATAGTATTATGAAGCAGGGCACCTACAAAATAATTTTTCGAGCTGATGTGCAGGATACGCCCTGTATCCTAAAAAGATACAAAAACCGCGGACTGGCAAAGCGCGTTAAATCCATTATTTCAGCATCAAAGGCACAGCAAGAGTTTAAGGCCGCGGTGTATGTCGCCCAGCAGGGTATACCCACGGCAGTGCCCCTGTTCATGGCTGAGCTGCACAAAAAAGGATTTGTTGCCGAGAGTCTGGTTGCCCTGCCGCTGCTTCGGAACACATACGAGCTGAGGGATGTCTTTTTTAAAAAGGAGACTGTTTCAGCTTCAGAGCGTAACAGGATTGCGGCCGACTTCGGTCGACTGACTGCACGGATTTTTCACAGCGGGGTGTTTCAGAATGATTATTCGCTTAACAATTTTCTGGTAAGTGCAGACGCTGAAGACTGCCGGATATATTTCATTGATTTTGAGCGGGTCAGGATCCGGGCGCAGATTTCAGAGGCTCAGAAACTTGAGCTGCTTGCCAAGCTTAACCGGGTGGGCAGATTTGTCAGTCTTACGCAGCGTTTCCGTTTTTTAAAAAACTATCTGGCAGCAGATCCCGGGATTGCCGGGGGCGTCAAAGAGCTTGCCGGGAAGATCCAGCGGAAAACCATAGCACTACTCAAGCGTGATTTGGCCCGCGGCAGGCTGACCAGCCTGTATACTCACGGCAGCTATGACAGGATAAAGCTGCGCGGCTACACCGGTCTGTATAAAAAAGGATACAACCCCGATACAATCATTCAGCAGGTTGAAAAAATTCCTGATAGCCGCCTGACGGTTGATGTTACCATGCCATGCGGTGATGTTGAAAACCTTCTGCAGGCAGTGCAGCTTCAGGCACGGGATGCAGAAAAAATCTGGTCAATCATCAGCACGCTTACCATTGCAGGGGTCCCGCTGGAACTGCCGCATATTCTTGTAGAGGGCGACAAGCGGGGTTTTATTATAATGCCTGCGCCTGCTTTAAGCACTATTGGTGAGGTGCAGATTCCTGCAATCATCACGAGAGAATTTCAAGAAGAGCTTTCAGAGCTGGAGAAATTTTTATTGAAATTTCAGTAATTCTATTTTATTGTAGCTCTCCTTCTTTAAACCGGCGCCGGCGGGTACATTGTCGCAAGGAAACCGGCCGTTAGTTTTGAGGATGGTTTTTATGGTGGTTAAAAAACAAACGGTGTAAACCTAAAAGGATTGTCAGGGGGGACGTATGAAGAAAGCATTTAAGGTCATCGGTGGACTTCTACTTGTAATTATTATAATAGCGGCAGTATTTATTATCATGTACCAGCCTAAAAAGTATGATGATTTTGGCGTGTTTGCAAATCTGAAAGACCAGATTTACATGCATGCAAAAGAATATAACATTCAGCAGCGACCCATCACCGCGGAGTTTGAAAATTTTTCGCTTCGGCTGTCACTGCCGTATAACAAACTGTTCGGCTGTAATGACCTGGGTGTTCCCCTTAAAGCTTTTCAGAATGAGAAGATCGCCACGGCCACTATCAGCCAGTTTGAAGTGCCGGCCACGTCTTCCTATTATCGTGATTTTACCTTAAACATTCGGCCCCGGTTCGGCCTGAAGGCACCGGTGTTGCATATTGATTTCATGAAACCTGCCCCCGGAACCCCCGGGCTGTGTACGATGGACTTTTTTAATGTTGATAAGGAGAACATCTCCCTGGAGGACTTCTTCGGTGAAGAGCTTCAGACTATTAAAAAAGCATACGCCATGGTCGAAAAGTACCAGCGTACTGTGGAAGAGGGCCGGGGCAAAATCACCAAGTATCTTGATCCTTATAAGAGTGCATACCGTTTTGAACTTATTGAGCCCAAAACAGATGATGTGACCTTGCGCAAAGAGTATTATCAAACGGCTGAAAAGGCCATCGCCCTGGTTTTTTCAGCCTATTTTAAACGCCTGCATGCTATCGAGCCGGACCCCGCTTTTGCCCGGCAACAGGAAGAGCAGACCAAAGAGCTGATTCGGCAGATTTATACAAAAGACTTTGCAGTTTCCATGGGCCGGAAATTTTTCAAGGAACATTTCAGGAAATACTGGCTGGATGGTTTCTGGAATGTTGATGTAGCACTAGTTGATAGCGAATAGTGAATAGTGAATTGCGAATAGGCAAGTGCCTGCTAGAAGTGGGTAAAACCCGTTGATCTGCAGATGTGACAGACCGTTTTCAAGCTGCTGTTCCTGCCAGCCATTTCCCGGCGGGCTGCGCGGTAGGCCTCACCATTCCAGGTTTTTGCAAATCCTTTCTCAAAGGCATTGCCAAATGAATATTTCTCTTCATATACCGAGCAGCAGGGCAGCACAGAGCCGTCCCAGTTTATAACCGTTTCCTTCCAGGGCAGCGAACAGAAATTCTTCTTTTGTTTGGCCTCTTTTTTATCCATATCAAAGGCGCAGTAGCGGGGATCTTCAGGTATCCACTGCCGGTCGCGGTCAATTGATTTTTCAGCGGTCTCAAAGATTTCCATTGCCATGTCTGTGCGCATTTTGTTAATACGGATTTCAATGCCCATTTCACGGGCTATTGCAAGCGCTTTTTCAACTTCATGCTCATTGTGATGAAACACGTGAAAGAGCCATATGAGGCGGGTATTGCACTCAGGCAGATTCCTTTTTTCTTCAATCAAAAGCTGTATATTTTGCATGACCGTATTATAGTCCCCACCTATGTGGTAGGCATCATAGGTTTGATCACTGACCCCATCGCAGGATATAAAGATTTTCTGCAAACCTGAGGTGAGTAGATCGCGTGCTGTAGCCTGGTCAAGGATGTTCAGGTTTGTGCTTATGGTAACTCCGGTACCTTTACCGTGGGCGTAGCGGATCATGCGGATGATATCTCTGTTAAGCAGGGGTTCACCCCAGTTATACAGGCGCACCAGCAGAAGGTCACGACAGAGCTCATCAATTATTTTCTGATAGTCTTCAAATGACATAAAGCCCCTTTGAGCACCAGGATCCTTTCTGCCGGTGGGGCACAGGGGGCATTTAAGGTTACAAATATTACCGGTCTCAATTGAAATTCTTGTAGGCAGGTAGTACACCCGGGAGCTTTTAAGGGCAAGCTGCACTGAACTCATAAGCACATTATATAATTTGCGGAGGGTAAGTACGCGGGTTTCTTCCCGGATTCTGTCCATAAGCGATATTTTTTCTGCCATGTTTACGTACCTGCTGGTATTATGTATCGTACTGTTTTTTATAACACAGGTTTTATTCATAGCAACTTACTTTTCTTTGCTTGCTCCAAAGAAAAGGCACCCTGCAACTTGTCCCGACTTGTCGGGATACCCTCGCGGCAGGGATTTCAGGCAGCGGGTCAACAAACTCTCCCGATAAATCGGAATCAGACATGTCGACCCTTGAATCTGCCTGAAATCCCTGCGCTCGGCTGCGTTGCAATGGGATTGGAGAAAAACAATCATAAACAAACAGCAAAGACTTTTAGAGTAAAGCAGCCTGACATATTGGCGGAGATTTTCCAGCGCCCCTTCAAAATCCACCCTGAAGGGGAGCTCCTTGCCAAGGATAATACCATGGTCGTTTTCAAGAACTTATTGATTTTACTCATGATATTTGCGCTGCGGCAGCTAATTTTCTTGACACTTTTTACTAAACATACTATTCTTTACTATCTTTTTAACTATAGTATAAACTGAAACACTATAACTTATAACCAGGCGAGAGTGGCGGAATGGCAGACGCACTGGGTTTAGGACCCAGCGGGAAACCGTGGGGGTTCGAATCCCCCCTCTCGCACTTCATGGAGACAGCGTGGAAGGAATAAAAGTAGATGTTAAGAATGTAAGCGATATTGAAAAAAGACTGACGGTGGCTATACCACCTAATGCTGTGGACACTGAAATCGACAAGGCTTATGTTGATTTAAAGAAAAAGGTCAAACTGAAAGGCTTTCGACCGGGCAAGGCGCCGATTTCTATTCTGCAACGCTATTTTAAAGCTCAGGTAGAGGAAGATGTAATTTCAAAGCTTGTAAAAGACACCTATACGCAAGCCCTGGATGAAATCCAGGCAAAACCTGTTTCGCAGCCAAAAATTGAGAATGGCGTTCTGGAAAAGGGCAAGGAATTTTCTTATACCGCAGTTTTTGAGATAAAACCCGATATTGCAGTTACGGATTATGAAAACCTTGAGCTTGAGAAGGAAGAAGTAGAGGTAACTGATGATGATGTGACTAAAGAGATTGATAGCCTGCGCAACAGTTATGCCACCTTGCAGGAAGTAACCGACAGGGCTATAAAGCAAGGTGATTGCGTGGTATTTGATTATGAGGGAACCGTAGACGGCAGCCCGTATCCCGGTAATGTTCAAAAAGATTTTTTTCTTGAAATGACCGAGGATGCCTTTATTCCCGGATTTTCACAGCATCTGATCGGCCTGACACTGAGCGCAGAAAAAGATTTTAGCCTTGATGTTCCTGAAGAGTATATCAATAAAGATATTGCCGGGAAAAATGCAGCATTTCATGTTATTATTAAGAATATAAAAGAAAAAATTATGCCTGTAGCAGATGATGAATTTGCAAAGGACCTGGGTGAATATACAGACCTTGAGGATTTGAAACACAAGTTACAAAAGGCCCTTACTGAAAGACGCCGGATGCAGGCAGATGCAGCGCTGAAAGAAAAGATATTTGATATCATAATTGAAAAAAATCCTTTTGAAGTACCAAAATCCATGGTTGATATGCAGATTCGCAACATGATGTATGAAATGCAGCAGATGCTTCAGGCCCAGGGGCTTAAACTTGAAGATATGGGACAGCCGGTAGAGCAGATGTATGAACAGTACCGCACACCTGCTGAGCGCCAGGTGCGCAGTGCGCTTCTGCTTGGTGCTATTGCTCAAAAAGAGGCGCTGACAGCCGCTGAGGAAGATTTTGAAAAGAAATATCAAGAGCTTGCGAAACAGTACCAGCAGGATGTTGCTGTTATCAAAAGCAAACTGGATCGCGAATTAATCCAGCCGCAGATACTTGAACGAAAAGCTATTGATCTGATAATTTCAAAAGCACGAATTACAGGAAAAAAGTGATAATCTTATAAACAAAAATTGTCGAAAAGTAGAGGGAGTTTGGAATTGAATAATTCGTTAAAATCAAATCAGAATTCGAATAGTTACATGCCTAGAGAACCTTCAATGCAGCTCATACCCATGGTAGTTGAACAGACAAACAGGGGTGAGCGGGCCTATGATATCTATTCACGTCTCCTAAAGGATCGTATCATTTTCCTTGGCGGGGTAATTGATGATCATGTTGCCAATATTATTATTGCCCAGATGCTGTTTCTTGAATCAGAGGACCCTGAAAAGGACATCCATATGTATATAAACTCTCCCGGGGGGCATGTTACCGCAGGGCTGGCCGTGTATGACACAATGCAGTATGTAAAATGTCCGGTTGCAACACTGTGTTTCGGGCAGGCCGCCAGTATGGGTGCCGTGCTTCTTGCAGCAGGTGCAGAACAAAAACGCTATGCACTGCCCCACTCGCGCATTCTTTTGCATCAGCCCATGGGGGGATTTCAAGGCCAGGCTACTGATATAGATATTCACGCAAAAGAGATTATTCGGATGCGCGAGGAACTTGATAACATTCTTGTGAGGCATACCCAACAGTCTTTAGATAAAATACATGTGGATACCGAAAGAGATTTTTTTATGAGCGGTGAAGAAGCCAAAACATACGGTATTGTTGATAAAGTTATTACTACAAGAGATATCCCTTAAGTCATGAGAGGTTATCATGTCCACCAAAAAAGGTTCTGGTAAACAAAGTCATCTATTCTGTTCGTTTTGCGGTAAAAGCCAGGAAGAAGTCCGTAAGCTTGTAGCCGGTCCGTCAGTGTATATATGTGACGAGTGCATTGAGCTGTGTAATGATATCATAGCTGAAGAGCAGGAACGCGAAGCGCTGGCCAGACGGCATACTGCTATTCCCAAACCGCATGAGATAAAAAAATTTCTGGATCAGTATGTTATCGGGCAGGACAGGGCTAAAAAAACCTTATCTGTAGCAGTATACAATCACTATAAAAGAATTGATTACCGTAAAGCCAAAGAGGAAGTTGAGTTGCAAAAGAGCAACATCCTGCTCATCGGCCCGACGGGCACCGGCAAGACGCTGCTGGCCCAAACCCTTGCCCGTTTTTTGCATGTACCCTTTACCATTGCCGATGCAACCTCACTGACCGAAGCGGGTTATGTGGGTGAAGATGTTGAGAATATAATACTGAGTCTGCTGCAGGCCGCAGACTACAATATTGAAAAGGCTTCGCGGGGTATTGTATATATAGATGAGATAGATAAAATTTCCCGCAAGTCCGATACCCCTTCCATCACGCGTGATGTGTCCGGTGAGGGCGTACAGCAGGCCCTGCTGAAAATTATTGAGGGAACCATAGCAAACGTACCCCCCAAGGGCGGCCGCAAGCATCCCCAGCAGGATTTTCTCCAGGTGGATACTTCAAATATACTTTTCATTTGTGGGGGTGCTTTTAATGGTCTTGAGACTATTATTGAACAGCGTACCGGTAAAAAGACAATCGGTTTTGGGGCTGAGATTTATAAGGGCCGAACAAGAGATATCGGTAAGATACTGGTAGAGATTCAACCTGAGGACATGATAAAATATGGTTTGATACCCGAGTTTGTCGGCCGGCTTCCGGTGATTGCCACACTGAATGATCTCAGCAAGGAGGCCCTCATTGAGATTCTGACAAGGCCCAAAAATGCACTCACGAAGCAATATGAGAAACTTTTTGAATTTGAAAACGTAAAATTGCGCTTTAGCCGGGAAGTTTTGGATGCTATTGCAGACATGGCCATGAAACGCAAATCGGGTGCACGGGGTCTCAGGGCAATTCTTGAGGATATTATGCTTGATATTATGTATGACCTGCCGGCCCGCTCTAATGTTGAGGAATGCATTATAAGTGAAGAAGTCATTAAGAAGAAGGGCAAACCCATAATAGTATACGGAAAAAAGAAAGAATCAGCCTAAAGTACTGGCGAAAAATGAGCGATATGAGTTCTGAGCAATGAGTAAAGGATGTTAACTCGCTACTCATTGCTCATTGCTTTTCACTTCATACGAGAGAGAGGACCATAGTGATTTTCAAATCCCCAAAAGATACAACGATTGCTTATACGATGATGCCCTTGCGGGATATAGTTATTTTCCCTCACATGATTGTACCCTTGTTTGTCGGCCGGCAGAAGTCAATCAGTGCCGTGGAGAAAGCATTGTCCCAGGACAAGAAAATATTTTTATGCACGCAGAAGGATGCGGCTGTTGATGATCCGACAGAAGAAAATATTTATCCGATCGGAACTCTTTCGACAATACTGCAGATGCTCAGGCTGCCGGACGGCAGTATTAAGGTGTTAGTCGAAGGCAAAAAGCGATGCAGAATAAAACACTTTATGCAGGACGAAGACAGGTGTTTCTCGGCAGTTGTAGAGGAGATCGAAGAAGAGAATAAAGATAACCGGGAAATAAAGGCGCTTAAGAAAGTTATTATCACGACGTTTGAAAATTATGTAAAACTCAACAAGCGAATTTCTAAAGAACTGCTGAGTACTATCCCCAGCATAGAAAACCCTGCCAAGCTTGCTGATGTGCTTGCGCCCCAGCTGGGTATTAAGCTTGAAGAAAAACAGCAGCTGCTGGAGATGACCGATGTTATGGAGCGGCTTGAGAGGGTCTACACGATCATGGAAGCCGATATGGAGATTCTGCGTACTGAGCAGCGGATTAGGAACCGTGTTAAAAAACAGATGGAAAAAACTCAGAAAGACTACTATCTCAACGAACAGATTCGAGCAATCCAGAAGGAGATGGGAGATAAAGACGACCGTACGAGTGAAACTGCCGAGCTTGAGGAAAAACTGAAAACAAAGCAGCTTTCTGAGGAAGCCCGCGGCAAGGTCGAAAAAGAGATTAAGAAACTTAAGATGATGCCGCCCATGTCGGCAGAAATTAACGTGGTCAGGAACTATGTCGATTGGATGCTGGCGCTGCCCTGGGGAGAGAAGTCAGAGCTGAAAACAGATCTTGATGCAGCTGAAAAAATTCTTGAAGAAGACCATTACGGGCTTAAAGAACCAAAGGAGCGGATCGTTGAGTACCTGGCTGTGCAGAGTCTGGTCGAAAAACTCAAAGGCCCGATTTTATGCTTTGTGGGCCCTCCGGGTGTGGGAAAAACATCGCTGGCCAAATCCATTGCCCGTGCAGCCGGACGCAAATTCGTGCGACTCTCTCTTGGCGGCGTGCGCGATGAGGCAGAGATACGGGGGCACCGACGTACCTATATCGGTGCACTGCCGGGTAAAATCCTGCAGTGCCTGAAAAAGGCTACCACGGACAACCCGGTGTTTTTGCTTGATGAGGTAGATAAGATGAGTATGGACTTTCGCGGAGATCCCTCGGCGGCTTTGCTTGAGGTGCTGGACCCCGAACAGAATAACACCTTTAATGACCACTATGTAGATGTGGATTATGACCTGTCCCAGGTTATGTTTATTACCACCGCCAATACACTGCAGGGTATTCCGCCTGCGCTGCAGGACAGAATGGAAATCATCCGGATTCCCGGTTACATGGAAAGCGAAAAGCTTGCCATAGCCAAAAATTTCCTGATATCAAAACAGACCGAAGCCAATGGTCTGACCACCGACAATATTGAGTTTACAGACAAGGCGGTTTTGCACATTATTAGGCGCTACACCAAGGAAGCAGGTGTGCGCAACCTGGAGCGTGAAGTTGCCTCTGTGTGCAGGAAGGTAGCAACCGAGGTCGTACGGCACGGAAAGGATACGAAGCTCAAAGTTGATAAACATGCTATTGAAAAGTATCTGGGTGTACCGAAGTTTCGTTACGGCAAGGTTGAAGAGCAAAACAAGGTCGGTATTACCACAGGACTGGCCTGGACAGAAGTGGGCGGCGAGCTTCTGGTGATAGAGGTCGCGACCATGCCGGGCAAAGGTGATCTGATTATAACGGGCAAGCTGGGGGATGTAATGCAGGAATCTGCCCGGGCGGCAATGAGCTATGTTCGCTCACGGGCTGATCTGCTTGACTTGGGCAAGGATTTTTACCAGAAGCTGGATATCCATATTCATGTACCCGAGGGTGCGATTCCCAAAGATGGACCGTCGGCCGGCATCGCAATTTCTACTTCAATTGTGTCGGCCCTGACGCGTATAGCAGTAAACAAGGACGTCGCCATGACCGGTGAGATTACCCTCAGGGGCCGGGTGTTGCCTATTGGCGGACTGAAAGAGAAAATTTTTGCAGCCCACCGGGGGCTTATCTCTACCGTAATCATTCCCCGGGAAAATGAAAAGGACCTCAAGGATATTCCGGACAAGATTCTGAAAAATATAAACATTATTATGGCAGACCACATGGATGAAGTCCTGAAGCTTGCCCTGGTGCTTGAAGACCCGGACAACTTTCTTAAACAGAAAGATCAGGAAGAAGTGGAAGGATTTTACCCTGAAAAAGAGTCTCCGGCGGAACTCCCGGTTTCAACACCACAGTGAAGCACATGAAACCTGCAGAATAAACTGTAAAGAGAAGGTTCTTTATGTGCTTATAACCACTCTCCTTGTACGGTTTTCTTCTTAACAAAACACTATTTCTTGTTTGACTTTTAAAAAAAGTTATACTATATAATATCGTTCGATTTTATTGAGTTCGGGCGGTTAGCTCAGTTGGGAGAGCATCGGCCTTACAAGCCGAGGGTCACTGGTTCGAGCCCAGTACCGCCCACCACCTGAAAAATTATTTGACTAATACGAAACAGCGTAGTACAGATGGTTAGCCTGTCCTGTCCGCCTTTGGCGAAGGCGGATTTGTCCCGACAGTGTTCGTCGGGAAGGTTGCAAGAAAAGAGGAGGTAAAAAGATAAATAAATAGCGGGGGCGTAGTACAGTTGGTTAGTACGCCGGCCTGTCACGCCGGAGGTCGCGAGTTCGAGTCTCGTCGTCCCCGCCAGCTATTAAAAAGGGATTTACCTTTCGGTAAATCCCTTTTTTGCGTTGTGAGATTATTTTGTAGCTGTACCGGAGCGTTCGTCAAGTTGGGGGGAGTTTCAGTTTGACTCCACAGGCTACCCCATTTAGCGGTACACTTCTTTACGGTGGGCAATTCTGTATATGTTTACAACTTTCTTTTTATCATCAATTTCATATAGTATTCTGTATGATCCTATCCTGATGCGCCATTGTGACTTTCCACCAACAAGTTTTTGAGAATTATGAGGCCGGGGATCATCATACATCCCAAGTATCACACGTTCAAATTTATCAAGATTTTTGCCTGAAAAGCCGTCGAGGTCTTTTTGTGCTTGCGGCATGATAACAACAGAATAGCGACTCACGAGGCCGCTCCGGATTTGCGGCGGTTTGTAAAATAGTTTTTAGCAGATACGGGGCTTCCTTTTGCTTTTTTTGCTTTTTCAATCAACGCTATATCAATAAGGTCATTGCGCAGTTTGGTATCTGCAATTATTTTTTCAAGGAATGCTTTTTTTTCATTGCTTTTCAATGCTTTAAAAGCTGTAAAAAAAACTTCAGCCGTTGCCTGGCTCGTTTTCATGTCAACACCTCCTTAATACTATATATTTATAAAAATAGTATAATTTGTTTGAGAAGCATTTCCAAGTTTTTTATTATGGCCTATTTTTCGTAGCTGCACTAAAGCGTGCGTCAAATCGGGGGAGAGGTCCAATGCAGGTGTTTAGGCCCGGGGCAGTGTAATGTAAAAGGTGCTTCCCTGGCCTGGCGTGCTTGTCACCCGGATAGAGCCGCCGGTTTTTTCAATAAACTCTTTACACAAAATCAGTCCCAAGCCGCTCCCTTTTTCACCGGCGGTACCCTCAGTGGTATGCTGCATATCTATTCTGAACAGCTTTTCACATGCATCTTCTGGAATACCGACTCCCGAATCTTCAACAGACAGCTCAACGTCCGTTCCTTTTGTTCGGGCCGCCACCTGCACCCGGCCCCCCTCGGGGGTAAACTTGATTGCATTGACGATTATATTGTGCAGCACCGTATCGACCATGTTCCGGTCGGCCCGGACACGCAGCCCCCCTGTCTCTGCGGCAGTCAGGGCAATGTTCTTGGTTCCGGCCGGTATCCTTCCCAGGGATGCCGCACTTTGCAGCAGCGTATTGACATCAATTTCTTCCAGGGTGACTTTCAGCCGCCCGGTCTGGGACCGCCCCCATTGCAGCAGGTTTTCCAGTAGTGCAACAATCCGTTCGGTGGCATCCAACTGCATCCGGACCCACTCCCGCTTCCTTTCATCGTCAGCGGTATCGAACTTGTTCAACAGCAGGTCCGTAAGATTGTTCAGGGAGCTTACTGGATTAAGAAGATCGTGGGCGATGATGGAAAAAAACTTATCTTTAGCAGCATTCATCTCATGCAGTTGCTCGCGGGTCTGTTTCAGTTCCAGGTGGGTCCGTACCCGGGCAAGTAACTCCGCACTG
>JANQFE010000155.1 GCA_028278025.1 Thermodesulfobacteriota bacterium | reverse complement strand
GGAAAAAGCTTAAAGCTGTCATCACGGCCCGTGCTCACACCGCCCTAGCGTCTCAAACCAAAGGTGGCGAACGGATGAAAGCACAATTTTAATTGTCCGTAAGTACTAGTGTAAGATTATATTTCCCGCCACTTATTCTCTATTCTGCAGACATTGTCATAGCCGCGGGCCATCATCAAAGCATCGACGATAGTTATTGCCGCCATAGATTCAATAACTGAATAATGCCTGCCCAGCAATGTCGGATCGCGTCTGGTAATAGGACTCAGTTCTTCAATCTCCATCTTCGGCATATTGACACTATCCTGTTTAAGACTTATTGTGGGGGTTGGTTTAACGGCGACCCGTATAATAATTTCATCGCCGTTACTGATACCCCCGAGAAGCCCGCCGGCCTGATTTGTCTTAAATCCAATTTTACCGTCTGTTTTTGTAAACTGATCGTTGTTTTCTGAGCCCTTCATGTTGCCTACCTCAAAGCCGGCCCCAAATTCGATACCCTTAACTGCTCCGATAGAGCATATGGCATGCGCAAGCAGTGCACTTAACTTATCAAAAACGGGCTCGCCCAGGCCTGCCGGTACGCCTTTGATCCTCAGTTCAATTATACCGCCAGCCGTGTCACCTTCGTCCTTGATTTCCAGAACACGTTTTTCCATCCTGGCGGCAGCCTCTGGATCGGGGCAGTTGATTTCATTTGTGCGATAATTTTGTTTGGCTTCATCAAAGGACATTTCTTTTGCTTTGATACCCATACATTGGACCGTGTATGCTATCAGATCGATCCCTTCCTGCTGGAGGATATACTTTGCAATGGCGCCTCCTGCGACTCTGCCTACAGTTTCACGGCCCGAAGAACGGCCGGCTCCGCACCAGTCCTGATGCTGGCCATATTTTTTGTAGAAGCAGTAGGTTGCATGACCGGGACGACATAAATCCTTGTATTCCCTGTACTGCTCAATATGGACAGGCTGGGTATCTACGTTATAAATAATGATGCCCACCGGTGCACCGGTGGTGACGCCGTCCTGACCAAGACCGGCAAAAATGTGACACTGATCTGTTTCCAAGCGGGGTGAATTAAGCTTGCCGACACCGGGTCTGCGTTTGTCCATCTCTTCCTGAATAAATGCATCTGTAAGCGGAAGTCCGGGCGGAACGCCATCAACTATGACGGCCAGGCCGCTGCCTTTACCGATGCCGTAGCTTTCTCCCACGGTTGTTATTCTAAACAGTCTTCCAAAAGTATTGCCTAACATTGTCTAAAATCTCCTTATACTAAAGTTATTTTTGCTCCCAGTTTTTGCATTGTTTGGATGTAATCCGGATATGTTACTGATACTGCTTCGGCTGTGTTCACCGTTGTAGAGCCCTGGGCAATCAGACCGGCGATAGAGAGGGCCATGACAATACGGTGGTCATTATGTCCGTGGACTGATGTTCCCTGCAGCCTGCTTTTTTTGATCAGCAGCCCGTCAGGAAGCTCTGTAATATCGGCGTGCAGTTTCCTGAGTTCTTGTGCCATGACGCTTATTCGATCTGTTTCTTTTACACGCGCCTGGGCAACGTTGTACAATTTTGTCGTGCCATCAGCATAACACCCAACGACCGAGAGAGCCGGCAGGGCATCCGGGGTTGCATTTATATCAAGATCGCGGCCTTGCAGCTCACAGCCCTGGATGCTTATGCTGTTGTCTGCAACTGTTATATCGGCCCCCATGCTGGTGAGATAGTCAATGACAGCTTTATCCCCCTGAACATCACCGGTGTCAAGACCTTTCACTAAAACATCAGAACGGGGGGTAACTGCTGCTGCGCATAGGGGGAATGCAGCCGAGGACCAGTCAGCTGGAACAGTTTGTTCAAAAGGGCTGTACATCTGTCGGCCGTATACTTTGAAATAGCGAAATTCATCGCGCTCATAGGCTATGCACTGCCTGTCAAGCCACTGCAGGGTCATTGCTATATAGGGAAGTTCTGAGGGGTTTTCAACAATAATTTCAGTATCCGCGTCGATCAGCGGGCAGCACAGCAGCAGGCTCGAAACATACTGTGATGATTTACGTGCGTCAATATGTACAGATCCACCTTTGATCCTGCCCGAGATACGCAGCGGCGGGCAACCGTGTTTGTCAAGAAATGTAATCGTGCAGCCGAGGGCTGTTAGTGCATTTGTAAGTGCCACTACCGGTCTCGACCGCAGGGAGTCATCACCGTTTATTTCCGCCTCCAGTCCCAGGGCCGCCAGGACCCCGATGATGAGATTCGTTGAGGTTCCGGAATTGAGCATGTCCAGGGTATGGGCAGGTTGTGTGGGATCGGTGCCGAATCCTTCGATAATAAGATCGTTGTCTGCCTGTTTTATGACTGCTCCCAGCGCCCGGCAGGCATTAACGGCGGCTTTTGTGTCTTCCGAGAAAAGCGGATTTATAAGCCTGGATGTGCCCCGGGCCAGAGAGGCTATAAGTACAGCTCTGATGGTGTGAGATTTTGAGGCCGGTACGGTTACCTGCCCCTGAATTTTTTCAGTTTTACTGACACTCAGTTGCATGCGAACACCTCCTCCAGCAGGTTAGCCTCAGGCTGAATGCCGGTCCAGAGTTTAAATTGTTCGGCTGCTTGATGAATAAACATCTCGGCTCCGGAGATTATGCTGCAGCCGTTTTTTTCTGCCTCGCACAGCAACCGCGTTTTTTGTGGATTGTAGATACCATCCAGCACAACCATGTTTTTAACAAAGCGGGTATCAACCGGGGACTCATCCACAGTGGGATGCATGCCAACCGAGGTCATATTGATCAGGATATCTGTCGGTGTTTTCTCAAAACCCGACAGGGAACCATATTCACATCCCAGCTCATGTGCCAGCGCTGCAGCTTTTGCAACCGTTCTGTTCAGGATAGTAAGCCTGCCGCCTCTTGCTATTATACCATAGGCGATAGCCCGGGCCGCACCGCCGGCCCCCAAGAGGGTAGCCCGTTTATGTTGTATGTCCGTTTTATGCTGCAGAGGAATAAGGGCGCCAAGCATATCCGTGTTGTACCCTTTTAGTGTGCCCTTATCATTTACTACGGTATTGACAGCGCCAATTTTTTCTGCAATCGGATCTATTTCATTAAGAAAATTCATTATGGACTGTTTATGGGGCATGGTTATGCTGAGTCCGGCCAAGGTGTCCAGGAAATCAGCTGCAAATTCTGCAATATCATCAACAAGAAAGTTCAGGTAGATACTGTTTAAACCGTAGTGTTTAAACAGTTTGTTGTGAAACAAGTAGCCTTTGCTTTTGCTGACCGGGTTGCCGATAATGCCGTACACCATAAACCCCGGCTTCAGGTCCTGTATTCTATAGATATCTTGCAGAGTTTCTGCCGGGATCTGTCCGGGAGCAGACTCTTTTCCTGCTTCCAGACTTGCAAAGGTTAGGTAGGCTCCTTTGAGCGGGGCAAGTATTCTGCTGATCTCGCCATATGCTCCCATACAGATTGCAATTATGGGTTTTGTACTTTTTTCTACCAGGTCCAGGACGGTAAGGTTATCACTCAGATTGTTGGCATAGGTTGCTGTCTTGATTATATCAGCTCCGGTTGATTGCATTCTGCTGACTATTTCGTCCAGGTTGTGCGGGGTTTCGTTAAAATTATGATAGGAGACGATGATTTTGGATTTTTTTTTAGCTGCGATCAGGCTTCCCAGGGCAGGGCAGTCCCAGTTCACATCAATGTAATCAGCTCCCATCTTCAGGGCCTGCGTAAGCAGCTCTAAGCGTTCTTGTTCTGTTCCTTCAAATTTACCGTTTTCATGCCCGGGCATGACGGTTATGATCAATGGCTTTTGCCTTGCAGCCAGAATTTTTTTGAGGTCGGGTTTTTTGATATAATCCACCCGCACCTCTACCAGGTCGGCAATCAGGCTTGCCCGGTGGATCTGTGTGATGGCCTCATCTGTTGTTTGTGCGACGACCGGTATGCATATCATTTTTCATTATCACCATAATCTACACAAAACTTTAACTATAAGTTAAGTTTTTCATTGTGTCAATGAATAACCTGCAGCAGGAGCAGTGTTCTGAAACAAGGCAACATTAGAGTATTTCGCAAAAAAGCATGGTCCCACCGTTGGGCACTGCGTAGACTGATGTGGGCCAACTGCCTGCGGCTATGTGCTCGCTGGAATATCCGGTAACTACTCTATTGTCCATCACTCACACTGCCGCAGGTGTTCTTACCACATCAGCCCCTGCAGTGCTCACAAGCGCTAGAAAAAAGAGAAATGCTCAAGTTAGGATGTATGCATGAGTGTTGGCGCAGGTGCCTGATAAAGTCAACCTATCAGCAGAGAGGGCTTCTTTAAGACGTTAAATCGCAGGAATCCAAATCTATCCGTTGCCGTATTTTTTTTTCAATCTGGCGGGTATTCTCCTTCATGCGTACAATAAAATCTTGGGCATGTTCATTTTTGCCGTATGTTTGCATGAGATAATCAAAGCGCTCATCCAAACTGACAATTTTGTCGTGCACAACCCGTTTGTCAGCATAGCTTACAACCTGGGCAGCCGTTATTGTTTCACTGCTGTCGTCAGGAATTATGTGCTGCTGCACTATTGTGGCTATATGCGTATAGCCGAGCTTATCTAGCAGCCGGCCCCCGGCTGCGGCATGATCTTCGCTTGTCGTGATACCGACTTTTTTAGAAATATCATGCAGCAGGGATGCTGCTGCTATCTCTGCAAGGTTGAGTTTTTCACCGGCGCGGTTTAATGAGCGTGCGATAGCAAGCGCTACCTGGCGCACCGTGAAACAATGTTTCCTGATATGCTCAGGCATATGATACTTCTCCATCAATTCCAAACACTCTTTGTGGCTGGGGATGACAGGGATGTTTTTTTTGTTCATGGGTACCTTTATTAATAAGTCGTAGCTTAACGGGGAACGTTAGAAACGTTTGATTATTGCCATAGGAAAGGTCTCTGCACCCTTATGCAATGGATTGCAGGCTTGTATCCCGGTTTTGAACCCGGCACCGTATTGTACGTTTTTCCCGCCCGTGAGCATACATAGCGTGCCTGATATGGGAAAGTCAAGCAATAAAGAAAGTATAAATTTTAACGATACAATATAATACATGATTTATCGCCATGTTTATATATAGCACTATTAATAGCATAGTATGGTAGAACTTTCAGAAAGTAGCATGCCGCAATAAGTATCAGTATCAAAAAAATTATGGTTGGACAAAACGTGCCGGATGTTACAGAATTTATGTGAAAAGCAGGAAAACGACTGAACGATGCAGAGTTGCCGATTTCTTACGCGATTATACCTGCTGCACAGACGAGCGGAACGCTTTATGAAATATGCAGTTTATTTATTTATTTGTTTACTGGCTTTTACTGGTACTGTTCAGAGCGCAGGCGCCCAGGGTCTGCTCTCCCGTGAGAACATCTCTTTTGAACTTTTTGTGAACGACAGATTTCATGTTATCAATGAATTTTTTGACAGCGGCAGGAGAAAATTCAACCAGGACTATAATCTGCATGTTTTGTACCTCAATCCCTCTATGACCGCACAGCTTGGATCTCATCTGGTCGGGGTCTTTGAACTGGAATCAGAATTTTTATTTGATATTGATGATGACCACCTCGATGATGATATCAATGTGCGCAATGCCTATCTGCAAGCCATGGTGCCTGGCCTGGACTGGACCAATGTTACCGCAGGCCGCCTGGCGTTTCGCACTGTGGATGGTCTCATATATGATGATGAAGCCCCGGCAATCAGGCTGCAGGCCGACCTGGAGCGTGCAATTTCTTGGCCGCTGAAGTTCAGGGTGATAGCAGCCGAGGTTGATAATGACAGCCCTTATATTCACGCCGAACTGACATATGCATTCTCATTTCTTGAATCTATTACCCTTTATTACGGCTGGTTTCGTGACACCAATGACGGCATAGCAAGAATTTTTAATTTTTTCGAGGATGAAAGGGTATATGAAAGCAGGGGCAAAATTCAGTGGTTTGGTCTGTCACTGCGCACATTTATCGGCAGTGTTCTTATGAGAACTACCTGTGTGTATGAACGGGGTTCTGTTCGACTGCGCCATGAAGAAAACGGCAGAACCTCAATGGAGATGCGGGGCTATCTGATAGATGTTAATTTTGATTATAACTTTACTAAAGATTTTTCCGGATCACTTTTTATGTTTGTTGCAAGCGGGGATAAGAAGCCGCTTAAAGGCACGTTTAGGTCATTTGTTTCTATTGACCCGTTTATAGACAAGACAAATATTTTCTTCAATGGCGGTATTGACAGTCAGTTCTCATCTGATAACGTGGGCCTCAATGGTGTTCAGCTCCCGGGTGTGATGGCACCCGGCCTGTCGTTGACGTATCGCATAGGCAGCAAAGCACTGTTGAAATGTGTGTATGCATATCTTCTTACCCATAACGGAACAGACGGCCAGGGGCATACATATGGTTGGGAATTTGATATTACCGGTTATTATAATTTGCGCAGCAATCTGCAGCTGTTTGCAGAATTTAATCTTTTCGATCCGGCAGACTATTTCAAGCGTCTTACGAACCATCGTGATCATGTTTCAACTGAGTTTATAGTAGGTATCAGTTATTTTTTCAGCAATTAATTAATTATGCTAAAATATAATATATAGATATAATATATATTATATTGAATTAATATGTATTTTATAAAGTGTGAAATTTGTCACAACTTTTTTGCCGTTCGTGTGTTTTAAATAATTAGGAAAGCGTATTGTGGACGATCCTCATGTTCAATTAATGCTCAGGTTTCAACGCGGAGATGAAAGCGCCTATAAGGAGCTCTACGAAACGTACAAGATACCCATTTTGAATTTTTCCTATCGGTTTTGCCAAGACAGGAGGGTTGCTGAAGAGCTTTCTCAGGAGGTTTTTCTTCGTGTATACAAAACAGCTTCTACCTATCGACCGGATGCAAAATTTTCTACCTGGCTGTATCGGATTGCAACAAATATTTGTCTTAATGAGATGCGCACCGGCAAATACCGTTATGAGCTTGAGCAACACCATGCAGGTGGCGAAGAAGCACTCAGTACCGAGAATAAAAACAGTGAGTTTCACCGCAACGTTCATGAAAGGATCATAGCCGATGAGGCAGAACAATCGGTTCGCAAGGCCATGGCATCATTGCCCGGCAAGCAAAGAGCAGCCCTGCTTTTCAGTGTGTATGAGGAGCTTTCATATAGAGAGATAGGACAGCGGCTGGGCTGTTCGGAAGGAGCGGTCAAGTCAATTATTCACCGGGCCAAAATTGGTATACGAGACATATTAAAAAGGGGGATACCCAGGGACAATGAATAAAAAATGCACCACAATACGTAAGAATTTAGTAGCCTATCTGGACAGGCAGCTGTCTGAAAGAAAAAAACAGGCACTGCAGGAGCACCTTGACTGTTGCAAGGAATGCAGAGCAGAGCTCAACGAGTTGCGTGCATCACAGGCAACAATGCTGTTATGGCAGGACATAACCCCCTCTGAACATTATGACCGTATTTTTGAACAAAAGCTTGCAATGCTCAAGCAGGATTTAGCTGCCGCAAAAGAAAAATCACATCTGCTTACTATCGTCAGACACTGCTTTAATACCAGGTTTGCACTGGCGACCTCTGCTGTTCTGGCAGTCTGTATCGTGATGTTGAGCATTGTTGCTTTCAAACAATACCGTAAACCTTCACAGCATGAGCTGGGCATTTCACGGGATATTGAACTATACCGCAATATGGAGGTTATTCAGTACAGTGAGGCTCTTGAACATTTTGATATGATCCAGGTGCTTGATGTGCTGGGACAGGAAACAACAGGGTGAAAAGAATCATAAAACGATGTCTCATAATAATTATTTCTGTGCTGTTATATTTTACTGCTGCTTTTGGTGTCCATGCTCAGGAAGGGCAGGAGGAGCGGGAAGAGGTTCAGCAAAAAGAAGATATTTCTGAGGAGGATATAGAAATTATTGAAAACATTGAACTGCTGGAGAACCTGGAGCTGTTCATGGATCATGACATCGAGATGTTTCATAATCTTGAAATATTAATGCTTAATTCATAGGGGCATAACCATATGAAAAGCTTTATTCAATATACATTTTTGGCAATTGCAGCAGCCCTGCTCATAAGCACGGGTATGCTCGGTAGTATCTCTGTCCTGGCGCAGGAACCTGTGCAAGCCGACAAGCTCTCGCAGTGGAACGACCTCAATAGCGAGGAAAAAGAGCGGCTGCGTCAGACATATCGACGCTGGAAAGAATTAGGCTCCGATGACAAACAGAAAATAGAGCAGAACTACAAACAGTTCAAGGCTCTTTCCCGGGATGAGCAGCGTAAAATTTTCAATAATTACTATATCTTTCAGGATATGGATAATACTCAACGACAGGTTCTTATTCATAGATACAGGAAATGGCAGAAGCGGAGCCCCCGGCAAAAAGAGAAACTGAAAAAGCGCTATCGGATCCTTATGAATATGCATCCCGAAGAGCAGGCCCGATTTTATGAAAACTATCAGAGCTGGAAACGCCTTACGGCAGAACAAAAACAGGACTTGCTTACTACCTGGGATTCTTTGCCGCAGTCTCAAAAAGAGCAATTCCTGGAAAAGCAGAAGAAGGTTTTTTCAAAAGAAAAACGGCAGGAGCTTAAGCGTACGCTCAAGAAAATACGTAAAAAACGCATTGACAAAAGAAGAAACGGATCTGATTCTTCACAACCAAGCTCAGGTGATTAGAGATGAAAAACACTGTTGTTGTTATCCAGACAATACTGCTGTTGATCGGCTTGTCTGTGGTAGCGGCCGGAGCCCAGACAGATGCTGCCGGCAGCGGCGCCTTTACTGCCAGGGGTAACGGCCTTGTTATGTTTTCCGGTTCAGGCAGTGTCGAGTTTGAGTGCAAAGGATTTATTATGCTGCACGCAGAGGCAGATATTGAGATGCAGGACGGTGAGGTTATCCGTATAGAGCTTCACAATGATGCTGCAATTTACATAGAGGTTGACGGTCACGTTACTGTTACAGGCGAAAACATAAAAGCGACCTGTGGTGGTGCTAATATTACCATGCGGACACGTTCAGACGGCATGGCCCGTTTAACCGGGGCAGGTTTTTACCGGCTGGGGCTTATGACCGGTTTCTGGACGGCTGACGGTATTGGTATCGAAATCATAAATACGGCTGAAGAGTAAATCGTCACGACTTTTTATAAACCGCACCAGGGGCTAAGAGACATGATTCTTAGCCCCTTTTTTATAGGCATTGATTCGCCTGCGGGTTTTTTATAGAATGATGTTTGCATAGTAATAGGAGAGAATAAAAAAGGCACCTGTTCTATAATGGACAAAAAATCTAGCCAGTATACAGTTGCCATAGCAACATTGGGCTGCAAAGTAAACCAGTGTGACTCCGCTGCAATGGCAGAATCGCTTACGGTAAAGGGATACCGGCTTGTTTCCTTCAAGGCACCGGCGGATGTGTATATTATCAATACCTGTGTTGTTACCGGCAGTACCGAGGCCCAGTCACGTCAACTTGTACGTCGTGCCCTGAAAAAAAACCCCCGCGCAAAGATCCTGGTAACCGGCTGTTATGCCCAGAAAGCGGCAGCTGATTTGAGCAATATTGGTGACCGTGTACACATAGCAGGGAATCGTGAAAAAAAAGATATAGCCTTATACGTAGACAAACTGCTCAAAGATGATTTTCAGGGTGCCTCAGTAGCAGACATTGCCGGGGAGAAACTGTTCAGCACCCCCGCCAGCAGTCATTTTTTTGACAGGACGCGCGCATTTCTGAAGATCCAGGACGGCTGTAACAGTCGATGCAGCTACTGTATTGTCCCGGCGGTCAGGGGCATCAGCCGCAGTTTAGCCCCTGCAGAGGCAGTCTCACGGTTTAATTGCCTGGTAGAGTCAGGGTACCGTGAAATTGTGCTGACCGGGATTCATCTGGGGGCATATGGTCTTGATCTGACACCACCGACAAGTATTACCGATCTGCTGCACAGATTGGAGGCCGCAAGACGTTCCGGCTCTGTTCGCATTCGGTTAAGCTCCCTTGAACCAACAGAATTCAGCGAGGAGCTTATATGTTTTTTAAAGCATTCATCCAGTGTGTGTCCTCATTTTCATATACCGCTTCAAAGCGGGGCTGCCCAGATCCTCAAAAAAATGAGGAGGCCCTACACCCCTGATTTTTTCAAACAGCTTATAGAAATGCTTACGGCTTGCATCCCGGACGTGAATATCGGCATTGATGTGATTGCGGGTTTTCCCGGTGAAACTGACGTGCAGTTTCAGGAGACGGTAAAGCTTTTGCAGAGTGTTTTTGCCGGGTACTTGCATGTTTTCCCTTACTCCCGCAGGCCGGGGACACCTGCAGCCCGGTTTGCGGGCCATATAGCAGAGCATGAAAAAAAGAAGCGGGTCCAGGTTCTCAGACAAATATCACGGGAGAAGAAAAACCGTTTTTATACTACGTATATCAACAAGACCCTTGGGGTGCTCGTAGAGGGCAAGCGTGTAAAGGGGACTGATCTGTTCAAAGGATTTTCCCGCAACTATATCCCGGTTCTGTTTGAAGGCTCACCAGACATGATCGGCCGGGAGGTTGCAGTAAGGGTACAGGAGGTGAGAGGCGAGATGGTCTATGGCACTATCATACGATAATTTTTTTTACACTCCCGGGGTCCCGATATTTTATACAATGCTGCTTGTAAATTCGTGTCTAGGCTGATATATAAACACAGAAAGCTGTGTGGGTTTTTTTTAGAGCATAAAGCACTGTTATGATTGTTTCGATAGTTGTCATTATACTCACTGTCGTTTTATTGACGGTAGGTCTTATCGGATCTATTGTGCCGGTTATACCGGGCCCTCTGCTGATACTGATCGGCGCGTTTGTATATGCTTGGCATACCGGTTTTACTACTGTAAACTGGGCCATTATAGGAATACTGGCGTTTCTGGCATTGCTCAGCCAGGGACTGGATTACCTGGCAACTGTGATCGGTGCCAAGAAGTTTGGCGCGAGCAGGTGGGGCATGTTCGGGGCTTTTCTGGGCGGTATCATCGGGCTGTTTGCAGGCATTGTCGGTATTATAATAGGACCTTTTATCGGGGCTTTTCTGCTCGAGCTGTTTCGCGGTAAAAGCATTAATTCATCTGTAAAAATAGGTTTTGGCACCCTCATCGGTTTTCTGGGCGGCACGATCGGGCGGTTTGTCATAGCAGTGATAATGGTCGTTATTTTTTGCGTCCGCATCATTGCCTGACAGGTGAGCACAGTTTTTGGGCGTGGTTTTTTGTTGACAGACGCGTGTCTGATCTTATATGGTCTTGGAAAAGATGCATTTTTTTTGCATAAGTAGGTATGAAAATTGCTGAAGTTTGGGTATTGTTTTATATCATGTTTTGGGGATTTTGAAACTAATTACATTATCCGGAGTGCCATCCAATGAGTCAGCCATTTTATTTTTACACAGGGTTAAGTTTAGTTGAGCTTACAGGACGGGAAGCCCGCAACCTGCAGGATTTGCTTCTGGGCATAGAATCCCTGCCGGGATCATCTATTTATTACCACACGCATCGATTTTTATTGCAGCACCATTATATGTCTAGTGAACCGCAGAATGACTTTGCGTTTTGGATTACTGATGTGTTGCAGGAAGACCTGCTCGGTGAAAGAATTGCCAGCGTAGACATTATGCAGTTTGCCTGTATTCGTGATTTGAGGGAACGTTTTATTGAAATCATTGAAGATTTTCTTAAAGAGGGTAAAGAATTGCGTATGGCACCACAAGGTGAAGAATTTCATTTTATGAAATGCCGTACATACATGCTTCCTACACACCATGAAGCCCATAACCTTGAGCAGTTTGCCGAGGTTCTCCAGCAGGTAAGCCGGCATTCTCTATATTTTCATATTTTTGAAGCCAAACTGCGTCTGGAAAAGGAGATGAATGATTTTTCCTGCTGGCTGGAGACATCCCTTGGAGAAAAAGAGCTGGCCGATGAAATTGCGCGGTTGGATCCTTATACCTATACACTGGAAGGTTTAAGAAAGACAATCTATTCCCTTATACAAAAAAGAATTCAACAGAAGGCGGGCTAAGATGGCACAACTAAAAGAGTACATTCCGGTTGTTGGACAAAGCATTATCGATGAACTGTATCTTCTGGCCGAAAGGCTTGAAGGTAAAACCATACAGACTGTTAACTCCACTGCCGTCGGGGGTGGTGTGGCTGAGATTCTTAACTGTATGGTGCCGCTTATCACTGAGCTAGGGGTTGATATGTATTGGGATCTGATCAAGGGGGGAGAAAATTTTTTCAATGTTACCAAAAAATTCCATAATGCCCTGCACGGACGGCCTGAAAAAATAACCGATGAAATGCTTGATATTTTTATGGAAACAAGTATGCATAACGTGAATAACATGAAGATGAACGGTGATATCATTGTTATCCACGATCCCCAGCCGATTGTGCTGATCAAGAACAAACTGCCGGATGCAAAATGGATCTGGCGCTGTCATATCGATGTATCCAACCCCGACAGAAAACTATGGAGATTTTTGAAACAGTTTATCATGCAGTATGACGGGTGTATCTTCTCGGCACCGGTTTTTTCGCAACGACTGGCAGACACTGAGACCGGACGGGAGGTTGACCAGTTTTTAATCTCTCCGTCAATTGACCCCTTAAGCACCAAAAATAAGGAAATCCCCCAGGAGACTATTGACGCTGTTCTGGAAAAATACAACATCAACAAAGACAAACCGATTGTAAGCCAAATCTCACGTTATGATTATTTGAAAGATCCGGTCGGTGTTATTGAAGCTTATAAACTGGTAAAACGCTATATCGACTGCCAGTTGGTTTTGGCGGGAAATGTTGCCTCAGACGATCCTGAGCATGACAAAGTGTTCTCCGAGGTGAGTGAGCATGCCGGGGCCGACCCTGATATCCATCCCCTGGTAATCGATCCGGCCCACAATGATATTGAAATAAATGCCCTGCAGCGGGCCTCCAGTGTCGTTGTGCAAAAATCTCTCAAGGAGGGGTTTGCCCTTACGGTTACCGAGGCTCTGTGGAAGGCCAGGCCCGTGGTAGCCAGTGCTGTCGGCGGTATTCCTCTGCAGATAACCAATGGATATTCGGGAATTCTTACCAGAACCATAGAGGGCACAGCCCGCGGGATCAGGCAGATACTGCAATCACCGGAATATGCCAAACGCCTTGGTGAAAACGGCCGTGAGCATATAAAAAACAACTTTCTTATAACACGGCATATCCGTGATTATCTGCTGCTTTTCCTCACAGCCTACCATAAAGGTGATGTTATAGATCTCTCATACCGCGGAAACAGCGGTAATTCCTAGTGCATCTTCACATTTGAATTTGGGGGTTACCCCAGCCGGGAACAGTCGCTGCGTTAGCTGTGGGTTACGTGCTTGCAATGGCTGTATCCTTTTTTATACATCATGGGCGGCTCGCACCGCCCTTGCACTCGAACCGACTGTTTCCACCGATTGAACCCGATAAAATCAAATGTGATGCTGCTCTAGCACAACCTGAGGGCAGTTTTGTAAAAAATCACCACATTCGGCTAAACCCTGCCTGTGAACTTCCGATAGATAAAAGTGATGTATCCGGGGGATGAGGTAACCTCTTTTGGCTAGGAACAGAACTGATGGAAGACAGTAAATATAACCGGCGGGATCAGGATAGATACCAGCGGGAAATTACAGCCCAATATTTTTTAAAAAAACACAGCATGCGCTACCAGGATTGTACAGTTGCAGACATAAGCCGCACCGGTGCAAAGGTGAAGCTGCCCGGCTATGAAAAGCCGCCTGCAGGTTCAATAATTTTGCTGGAGATTATAGCAGCACCGGATGGTGATCAGATTAATATTGCCGGCGTCATCAAATGGCATGTGCAGCAGGGTAGTGGAACCCTGTGCGGTGTTCAATTCAATCAGCGTTTATCTGCAAACATATATGCTAAAATATAGCACAGCAGGGCATGAATGATTGCAGAGCGAAACCGGTAAAAGTTACCAGGAATAAGGCAGTTTCTTATTGATGGTAATGCGTTTTTTTTCTACGGATATATACTCCCCGTTTGACAGCTCTTTCAAAATAATGCTGACCATTTCCCGGGAAGACCCGATCATGTTTGCAATTTCCTGATGGGTCAACTTGTCCTCTATTATATGCTGGTCCCCCCGCGGTTTAGCAAGCTGCATAAGCAGCCTGGCAATTCTCCCATACACATCAAGCAGGGCAAGGCTCTCAATCTGTTTGTTTGCTTCTCTGAGACGCTGTATTAGTCCTTTTAAAAGTCCGAAGGCCAGTGGATTGGATGAAAAAATCCTCATAAAGTCATCTTTGGAGATAATGAGCAGCTCGCTGGGCTCTTTTGTCATTACGCAGGCTGAGCGGGGCTGACCGTCAAGTAGTGCCATTTCACCGCAGAACTCGCCGGGTCCAAGCATGGACAGAATAACTTCTTTGCCTTCCTGGTCATTAATGATTACCTTGACTTTGCCGCTACAAATAATATAGAGAGAATCGCTGGTGTCTCCTTTGCTGAAAAGAACGGTATTCCTGGGAAATTTTTTCCTGACAGCTGCTTTTTCCAGTGCTTCCAGCTCCTGTTCGTTGAGACATGCAAACAGTGGTATTTTTTCAAGCATAGATCTTTTTATCTAATGAAATTTCTTGTGCGTATACCATGAGTTAACAGTAAAACGCATTACTGTCAAGATTATGTAATTTCCGGTACCTTGGCATAATCGACGGTAATGTGCTCTGATCGACATAAAGTGAAAAGGTTGAAATTACTGCCGCAGCATGCTAGGCTTCATAGTATCATATCGGGTTTTTAGTCATTTGCTTTATAGAAAGGGGTACATGATGAAGACAGTGCCGAAGATCATCGGGTGTATCTGTGCCCTGCTGTTGTTGTTGCTGCCGCGCATAGCTATGTCAGCAGCCTGGACAGAGATGAACAGTAAAACAACAAATTCGCTGTATGCCGTATGGGGCAGCAGCGCTGACAGCATTTTTGCGGTCGGTAAATTCGGAACCGCAGTTTTCTATAATGGAACCTCATGGTCTACGATGGACAGCAACACGGCCGACTCTTTTAACGGTATTTGGGGAAGCTCTGATGCAAATGTGTTTGCTGTCGGCAGAGGTGGTAAGATTGCACGTTATAATGGTGCTAAATGGGCTGACTCGGCAACAGGCCTTGATACTTCGCTGTATGATATCTGGGGAAATTCAGACGAAGAAATTTTTGCGGTTGGGGAAAATTCAGTCATTCTGTTCTATGATGGTGATGATTGGGATGAAATGGTTACTTTTACCGATGAAACGCTCTACGGTGTCTGGGGGTCCTCGGCTGAGGATGTTTTTGCCGTAGGCGAGGAAGGCAGAATTTTACATTATGATGGTGAGGCCTGGGATGAATGGAACAGCGGTACAAAAAGCGATCTTCGTGACATCTGGGGCAGCTCCGATACAAACATCTTGGCGGTAGGTGAGGATGGAATAATTTTACACAATGACGGTTCACGCTGGGACGAAATAGAAAGCCCGACCTCAAAGACGCTGAGAAGCATCTGGGGCAGTTCAGCCGAAGATGTTTTTGCCGTGGGAGAAGAAGGCATAATTATACACTACAATGGTTCCGAGTGGACCATGATGGAAAGCGGTGTTGAAGAGCTGATCTACGGTGTGTGGGTCGGTGCTGAAGCAGAGGCCTTTGCTGTCGGATGGAACGGTTTGGTCCTGCAGTATTCAGCCGCAACCACCACCACTTCAATAAGCAGTTCGACTACAACCAGCACTGTCCCCGCGGAAACATCGACAACCACTTCCGTGCCGTCCACAACAACCAGTGTGGCAGAAAGCACCACGACGACCAGTACTGCGGAACAGACTGTGGACTTTGTAGGCAGCCCCACATCGGGTTACCGGCCTCTTGATGTTACCTTTACCAGTCTGTCCGAGGGTGATATCGTTGATTACCACTGGGAGTTTGGTGATAATACGGAAACATCCGGCACTGCCAAGCCAACCCATACTTACGAAGATGTTGGAGAGTATTCGGTTATCTTAACAGTCGCCTTTGCAGACGGGACTGAAAAGCGTGCAGTTAAGGAAAACTATATAACGGTTATTCCCCGCTACCGATGTGTTTTTTCGCATGTCCTGAAAGACGAGGCTGCTATCAGGGCTTTGCACAGCCTTAGAGGTTCCCTGTCACATAACCGGAACTGGCAGGCTATCGCCGGTATATATTATGAGCATTCATCAGAGATCATCTCTATTCTTGACACAAACCTGAGGCTTAAAGAAAGGCTGCGTGAACTGGTGCAGGATAATATCAGGACTGTGCAGGAACTTATAATACAGCAAGAAACTGTCATCGCTGAACAAACCATTCACATGATATGTGATTTCTTTAGCGACCTTACAACAGAGGCACGTCCGCAGCTCAAGGATGCTGTAGATTATGTTGTGGAGGCTCTAAGAGAAGGCGATATGCTGGATGGATTGGGCGTTACGGTTAAATGATGAAGGTTTGACACCGTCTGATAATCCGCAGGGTTGGGATTTTACCTTTTGTCATTTGGACTTTTGCTGATGTATTTTTGCAGATATTTTCCGGTATAAGACTTTTTTTCCTTACTGATTTCTTCAGGCGCACCGCACGCTACCACGTAGCCTCCGCGCTCACCTCCTTCAGGGCCAAGGTCAATAACATAGTCTGCGGTCTTAATGACCTCCATGTTGTGTTCAATGACAAGTACCGTATTACCCCGGTCAACCAGGCTGCCCAGCACATCAAGCAGCTTTTGCACATCGGCATAATGCAGGCCGGTAGTAGGTTCATCAAGGATATAGAGGGTATGCCCTTTGCCCTTTTTACTGAGTTCGCGGGAGAGCTTAATGCGCTGGGCTTCACCGCCTGACAGGGTTGTAGCCTGCTGCCCGAGGGTTATATAGTCCAGCCCGACGTCATTGAGCACAAGCAGTTTATTGTGCACTGATGGGATGTTTTCAAAGAAGTTCAGGGCTTCACCGACAGTCATATCAAGCACATCAGCAATATTTTTACCCCGGTAGGAGACTTCAAGGGTTTCACGGTTATAGCGCTTGCCCCGGCATACATCACAGGTAACATAGATATCCGGCAAAAAATGCATTTCAATTTTAACAAGACCGTCACCCTCACAGGCTTCACAGCGTCCCCCTTTTACATTAAAGCTGAAACGGCCGGGTTTGTACCCCCGGATCCTGGATTCCGGCAGTTTGGCGAAAATGTTGCGGATATAGCTGAAAAGCCCGGTAAACGTGGCCGGATTTGAACGGGGGGTTCTGCCAATGGGTGACTGGTCTACATTGATTACTTTGTCGATGAACTGCAGGCCTTTTAAAGCAGTCAGTTTGCCGTGATGGTGGGTGGTTCTATACAATCTGTTTGCCAGGGCCTGATAAAGCGTATCGATAATGAGGGTGCTTTTTCCTGAGCCCGACACTCCGGTTACACACACAAAAAGGCCCAGAGGAATAGTGACATCACAGTTTTTTAGATTATTTTCAGCCGCACCCTGTAAGGTAATAGCTTTCTTCTGAGGGGTTCTTCGCCGAGGGGGCAGGGCAATATACTTTTTGCCGGAGAGATAGTGACCGGTAAGGGATTGTGCACTTCTGATAATATTTCGCGGTGTACCGGTAGCAACAATCTCCCCGCCGGCGATGCCCGCATCCGGGCCAAGGTCTATGATGTAGTCGGCAGCATGGATTGTTTCTGCATCGTGTTCAACCACAATAACCGTGTTGCCGAGGTCACGCAGATCCTTAAGGGTTTTTAGCAGCCTGTCGGTATCACGGGCGTGCAGTCCTACGCTGGGCTCATCAAGCACGTAGAGCACACCGGTAAGCCGGGTTCCAAGTTGGGTTGCCAGGCGGATGCGGTGAGCTTCTCCGCCGGACAGTGTACTGCCAACCCGGTCAAGGGTAAGGTACCCCAGCCCGAGATATGAAAGAAAGTACAGACGTTCTCTAATTTCTTTAAGCAGGGGGGCAGCAATGTCGGCCTTGCTTTTTGTAAACGTAAGGGACGAAAAAAAATCAAGGGACCCGTTAACTGTCATCACACAGATATCATGAATTGACTTGGTGTTGATTTTAATCGAGAGACTTTCTTTTTTGAGGCGCTTGCCGCCGCAGTCAGGGCAGTCAAGCTGGCTCATAAAGCGGGAGAGTTCATCGCGAACATATTCAGAGGATGTATCATGATAGCGCCGGTTAAGGTAGTTGAGAATCCCTTCAAATACCTTGCGGGTTTTGTAGGAACGTCTTTCATCCTGAAATGTAAACTGTATGAGCTCATTGTCGGAACCATGTAGAAGCACGTTACGGTGCTTTGCAGCAAGGTCCTTGAACGGTACATCACGGGAGAACCCATAATGCTCGGCAACGGATTTAAGCATATTTCCAAAATAAAAAGATGTGCTGTTAGCCCATGGGGCCAGCGCACCCTGGTTGATAGACAGGTTGGGGTCGGGCACGATAAGGGCCGGGTCTAAAACAAATTGGGTTCCAATTCCCAGACAGGTAGGACAGGCACCGTAGGGACTGTTAAAAGAAAAGGTTCTTGGACTGATCTCCGGATAGCTCACACCGCAGTCCACACAGGCAAAGTGTTCATTGCAGCAAAATTCGCTTCCGTCTGCCCGAGATATCAGGGCCATGCCGTTGCCGTACTGCAGGGCGGTCTGCAGGGAATCGGCAAGCCTTTTCTGAATGCCCTTTTTAACTATAAGGCGGTCAACAACGATCTCAATAGAGTGTTTCTTGTTTTTATCAAGGCTGATCCCGGACGATAGCTCGGTAACAGTTCCGTTAACCCGCACTCTGACAAAGCCTTCTTTCTGCAACTGCTGCAGCTCTTTTTTAAATTCACCTTTTTTGCCGCGTATTATGGGTGACAGAACAATTATCTTTTCCCCGTTCGGAAGCTGCATGATGATATCAACCATTTCCTGTACGGTCTGGGAGGCGATTTCCTTACCGCAATTGTAGCAATAGGGAGTTCCCGTACGGGCAAACAGAACACGCAGATAATCATAGATGTCCGTTATGGTTGCAACGGTTGAGCGGGGATTTTTGCTGACGGTTTTCTGCTCGATTGCAATGGCCGGAGAAAGGCCCTCGATTGAATCAACATCAGGTTTTTGCATTTGTTCCAGAAACTGACGGGCATACGATGACAGTGATTCAACATAACGCCGCTGTCCCTCGGCAAAAATCGTATCAAAGGCCAGCGAGGATTTGCCTGATCCGCTCTTGCCGGTTATGACGACAAATTTGTTTTTGGGTATCACAACCTCAATGTTTTTCAGGTTGTGAACACGGGCACCTTTGACAACAATTGATTGGGGCTCGGACATTATTAAGACGTAAAGCGTAAGACGTTAAGTGTAAAGCGAAGAATAACTAATATGTAAAATAAGTTTTCAGTTACTGTTGCGTATGTTTGTAAATATTTTCTACAAGCACTATGGCCTGTTTCCATACATCCAGATCCTTATGATTCATTATTTTCCCTCCTTTTTCAATGTAATTATGCCTAACGCTTCACATTTTATATTTTACGCTTAACGCTTTACGTTTTCGGGCCATCTGAACAGCCATGTCAATAGCGCTTAGCAGGCTTGCCGGGTTTGCTGATGCTTTGCCGGCTATGTCGTATGCTGTGCCATGGTCAACAGATGTACGTATGAGGGGAAGCCCGAGGGTTACATTTACACCATCCTCAAAGTGAAGCAGCTTGAGCGGTATCAGCCCCTGGTCATGGTACATGCACACCACAGCATCAAACCGGCCCCGGGCAGCATAATAGAAAAGCGTATCCGGGGGATACGGTCCGGTTGCATCGATACCCTCTCGCTGTAATTTCTGTATTGCCGGCACAATAATGTCCTGTTCCTCGTTGCCAAAGACACCCCCTTCTCCGGCGTGGGGGTTGAGGCCGGCAACTGCGATACGGGGACTGCTGATTGCGAAAAAAGTTTTCAGACTTTTATGTGTAATGGTAATTGTTTTATTGATTTTTTCGACACTGAGCAGCTTCGGAACACGGGAGATGGCACAGTGAATGGTGATCAGTACTACCCGCAGCTTTGTGCCGACCAGCATCATAACCACATCCTGTGTGTCGGTAAGCCGTGCCAGCATTTCTGTGTGCCCCGGATAATCATGGCCGGAATCCTGCAGTGATTTTTTATTAATAGGGGCAGTGACGATTGCATCAATCTTATGTTCCTGGGCCAGTTTGACTGCTTGGATGATATAAGAGGCCATAGCCTGGCCGGTTTTTTTGGTCGGCTGAGCATAGACGGCATCATCAGGATGAAGCCGGGATGTCGGAAGGACATGGATTGTTCTCACTGATGAAGAAATATCTTCAGGTGATTCTATTTGGGTAAGGCTCAGGGGCACCTGAAGCTTGTTGATTTCCCGCTCAAGCAGAGCCCTGTCACCTATAACAACCGGAGCATATGCAGATTTCTTATCCTGTTGTGATAAAGCTTTCACAATTATTTCAGGACCGATCCCTACCGGGTCTCCCATAGTGATGCCGATGATTGGTATTTGCCTGGATGTTTTTTCCATAGGTATACCGGTAATTAATTGTCGGACATGCATATCATACAGGTGTTTTTAGCTGTGCGAATGCGGCTATGCGCCCCAAAGCCCTCTAACCCGCTCAGGACCGTTGCTCCCGTCAGACCATGCGTGTGGGCCTTCTTTACTATCCATTCAAACAAAGGCATGCCTTCGTGCTTATCGCTCTCTCCTATAAAGATTCTAAGCAGTTGGCCTTCTTCCGGCAGTAACATAGCGCACCTCAAAGATATTGAGTTACCGTATATCCCAACCATACGGCTGATAATCCGACAATTACCTGAATAACAACGTTTGAGCCGGCCGACAACAACTCGCCGTCTCTGATCAGCGTCATGGTTTCATAACCGAACGTAGAAAAGGTGGTAAAACCGCCCAGAACACCAATGAGCAGAAACAGGCGTATTTCCGGGGACAACAATTGCCGCAGTTCAACCAGACCGGTGACCAGACCGATCAAAAAACATCCCAGGATATTAACTGTCATTGTTCCGTAGGGGAAAGAACTGTTATGCAGCAGCTGATGCACGGCACCACCGGTCAGATAACGCAGCACTGATCCGATAAAACCACCCAGCCCGACTATCAGCAAATGTGTTATGCCGTATTTCATGAATCCCTTCACTATATAGTTATGTTGTTATGTTGTTATGTTAATTATTTCTTTTAGAAATTGCAATGCTCTTTTGATGTTATTGAACGGATTAAATAATGTGCAGGTGATAAGGAAGAGGGGCTATACGTGGCGCAGGTCTACTACGAGCCGGCGTCTTTTTATAAACAGTCGGTAGAATTCCCGAAAACTGACGTCAAGGGCAACAACACGGGGATTATCGCCCGGATGGGCAAATCTGCGCAAAGCAGCACTTCTGGTTGCAAAACGCTTATTAGCACAATTTTTCTTGGAGGCCAGAGATGCTTTACGTCCCCGAACGGACAACCGGTACATCTTAAGGCTGAACAGGCGGGCGGGCCTGGGCCGGGCGGCTGCCGGAACTGCTGTTAAAAGTGTTACCGCAAGGCCTAAACCGGATATCTGTAAAAATCTGCGACGAGAACAAATTCTCTTTGCCATGTTATCCTCAAAAAAAGGGCAGGGGGAGGAACCGCCACTCCCCGCCGGTTCGACCTTTTAGTTTTTAGTCGGCCCAGACTTTGCGGCACGCGTGTTATAGGCGGAGTCGGTAGTACGTACTATTCTCAGTAATTTGTCGGGCATGGTATGTTCGTCTTTTCTTTTCGCTCCGCTTTGAAAAACTTGTTTTTTTGATTTTTTCTTTGTTTTCCGTCCAGTTTAGATTATTTTCCCATGCTTTATCTACCAACCTACACGCACCCTTTCTGCTATTTAAGGAGGTAACATATGAAATTGGACTCTACAAGAGCAGCACTGTAATTTTTTTATATGCCGGGGCTATTCTGGTTTTCCCCTGGCTGCTTTTTCCTGCAACCCCGAGCGGCCCCAGCGAAGCTCAAGCTCCCGGTATACGGCTGCAGGCTCAATCTCAGAGGTGCCCAGTAAAACGACCGTGTGGAACCACAGGTCGGCCATTTCATGGATTATCTCATCGGGGGATGAACGGCGGGAGGCTTCAATCAGCTCGCCGGTTTCTTCACTGATTTTAGCATGGATTGCTTCAGGGCCTTTTTTTAGAAGCGCGGCAACATATGAGTCCGGCCGGGGATTGTTGCGGCGATCCAGCACCACTTGATACAGGCTGCTGAGGATATCATTTTCATCTCTGTTTTTCATAGTACTCCTTGGCATAAGTGAAATTTAATAAAGGTAATCTGACGCGAACCCAATGGGTTTACGTGTATAATTAATGAATACGCATATTATCTAATAATGTATAACGTTAATCAACCTTCATGCTTGTTCTATACTTTATTTGACTTTCTTTTTCTTTAATATAATTGCGGCAGATTAATTTGTTTGAACTAATTTATTGACAGGTAGAATTCATAAGAGATATAAGATTTTTTAGTAAAACATACATTTCTGTTCAACATGTTTTGTTTTTTATATGAAAGTGAGGTGTGCAATGAAACTTCTCTGTAAAAAACATAATCAGTCATTTTTTTTCACAGTACTGTTTATATTGTTTGTACTTGGATACCCTCAAAAGGGTCAGACCTCACAGATTGTTGTTGTTGCCGGAGGAGAGCGCCACAGTGTGGCGCTGCAAGATGGCGGTACGGTCTGGGCCTGGGGTGAAAACAGTGGCGGACAGCTCGGTGATGGGTCAGGCGAACTCCAATACAGTGCTGTCCGGGTGCTGGACCCCGAGGATCCGACCGGACTTTTAACAGGTGTAGACGCTGTTGCAGCCGGGACCGGGTACTGGTTTGATCTGGGGGGTCATACTATTGCCCTGAAAAATGACGGAACGGTTGTTACCTGGGGCTATAACTGGAATGGGCAGCTGGGCGACGGTACCAAGGTTACCCGATCGACTGCCGTGTATGTTACTGACCCTTCTGATTCCACAGGTTTTTTAACTGGGGCTGTGGCGGTGGGTGCGGGAGATGAACACAGCCTGGCTGCCAAAAGTGATGGTACGGTCTGGGCCTGGGGTTACAATAACTATGGGCAGCTGGGTAACGGCACGACCGATAATTCTTCAATTGCGGTAAAGGTCTCAGGACTGAGCAATGTTACAGCCCTGGAAGCCGGGGCCGGGTTTTCGCTGGCGCTGCAAGATGACGGCACGGTCTGGGGCTGGGGGCAGAACAGCTCCGGCCAGCTTGGTGACGGGACAACGTTTAACCAGTATACTCCGGTGCAGGTAACAGGTTTGCAGAATATTACCGCCATAGCTGCCGGTGATGAGCACTCACTGGCACTGAAGTCAGACGGCAGTGTCTGGGCATGGGGTGCAAACCCGTTTGGTCAGCTTGGCACAGGAACAGCAGGCTGGGGTACTTCCATGAGTATTCCTGTACAGGTTACTGACCCTTCAGACCCGGCCGGGTATCTGAGCGGTGTAACGGCAATTGCCGGAGGAGATGACTTCAGCATTGCACTGAAGTCAGACGGTAGTGTCTGGACCTGGGGAGCCAACAACTGGAACCAGCTGGGTGACGGTACTGTAGAAAATAGACACACTCCGATACAGGTTTCGGGCTTGACGAATATCATTGCCATCGGTGCCGGAAACGGCCATTGCCTGGCAGCTAAAAGTGACGGTACGGTCTGGGCCTGGGGCGGCAACTGGTCCGGTCAGCTGGGTGACGGCACAACCGATCAGCGCTCATCGCCGGTGCAGGTCACTTTTAGCGAGCAGGAAGAAGGCCTGCTGGATGTAAGGGGGCCCTTTTTTCTCACTCCCGGTGAGCAGGTAACCTTTGTCATTTACTATCATAATATTCTTGATGAGCCCCTGGAAGAGACGGTTGTGCTGATAGACCTGCCCGGAGATTTTTCGTTTGTAACCTGTACTGAAGACGGTATTTACCGGGGAGACTATCATCAGGTTTTCTGGAAACTCGGTTTGGTCAGTCCGGGAGAGGGCGGATATTTGTCTCTGAAAATGGAAGTCCCCTGGGGTCTCCCGCCTCATACACCCAGGACCATGCTGGCCGATATCCTGGCCCGCAATCTTGATTCTTCTGTAGATCTGGATGAGTACCTGGAATACATGCCTGTTGAAGTTGCTTCTGAGAAAGACTTAGCCACAGCAGAAGTCGCAGCGATGCTGGGATCTCATCCGGAGCTGAAAGCAATGCTGGATACAGCTTTGCAGCAGGACCATGTTTTTGGCAATGTGGCCCAGCAAATCGATTTCAGCAACGGAGATACGGTTACCATACTGACACTTATCGATGCTGACGGATACGGTCCCATCTTTTTATACGAAAATCAGGGAAGCGTCTTTATGGAACAGTATGATGTCGGCAACTACGAAATGTCTGATAATGATGGCGGCTTTCGTTTCAGTATAGATGACGGCTCTTTTCAGTCATGGGGGTCATGGGCGCTGAGCAGCAGCCCTCAGAAGTCTGTGTGTATTCATAATTGTATAATGTTCAGTGATAAAACATGGCTTAATTATATACGAGATGAATGGAAAGGACGCAGGAGATATCCCTGTATACACTGTCAGACCCTTCTGAAGCGAACGGATGCTGAAGCTAAAAAGCTTGCCGCTGAACAGTGTGCCGAATGCGCAGGCCTTTACTTTAAGGATCATAGACGGAAAATAAGGCTGGGCAGAAAAGGCAATATCTGGGGCAATGTTGTCCGGAAATGTTTGTATGATTGTGCGGTTGATTCTACGTCATATGAGTGCGGGGAGAATCGTTTATCCTGTGGTCCTTCACAAGATAAATTAGACCATGCGTTCTACGGTATAGGTGTACAAGCGGTACTTATCGAGCGTTGTGTAGCGGTAGATCTGGGTGGTTCCAAATATACCAAAAAAGAAACCCAGGAAGCCTGTCCGAATGGAAAATGCGTCTGGGAGCCGTCGCCCCACTGTGTGTTTCCATGCAAAGGTACAAAGAGGGTTCTGAAAAAACTATCTGTAGAAGAACAGATTTGTGAGCGCAATATGACCGCGGTCGACGCGGAGGTAATAGTAGCGCACGACCCCAATGCCAAGCATGTTGATGCCGGCGGAGACATCCTGCCGGGGCAGGAGCTCTCCTACACGATAGAGTATGAAAATGAAGGCGAGGCCACAGCCTATGATGTTTTCGTCTTGGATGAGCTCTGCAGCGAGCTTGATGAAGCTACTCTTGTGATAGAGGATGGCGGGGAGTTTTCTGAGGATACCCGGCAGCTGGTCTGGGAGATCGGTGAGGTGCCCTCTGGCGGTCAGGGCGAGGTATCATTCAGTATCAAGGCCCGGGAGGATCTTAGCGGCGGCACCGAGGTGGTTAACTTCGCGGATGTGCATTTTCCGAGCGTACCGGAGATTACCCCCACCAATCCGGTGGTAAATGTCATTGCTTCAATAGCCGCTATCCCCCAATCAATTGAAACAACCGCAGGCGCATCCGTTGCCATAACGCTTTCGGGTAGGGATACCGGTAGAGGAACGTTAGTGTACGAGATAACGGAAAGACCCGGTTACGGCACGCTGACAGGCACCCCGCCCAGCGTCACCTATACCTCAATGGAAGAGTTCAGCGGGCAGGATGAGTTCTATTTTAACGTCAGTAGCGGACAGGAGATAAGCGATCCTGCCAGGGTTATCATCACAGTAAATCCCAGTACCTCTGACAGCACTCCACCGGAGGTTAGTGAAACATATCCTGAAGCCGGTGCCGGCAGTGTTCATATTGCTGAAACGTCAGGTAATGGTGACACTACAGCATACAGCCCGACAGTTACGGCAATTTTTTCAGAGTCAATGGATGCAGACACACTAACAGCAGACAGCTTTATTGTTGATGGGGTCACAGCCAGTGTCTATTATGATGAAGAGATGCAGAAGGCCTATTATGTCCCGACATCACCGTTAAGCCATTCTACAACCTACACTGCCCGGCTTACCACCGCGGTTAAGGATAAAGCCGGCAACGCCCTTGCGTCAGAATACAGCTGGCAGTTTACCACCGAGAGTCCGGCCAACATTAGCGTGGTACTGCCGGATAACACCGATGAGCTTTATTTTGGCATACAGCTGCTCAGCACATCATCGGAGGAGGAAGTCATCAGCCTTGTAAGCACTGGTACGACCGGCCTGCAGATAGCCTCAGTCTCTGTCAGCGGTACTGATGCTGCTGATTTTCAGATAAACAGTGATACCTGCTCAGGGCAGATCCTGGAACAGTCTCAAAACTGCACGGTTGCAGTATCCTTTGCGTCCGGTACAACCGGCGCAAAGACTGCCAGCCTGGCAGTATCATCAAATGATCCTGACACTGCTGTGCTTGAGGTGCCGCTGAGCGGTAAATGTGTTGAATCCTATACACAATATAGTCTGAGGGCCAGGGCACGCCCGTTTTTCGGCGGCATGGTTACAGCCGATGGGGTCGACTGCCCGGGAGACTGCTCCGAAGCATATAACGAAGAGACACCGGTAGTGCTGACCGCGGTGCCGCGGGAAGGCTTTACATTTGCCGGCTGGGACAATGATGCCTGCGGGTTTTCAACCTATTGTGCTGTCAGCATGACTGATGATCTCAGACTAACGGCACAGTTTGAACCTGAGTGTGCTTCACAAACAATTGCTGCTGGAGATGAAGCACTTGTGAATATGCTGTATGCTTTGCGTGATGAAATACTTTCACAGGACAAACGGGGAGCGGAGCATGCCCGAGATTATTATGCACATGTGCAGGACATCCAGTCAATTTTACTTACCGAGACTTTGCTGCTGGAGAAGATAAAGAACTTTATTCAGCAAGCAAGGCCACATCTGCAGGAGCTTGTGACAAGCCGGCACACGGTTATATCTGAGGATGTTATTCAGGAGGGACTGGCTTTAATTGATGAGCTGATATTGGCTGCTGACCAGAGACTTCAGAAAAGCCTTATTAACCTCAGATCCGATTTCCAGGACACTCAATGGCTGCATGGCCTTGGCTTGAAAGTAGATGAGTAAGGATGAGATGCTAAATGTATATAAGAGAAGCTTCGGATTTAGAACTGGACGAAGTATTGTTTGTAGAACGGGAAGCATTTGGGCATGATGTGGAGGCTGAGCTGGTGAGGCAGCTTTTAGAAGATCCCAGCGCAAAACCTGTTTTGTCCCTGCTTGCCTTTGTAAAGGACAGGGCTGTTGGACATATTCTATTTACCAAGGCACGTCTCGAAAAAAATCAAACTAAAGCATCGCTTGTAATTTTAGCTCCTCTGGCCATAGTACCTGATTCTCAAAAGCAGGGGATTGGTGGTAAGCTTATTGAAAGAGGACTACAGCTTTTGTCTAAATCATGGGTTGATCTGGTATTCGTGCTCGGACACCCTGAATACTATCCCCGCCATGGCTTCAAACCGGCAGGCCGTCTCGGATTTGAGGCACCATATCCTATCCCGGATGAACATGCAGATGCCTGGATGGTTCAAGCTCTGCGTCCTGACGTGATTGGCTCTGTTAACGGAAAGGTCATTTGTGCTGATGCGTTAAATAAGCTTGAGTATTGGCGGGAATAGTGGAGTATAAAAAATATTTTATTTATACCTTATGCTTTAAGCCTTCAGTTCAGCGGCGGTGGAACGTCGTCCGTTGCAACCGATTGGTCGCGATCTAATCTACCATCTGCTCACGGAAAAATGGTTTGAATGCCATATCACTTTTGAGTATATGCTCTACGAGCCAGTCACGAAGGTAGTAAAGCATAGTCTCCGGCACGGCCTCAACATCAAGCATTGTAGCCGAGCAGAAGTCTACAGTTTTCTTCCGAAAAGCGCGATGCTGAGCAACGTGTTCTTCCAGATGTGGGTAGTTGTGCTCTCGCATCAGCTCTTCTTCTGTTGCAAAATGCTCGAACGCGTAGTTCGTCATATCGTTCAGTAGGTCCGAAACCGTCTCAGATTTGGTTGTCGTCTGTGGTTCCGCTATAAGACGGTTGATCATCTGAATGAGCCGCTTGTGTTGCTCGTCAATCCTTGCAATGCCAACGCTGAAGTCTTCAGTCCAGGTGATCTGTTCCATTATGTCCTCCTTTTGCACAAACGTATATATTGAATAGCGTTCTATGTTTCACAAAAAATTTATATATCTTATAAATTATGCTTGTCAATAAAAATGGTACAAATAGATCAATTTTTTATAATTAATAATTATATTAAAGGAAAAAGAACGTTGCGTGACGTAGTTTGATAAAAAATGGAAAATGTTATAGTAATTTCATATAGTTACGATCAGCTGGAGACTAAGTGGTGTGGAGCTGGAGGAGGAAGATCTCCGGCTACCGATTTAGGTACCCGGTGTGTAATGCCCAAGTTGCATGAGTCCGTTCAGGTTATCCCATTCCGCCCATGACTCAACGATGACGCCGCCTGCAATCCGATAGATTGCAATGTAGTCAGCGGTCATGACCTTTCCAGATGGTGGGTAAGGTCCCATCTGGCCACGTTGAGTGCCGCGAAAGCCGTGCCGGACGGCTACCTTATCTTCGTCCGCCAACATGTTTTCAATCGACTCGTACCCATCGGGAAAGATTTCAAATTCGCTATGCAGATATTCCTTCAGTTCTGCCCGGCTATTCACTGAAGGTGCGGCATAACTGTGGCGGATGAAATTAGGATCGACAAGTTGATCAAGGCGTTCCCAGTTTCTTTCATTGATAGCCTTTACAAAAGCCCGAATAATTTCTTTGTTCTGCTCGATGTTCACGGCGATAAGTCCTCCAAAGCCGAACGTATACTTTGAACAGCGTTCTATGTTTCACAAAAAAATTTGATTCTCTTTTTTTTCATTGCAATACCTTAAAATCAGATGTAGTGCTAACCCATCAATAATAATTTCCTTGAACAAAGTATACCACTTATTATATATTTATCATATTCAAATCATATAGTATTCTGTAGACGTGGTAGAAAACGGGGGTGCGGAAAAAGGAGCGGCCGGGTTGAAGGAAACCCCACCTGACCGTAGTAATCATAAAATAATTAATAGTTACAATATAATTTCAGCAACGAAACAATATGGGAAGTGTCCTGGGTTTTCCCAGTCTGAATTTGATGTTATTAATAATTTTTTATATTGGTTTAGTAGATCTAACGCAGTCGCCCTTGAAAAAAAGCCAACACGTTGAGATAACAGCTTTTATTGAGAAAAAGGCTGTGGCATAATCACCAGAAAAGGCAGTAATAACCTCAAGAAACTGGTGATTTATGCAGCCTAAAAACAACAAAAAAAGAGGCAAACAAGCCCCGCTGTTCAGGACCCGGCTGGAACAGATAATAAACCGGGAACACCCGCTGTATCAGCTGTCACAGAAGATAGACTGGAGTGTGTTTGAACAGGAATTCGGGTCGTTGTATGAGGAGAACGTGGGTCGGCCCGGCAAGTCAATTCGGTTACTGGTAGGGCTGCACTATCTGAAGTACACCTACAGCCAAAGCGATGAAAGCGTGGTGGAGCGGTTTCTGGAGAATCCCTACTGGCAGTATTTTTGTGGGTTTGAGTATTTTCAACATGAGCTGCCCATAGATCCAAGCTCATTGACCAGGTGGCGCAAACGAGTGGGGGCAGAAGGCATGGAAAAGCTGTTAAAGGAGACGGTAGAAACGGCCAAACGGGGTAAGCTGATCACGCGAGGAGATGCCGGGCGAGTTAATGTTGATACGACGGTGCAGGAGAAAGCAATCGCGTTTCCAACCGATGGGCGGTTGTACTACAAGATGCTCAGAGCTTTGGTGCGCGCGGCAAAGCAGCGTGGTATAGAGCTTCGACAAAGCTATGAGCGAGTTGGCAAGAAAGCACTTGCCCGGCAGGGCCGGTACCGACATGCGCGACAGATGAAGCGAGCGCAGCGTGAGACCAAGAAACTGAAAACCTATCTGGGGCGTGTGAGCCGGGATATTCAGCGCAAAGCCGCCACGCCGGATGAGGCCCTGCAAAAACAGCTTGAGCTGGCCCAGCGCCTATTAAAACAGCAGCGTCATGACAAGGGCAAACTCTACAGCATCCACGCCCCGGAGGTTGAGTGTATCGCCAAAGGCAAAGCCCACAAGCCCTATGAGTTTGGCTGTAAGGTATCAATGGTCAGTACGTCAAGGAGTAACTGGATCGTAGGAATCAATGCCGTTCACGGGAATCCCTATGATGGGCACACGCTGCAAGCAGCACTGAAACAAGCCAAATGGATACTGGGTTGGCAACCCGATAATGCATACTGCGATAGAGGCTATAGAGGCAATACCACAAAGATTGACGGCACACAGATTCATGTAGTAGGGCGCAGGAAGAAAAGCATGAGCAGGTCCGGATGGAGGTGGTACAGAAGGCGGGCAGCTATAGAGCCGATGTTCGGGCATCTCAAGGCAGAAAACAGAATGGATCGAAACCTGCTGCATGGCAAAGAGGGTGATCGGATCAATGCGATTCTGTCCGGGTGTGGTTACAATGTGAGAAAGCTGCTCAGGGCTTTCTTTTTACTCATTTTTAAGTGGCTCTTTTGGGGTCAAAAAAGCCAAAACCGTTTTGGTCTGACCGCCAAATCGGTTTCGTTTGCTGCTTAAAAACCACTTTTTCAGTAACGACGAAAATATTGTATAAATTAAAATTTTTAAAGTTTTAGCTATCAATGAATCAAATGAACTCATTTTTTTTGACACATAGCTTGTCTGTATGTCGACTATAACGGAGTGAAAGCCGACGATAGTGTATGTAACTTTATTTGATTATGTCTAAGCTGAATCAATTGTCGGAATTCGGTTTCACTCATTCCAACCTACGAACTGTCTATGCCGCAGATTCCATTTTGCTCTTATAGTTCTCGATCACACCTTTAAATCGATCCAAGATTTGTTCAAAAGTACTAAAATTGATATTTTCCTGTTTGGCTTCCACCACTTTTTTAGCAAAAACCATTTTTCCATACTCCTTTTCTGGATCAATTTTATCATTCCTATTGAATGTTTTACCATCAACTTTGATCTCAAGAAGGCTTTTTTCAAATAAATCTTCTATTGCCGTCTTTGTACTGCCCTCTGCGAAGGGAACAGGCACTAAATACAGATTTTCAAGATGGTATATAAATGGCTTGGTAAAATCTTTATCCTTAAGCTTTCCTTTAATGTCCTTCGCTCCATCATCGTTATCGACCAGCATGATGACCGGTTGTTTTTTCCCCGCACCTTTAAATGGCTTCATGTATTCTTGGTATAGCTCAATTAATGACGCCAAACCAGGGGTGCCCGCGGAGACAGAGAAAACGTCCTTAAAATTTGCAGAAAGATTTAAGAAACGAATTTTGAACTTATAGTCTCCATTTTTTCTTTCGATAAACTCAGGGTACTTATCTATTAGCTGTCTTAAAGCGCATCTCAAATAAATAATGTCAGTTTTGCCCTCGCAGATAATTAATGGCAGGTTTAAAGAAAAAAAATGTTTGTAAAACAAAAACTGTCTATACAGTTTCAGGATCGCGGTAGGCTTATATCTTTTTGTAGTGAATTTACGGCTGTCATGGCCTTTTTTCACATGGTAAATAAAGCTCAAAATGCCGTCTAATTGATTTAACGTCCCAAACACAAATTCATCAGATTTTGGCTCAGTGCTTTTGGATGTACCAGTATGAGACGTTGAAACTTCCTCCAATTCCTCGCTTTCTTCTGCAAGTTTTTTGTCAAGGTAAAAAGCGTCTGTTTCGAACAGAGAATGGCACATTGATCGTGCTTTTTTATAATATTCCTTTTTTATATTTACTTTTTTATTCACTACTAGCCCGGTTGCAGTTTGTCGAGCGGTTTTGTGCTGCATTGATACTTTTTTCTTATTAATTCTAAATTTGACCTTTTCTATCTCTTTTATTAAGTCGTTTCCCGGAATCCATTCATTTCCATTGCCTTCAACCTTTATAGCAATTTTAGGTGAGAATTCTTTCTTGTTAGTGGAAAAGGTTAAATCATCGGCATATCGTGAATAGGTGCATTTTGTTTTCTTCGCCAAATTCACCATTCGAATATCCAAAAGGTGTCCGATAAGATTTGAAATGATAGGAGAGCATGGGCTTCCTTGCGGCAGCACTTTATCGTGACAAGCGATTTGGGCTATAGTTATAGCAACTTCAGGTTCCAACTGAAAATGTGAATTTTTTATAAAAAAGCCTTGAATCCGACCAAAATGAATTGATGGAAAAAAGTCCTCTAAATCAATGTTAAACACATGGCGTTTATTTTTGTGTTTATTAGCATTGGTTATGATGGAATGCTTTTTTCTAAAACCATGTGAAATTGATTTTTTCTGTTTTCCTTTTTTATTGATTTCATCAAAGCATTGGTTCAGCAAACCTGCTAATCGTCTTTGCAGCTTTTTTAATTGATCAATGGGAGCTTTAATCTGTCGCACGCCTCCGTTTTTCTTTGGTATAGAAAATTCATAATATTTATCTTCATCCTTTATTTTATATCAGTAGTGTCCCAACGTTTTTCTAAAAAAACGTCAAAACAGGAATAAATTTAATATGTTACAAAGAAAAAAGACCTGCATCGATTTGAATTTCAGATT
>JANQFE010000165.1 GCA_028278025.1 Thermodesulfobacteriota bacterium | reverse complement strand
AGACGGTCGTTCAAGTGAGCACATGGCCCGCTGCAATCAAAACCAAAGACCCTCACTAAATCATACCCACAAATTCAATTGTGAGGCTGCGCTCTTTTGCAAAATGCTCTAACAGTAATACCTATTGAACTTAGCATAAAAAACATAGTACTATACGGTGTAACAATTTTTTCTCCGAGGCATCATGGAACAAGCAGATTTCATCTTATCTGAATACGGCAAGTCCTCCAGCGTACCATCACCGGTAAACAGGATGATGGCCGCCTTTGCAGCTGATTTCAGGTCAGATACTGATATTAACCTGGGGGTGGGTTATGTTAATGAAGGTACCATCCCTCGAGAGTTAATCCTGGAAGCACTGCAGGAAGTTCTGGGATGTCCTGAAAAATATAAACAGGCCTTAAACTATGGCGGCCCACATGGTTCCTCAAATCTGATCAACTCCATTAGAAAGTTGCATAGTGAAAACAAATCCTGGGGTCTTACTGAAAAGATTCTCGACAGCAAAGAGATCATTATCGGTCCGAGCGGTGCAACAAGTCTGCTTGAGGGTATCGCCCATGTACTGAAGCCGGGTATCGTGATTACTCCTGATCCCATGTATTATATCTACTGCAATTATCTTGAACGGATGGGTTTTGAAGTGCTAACCGTGCCTGAAGATGCTCAGGGCATCCGTACTGATTTGGTTCAGGAAAAACTGGAAAAACTAGCAGCAAGGAAACAATCTCTAAGCTTTTTCTATATTGTAACTGTTAATAATCCCACCGGAAGCATCCTCTCAGATGAGCGCAGAGCAGAACTGGTCCGAATAGTGGCGGAATTGTCTCAGGGCCTGGGACGCAAAATTCCGCTTGTATTTGATAAGGCCTATGAGGATTTGATCCATGATCCCACTGTCAAACCACCCAGATCCTCACTGACATACGATACCCAGGGGCTGGCATTTGAACTCGGAACCCTGTCAAAGATTCTCTCACCAGCGCTGCGCATTGGCTACATGATCGGCAGCGACTCTGAATTTATGAGGGCCCTGGTTCAAAAAACAAGCGACGTCGGATTCAGCGCTCCGCTGATAACCCAGGAAATAGCGAGCTATATGTTGGACCATCATATCAGCCGCCAGATAAATTATGTGAACCACGGTTACAGAAAAAAGGCCACCAGCGTACAACAGTGGCTTGACGAACAGCTTGGCAACTATCTTCAAGACTGCAGCGGCGGCAAGGCAGGTTTTTATTTTTATCTTACTTTCAGCGATACACTAACAACCGAGGATTCACCGTTCTTCCATTATCTGGCCCGAACTACCGGCAATCCGGCTATTGACGGCCCGCCGGACAATAAACATCCACGGGTCATCTATGTCCCCGGTGAATTTTGCGTGCACCCCCAAGGTGACCTTGTTGAAAAAGGCAAAAGGCAGCTGCGCCTGTCATATGGCTTTGAGGATTTGGAACGCATTGAAAAGGCGGTTGTGCTTATGAGACAGGCCGCGCAGTATGCTGCATCATCCTGACTTTTTATTGCCCCTTGAACCCCTTCCGGCTTTAAAACCGGGTGATAACCGTATGCCCTTACCGTTCTCTACAATATATTTTTCACCGGCTTGTTATCCGGCCGGTTTGTATAATCAGTATTAGCCGGTATAAATATTGCACATATATACCGTGTATTAAAGTTCGGAGAGTTGCATTGGCACGAAAATCAAAGAAATTCAAAGAAAATAGGTACAAATCAGCTAATATTGGATTTATTAGCCTTAAAAAATCTGATCAAGGTCTCCAAAAGGCTATAGATCTTCATAATAGCGGTGATTTGCAGCAGGCCGAAAAGCTGTACCGTCAAATTCTCCAACAGGACCCTCAAAATAGCGACGCTCACCATTTGCTGGGACTTATCGCATACCAGGTGAAAAAATATGATGCTGCCATAGCCTGCATTGAAAAAGCCCTAGCGTTGAAACCTTCAACATCCGTTTATCACCTCAATATAGGCAATGTGTATAAAGCCCAGGGTGATTTCATGGCTGCTCTGAAATCGTATGAGAAGGCTATTAGCCTACATCCTAATTACCCCGATGCCTTTTACAATTGCGGCATCATCTACCAAAACCAGGGCAAACTTGATACTGCAATTGCGCACTACAAAAAAGCTCTGCAGCTCAAACCCGACCATGCCAGGGCACACAACAACCTCGGCAATACGTTAAAAGAAAAAGGAGATCTTGACGCTGCCCTGCATCATTTTCTTGAAGCTATCAGGCTTGAGCCTGTCTATGCTTACGCCCACAACAATGCTGCTAATATTTACAAAACCAAAAAAAATATGGACGCTGCTCTGCACCATTACAATGAGGCTCTAAACTGCAATCCTGCGTACGCTGATGCTCATTACAACATGGGGATTATTCTCAAGGACCGCCGCAAAATAACAGAAGCAGCTCGTCATTTCCGAAAAGCAATTAAACTCGATCCCACCTACCACAAAGCATTTTTGAATCTGGGTTTGATTCTACAGCGCAACTGGAAGTTTGACGAAGCCCTCAGACATTACCGGGAAGCGCTGCGATTAAAGCCTGATCTGGAGGATGCCTATAATAACATCGGTGTGATCCTCAAAGAACAGGGCAAGCTGGAAGAGGCCTATGACAGTTTTTACAAATCTATGGAAATAAAACCTGAGTTTCATGAGGCTCATTCAAACCTGCTGCTCAATATGCATTATCATGCATCTTTTGACAATCAGCATATCTTCGATGCCCACAGGACGTGGGCGCAGCAGCATGCTGCCTTACCTACCGTATCGACCAGGCCGCTTGAGAATGTAGTAGACCCTGACCGGCGCCTGCGTATCGGTTATATTTCACCGGATTTTCGGCGTCATTCGGTATCATTTTTTATTGAGCCGGTACTCGCAAATCACGACCACGCTGGTTTTGAAATATTCTGTTATGCTGATGTAGCTGAACCCGATAATGTAACCAAAAGGCTTCAGGACTATGCAGACTCGTGGCACTCTATTAAAGATATGTCCTACGAAGAAGTATGTGATCTTGTGCGCGCTGATCGGATTGATATCCTTGTGGATCTTGCCGGCCACACGGCCCATAACCGTATGCCCGTGTTTGCACGCAAACCCGCACCCGTTCAGGTCGGCTACCTGGGATATCCCGATACAACAGGGCTGCCCACGATGGATTACCGGATTACTGACAATCATGCTGACCCGCAGGGCACTACAGAGCAGTTTTACACGGAAAGACTTGTCCGTCTTCCCGGCTGCTTTCTGTGTTACAGGCCCTATGAAAAAAGCCCTGATGTCGCACCTCTGCCTGCCCTCACGAACGGTCACATAACCTTCGGCTCATTTAATGCCCTTCCCAAGATCACTCCTGATGTTGTCGATCTGTGGTCTCAGATCTTGCAGGTTGTATCCGGATCGCGCCTTATGCTGAAGTGCGGGCAGCTAACAGACGAAACAGCTCGCGGGCTTATCCTGGAGATGTTCAAGCAGCATGGTATCTCATCAGAGCGCATAGAGCTGATCGGACAGGTGCCTACGTTAACAGAACATCTTGCTTTTTACGGGAAAATTGATATCGCTCTTGATCCGTTCCCTTATAATGGAACCACCACAACCTGCGAGGCTCTCTGGATGGGGGTACCGGTAATAACCTATGCAGGCACACGACATTCAGCCCGAGTTGGCTCCAGCCTGCTGAAAACTGTGGGGCTGGATGATCTGGTTGCAGAATCTCACGGGGTCTATGTCGTCAAAGCCGTGCAGCTTGCGGGTGATCTAAATCGTCTCAAAGCCCTGCGTGCCGGTTTGCGGAATATGCTGCGATCATCCGTACTGACAAGCCCCCGGATATTCACACGTGCGCTGGAAAAAGAGTATCGACGGATATGGCATCAATGGTGCACACACGTTGCCGGTCTCACCGATATCGAGACAAAGAAGCAGACTGCCGAAGCTCAGAAAAGCACTGCAAAGTCGCTTACTATCCGCAGAAAACCAACCCATCCCGGCTGGACAGTGTTTAATATAAGTGATGCTCCCCAGGTTGACCATGCCGGAGATATGCGGGATCTGTCTCTGTTTGAGGATGGGGCCTTTTCTGAAATCAGTGCATCCCGGGTCCTTGAACGTTTAGAGCGCATAGACGAGCTGCCCGGTGTTTTGCAGGAATGGTATCGTGTACTTACGCCCGGCGGTAAGCTGACCATAAATATTTTTGACCTGGATAAGCTCTGCCGACTGATGCTCATGAAAGACAGGCTGTCCATGCATGAGCGTCTGTACGTTATGAAAATATTATTTACCGGTAATGATAATCCCGGCAGCTATAACAGGCTGTGCCTCAATGCTGAGTTCCTGGAATCATATCTGCACAATGCAGGCTTTAAAAATATTACCGTAATTGATGCATCAACAGTATCTGAAGACCCTCACCTGCTGAAGATCTGCGGCTTTCCTGTAACACTCACTGTTGTTTCTGAAAAACCTGCCGCGCCGTCCAAAACCGGCAAGGCTGGAGGACCAGCCGAAGGAGACGATGAGGTCTTGATGGTATCATAACATTTATCATCATTACGGATGATTATACCCGAGCAGTTTAATCGTTTTTAGATAATCTTTGTTGTGCTCAAAAGCATCAAGCAGCCCGGCCTCCATCTGCTGGCGCGGGACCGGCGCAATTGTGCTTCCGGCTCTTTTGCTCTGCACCTCTCCGGTGATTGTCCTATAGCCGGGCCATCGTTCCTCAAAAGCGGGATCATAGGCAACACCCAGCCTGTCGCACAGGATCTGCAGCTGTTGTTCAGGAAATCGCACAAAATCTTCATAGCGGATAAAGCCCATCCTTACACAATACTCGGCAAAATGACGATACCCTTTCAGGAACACTTCAAGGGTTATCTTGCCGTTAAGCAGGGCAAGCTTTCGCAGACTCAACCACTGGTCGATTGGGTGGCGCACCGTTGCGGTATTACGGATTGCAAAACGCTCTTTCAACACCGCTGCAATGGTTAACCTGTATGACGGCCTGGGCAAAAAAGGCACAGCCGTAAAGTCAAGATGGCTCCAGTCGCGAATGATGAGGGCCTTGTTTCGTTCCAAGCAACGTTCATATACGAGTGCAATGGCATCTTTAAATTTTAGGGGACCCTGCCTAAGACGCGTAAGGTCAGCCGGCTCCAACAGCTGAAACCATTCATGGGCCTGCTTTAAAGGATTGAACAGCTTTGTGCCGGACGGATGAATCTCGCTCAGCAAAACAACATCCTGCATCGATCCGATACACTTACAGATAATGGTACCGCCCGAGCGGGCCATCTGGTGTAAAATCCTGATTTCGGGTTTTTGCTTGCTCTCAGTCATTCTCGTCTCAAAACATGCTTCGCTTGATGTGAGACTAACTGTTTTTTATAAAAAAAACAATCATTCTGTTTGACCTTGAATCCTTCAATTCCTTTTCTTCTTTTAGCCTCTTACTCTGTGATACCGTCACTGTTCACAGCCTAATTGTTTTCCCCTTGCTATTAACTCTCTTTCATAGTAGTATGTAAAACCTGAAAAAAAATATAACCATGCAACAAGGGGAGGATATCATGAAATTCCATATCATATTCCTGTTCACTTTGACCATCAGCTCTTTACTTATAACCCAGCTTTCAGGATTTGCCTCACCTGCCGACAAGCCACCGGCAAAAAAGAACCCTGTTGTTATACTCTCGACAAGCCTGGGCGATATCACCATAGAGCTTAATGCTGAAAAAGCCCCTGACACTGTCAAAAACTTTCTTGACTACGTTGATACAAAATTTTTCGATGAAACAATATTTCATCGGGTAATCCCAGGATTTATGATCCAGGGTGGCGGATTCACCAGTGATATGGAACAAAAACAGACCCGGCCGCCGATTAAAAACGAAGCTAAAAACGGCCTCAGGAACAGCCGCGGCACACTTGCTATGGCCCGCACACAGGTTGTTGATAGTGCCACATCACAATTCTTTATTAATCTTACCGACAACACTTTCCTGGACCATGGCGTGCGTGATCATGGCTATGCTGTGTTTGGCAAGGTAATTAGCGGCATGGACGTGGTTGACAAAATCGCACAGGTAAAAACAACAACAAAAAACATGCACCAGAATGTACCGATTGAGCCTGTTATCATAAAATCAGCACGTCGTCAATAAACCGGTTTTAGCGCTTATATGACGCCCGACTACAGCACCTCTTACCAAAATCTGTTGTAAAAAATCATTCGTGGTTCAGCAGACTCATGAACTGGTTTGGTTTTGTAAATCTTATGCGCAATATTTTTGGCAGTGAGCTTCCTGACCTTGATAAAATCCAGGATCAGGGATTGCTGGCCGTAAAAATCGCCCAGGTTTTTGCCCTGAGAATTGACTTTCTCTCCCAGCAGAAATGTCGGCACCTTGCCAGGCTGTATCGCCACACTAATAGCATCCCTGCCGAATCAGTTAAGCACCTTCTGGCCTCATATACGGACAGTTCTTTTAACAATACATTTGATTCCATCGATGACCGGCCCCTTGCCTCTGCCTCGGTAGGGCAGGTACACAGAGCATATATGCAAAATGGTGCAGATGTTGTCATTAAACTCATTAAGAAAGATCATAAAAAAAAATTTATTAAAGATGTCAGGAGCCTGCGCAGGCTATTTCAATTGGTTATATTCTTCTATCGCAAGCTGCAAAAGGTGGCTGATCCGGTCGGCATCCTTGAACACATAGAGGATTATACCCTTAAAGAACTTAACCTGTTAAACGAGGTTAAGGGTCAGGAGATTTTAAAAAAAATATACCTTGAAAACAAAAAGCAGTTCGATCTTTCAAAGCTCAAATTTACCTATATATATACGGATTTGTGCAATGATAATATTTTGGTTGCCGAATATATCGCGGGCCAGACGTTTGATGAGCTTTTGGAACAGGGCCGTCTTGATTACGATCAATTGCTGGAGCTGTTCCATATACATGGGTTTTACATGTTCTGTGTGGGCACATTTCACGGCGACATTCATCCCGGCAATATTATTCTTCAGGATAGTACCATATATTTTGTTGACACCAGTGCCATCAGCACAGTGAGCCTTAAAATACGCAAGGGCTTATTCAGTTTCTTTAAAGCTCTGGCATACTGGGATTATGAAACATGCGCCTATTATTTAAACCAGATGGCCGAAGTAGCAATATCCGGTGAAAAATATGAGCTGTTCAAAAAAAAATTCGTAGCACTCTATGCAGACTTTACGGAAACAACGGTTTCGCAGGTCAGCCTTACCCAGCGCATGATGGGAACAATTAAGCTGGGGGTAAACAGCGGGATGGCCTTTGAGCAAGGGATTTTCGGGATTATCAAGAGCCTGATGTATCTTGACGGCATGGTGTTGCGCTGCAATCCAGATGCGGTACTACTTAAGGATATGCGCCCGTTTATTGATGATACTGAAAAATTTGTTTTAGGGAACTAATAATCCTCCCGCAGAGCGGGATGATTATTACTCATTTACAAGATTTTTGATAAGATCAAGCACCTCTATACATTCTTGATCCTCCAGTTTTCCCTTTTTAACAAACCGTACAAGGCCCTGTTTATCAACAAGAAAAACATTACTTTCCTGCTTCTGCACCCCAAAAGCAGCGGACATGTCGCCATAACGGTCAACATAAAGCTTAAAGGTCGTCTTTTTTGAATCCTTGCGCACCTCTTTTATACAGTACCTCTTAACCGGCCAGAAATATTTGAAACAGTTTATTACGGGAACAATGGCGAGGATGTCTTGCTTCCCCTCAGCAGAAAAATAGTATTTTGATACTTTTGCTTTAAAGTCGTTGTTTGTATCTTTTGATTCCCTGGTTTCATAGGTAATAATGATCACTTTTCCCTGTAAAGATGAGCTCTCCAGGACATCGGACTTACCCGCATAGACAGTAAAGGCCGGCATACGGCTGCCTGCAGTTACTGCTGCAGCTATATTACCGTGACAGATACACACCGCCAGCAGCAAAGCACAAAAGTATTTCATTATCAGAGATAATCCTTTTGCTTGATACCTATACGCACCCGCGCCCTGGGGAAATCACATTATGCATTAGGAGAACATGTGTTTACTGGACAGCGTGGAAGGCCTGCTGAAAGCGACCCCGCACTCTTTGGACAGCATATTGGATGAGATGCGGGCTGATTCATATATGGTCGGCAGACCGCTGCCCGGGTGGGTGCCGCCGCCGACAAGATAGCAGTTGTTAAACTCTTCAAATTTATTTCGGGGCCTGAAGTAAAGCATCTGTGTAAAATTATGGCCGAGATTAAAAGTGGCTCCGGTATACACATTATAGTCGTTTTCCCAATCCGTAGGTGTAATAATTTTTTCAGCCTCGATATGCTGCCTGACATCCTTCAGCTCTGTTTTCCGCTCAACTTGGTCCAGGATATGATCCCTGAAACGATCTTTTTCCGCGTCCCAGTCTATGCCGCTGCGGTTATTGGGAACCGGCACAAGCATATATATGGTTGAATGACCTTCAGGGGCCAGAGTAGGGTCAGTAACAGAGGCGTTCTGGATGTAGAAAGAATTGTCTGCAGACAGTTTCCTGTTAACAAAGATATCCTCGACATTGGCTTTATAATCATTGGCAAAAATGATATTGTGGTGCGGAATATCATATATTTTTTTGATACCGAGGTAGAGCATATAGGTTGAACAGGAAAATTTCATCCGCTTAAATTTCGCCTGTGTATATTTTCTCAGCGCCGTTTGATCTACAATATTGGTCATTGCGTAGGCAAAATCAGCATTAATAAAACAATAATCCGCATACTGTTTCTCTCCGTTTGCAAGTTCCACCCCTTTTACCGTCCGACCATCGATAATCAGTGACTGCACCGGTGTGTTTTTATGAATGGTGCCGCCTTCCTCTTCTATAACTTTTTCCATGGCCAGCGATATCGCATTGAGCCCGCCGGTAACATGATAGACGCCGTATTCATGCTCGACAAAGGGGATAATATTGAAAACCGCCGGACATTCCCAGGCAGACATACCCAGGTATTTTGACTGAAAGGTAAACGAGAGCCGCAGGTCATCGGGCTCAAAATAGTCACCGAGCTTTTGAAACATCGTTTTTCCTAAAGATAAATACGGCAGGCCGTTGAGAAAAGCTTTAAAAAAATAATCGGAGATACGAGAATAGGGCTTCTGCAGGCAAGGGAAAATTTTCTCAAACCTAGTTTTCTCTACTTTGCGGAACTTGTCATACCCCTGCGAGCTTCCGGGAAACAGGCTATCCAGTTGCCTTTTCATATCATTATGATCGTTGGTAGGCCTTAGTTCAAAATCACTGAACTTTAAACGGTACAGTGGATCAAGCTTTGTGACTGAAATATAATCCTGGGCATTTCGTCCGGCCTCCTCAAACATCTCTTTCAAAACAAAATTCATCATAAGAAAGGTAGGCCCGGTATCAAAGGTAAAACCATCCAGCCTGATAGGCGCATTTCTTCCGCCGGCAGCCGCTTCTTTTTCAAATACAGTCACTTCAAAACCGCGGTGAGCAAGGATCATGGCACTGGTTAATCCCCCAGGCCCGGCACCAACAATAATAATGCGTTTAGCACCCATGAAAAAGCTCCTTTATCCTTGTGCTGCTGTAATTAATCGTTGGGGATCATAGCCCTGCCGTACCAGTTTTTGAAGTATTTCATGGTATAGTTTTTCATCCATCTCGGGTGTTCTGCTTAAAATCCAGAGATATTTTCTTTTAGGGTGACCTACAACAGCATACTGATAATCTTTATCAAGCTGTATAATCCAATAATCACCGGAAAAAGGCCAGAAAAACTGAACCTTCAGTTTCGCATTGCTGGTCTCATCAACAACCCAGGCTTTACCGCGCGCTGTCTTTTCTTTTCCATCAACTGAACCCAATCGGCATCGGTTAACAACCTTTATTTTACCGTCCTTATCGAGTGTATAGGTTGCAGTGGTTGCAACGCAATCCTTTTGGAAGCTGTTCGGATAGCGTGCTATTTCATGCCAGGTGCCTACATACTGCTCAATCTTCACGTAGGGAACTACGTTAAGTGAGCTGCCTGCTGTTGTGTTTTTTGTATTACATCCATAGATAATGACAGCTACGGTAAAAAGTAATAACACAAAAACAATAAACTTATTCATGGTGGAAATCCTTGAGGCTTAAGGCTGCATATTGTATATATGGTTATATAACAAATAATTAAAAAATTAACAAACAATTCTAATAGAAAGCATTCTTGACAGTATAGATATAACATGTATATATATAAAAAAATTTACGGGTGAACCTCTCCGCAGCAAAGCTGCGGGGTATCTCCGGATGAGTCTTTAGTTCTCAACCGAAGCAAGCTTCAGGGAATTTACCCCAAAGAGATAAAAAAAGCGGCACCATGGCAAACGATTTATTTGAGCATTCAAAAAAGATACCTAAGCTTTCCCCCGATGCCGTAGAAGCCTTCCGTCGCGCCTTGCCAAAGCTTATTATTTTTACCAATGAAAAGCTCTCTTTAGAGTTCCGGTTTGCAGGCCAGGGAAGCAACCGGCACAGAATAGATCTTTTAGAACACTGCAACACACGCTTTGGACACTTGTTACTGGGTGTTTTTGAATTCAGCCTTTATGAAAATCTGGCAAAAGAATTTATAGAGTATAGCATCACTCTTGAGAGTCGCGGATTTAAGCTTACTGTAGTCGAGTCTATGGTAAAAGCGTGGCTAATGGGTATACAATGCACGGTAGCGCACCCTGCGGATGAAGAACTGCTCCCTCCTCTGGAGTGGCTGCTGCGAAACCTGCCGCAACTCTATAAGCACACAGAAACTGTTATACCGGAGCCCGATAAAAATACCCAAAAATTTTTGGACTTTATTTTGCAGAAAAACAGAAAGTTTGCAACTGAAAGTCTGCTTGCACTTATCCGCGGAGGCTCCTCCATTGAAGAAGTCTTTGCCTCTGTTTTACTGCCTGCTCTTGAACATATCCGCCTGCTATGGAGGCAAAACAGTATCAGCGTTGCCGATGAGCATGTGGCAACCGACATCTGCCGCTATGTTATGTTCAGGGTTATTGACAGCATTTTCGGTGAACGTAAATATCCGTATAAAGCCCTTGTGACCTGTATGCCAAGCGAAACCGATTTATTGGGCGGCGAGCTATTTGCCAACTATATTGAAATAAAAGGCTGGTCGGTCTATTTTATCGGACAAACCGCAACTGCTGATGAAATTATACATGCCGTTCAAAAAAACAGACCGCAGGTTGTTGTACTGTCGGTTGCATCAATTGCCTGCCTGCCTGAAGCCGGACGGCTTATCAACAACATTCGTGCTAGTATAACCGATGTAAAAATAGTCGCCGAAGGACGGGCCTGCCTGCTTGCCCGTGAAAGGTTGGAGCCCCTGGTGGATGCAACTGTAATCAGCCTGGAAGACGGACACGCAAAAATGCTTAATATGGTGATGCCCCATGCGTAGCTTGGTAGCCCTTAAGATACTGCTGCATGATAAAGCCACTACAATAGGATCGCTCATTGGTGTTATTGCAATTGTATTTTTGGTCGGCCAGCAACTCTCCGTGCTTTTTGGTCTTTTCAGCTACATGTCGGTTCTGGTTGACCATAGCGGTGCTGACATATGGATATGTACCAAAAATACCGTCAACATCAATTCAACGGGCCTGCTGCCTGTCAGTTATGTGGACAGAGTGAGCGCTTTGCCCGAAGTTGACTGGGCCGAACCCCTGCTGTTTGGCAGCGGCACCTTTAAAACCACTAACGATAATTTTGAGGCCGTCCAGATAGTGGGGCTAAGAACACCGAAACTCGTTCCGGGGCCATGGCGGTTCTATGCAGGTTCACAAAACAGTCTGCTTGAATACGAGGCAGCTACCGTAGAACGTCTTGATTTTAATAAGTTCGGTGATATTAAACTGAATGAATTTTATGAAATAAATGACACCCGGGTACGAATCGCTGCAATTACCCAAAGCATAAAAGGTTTTTCCGGCAGACTTGTCTTTACCAACCTGGCAAAAGCAAAGGAGATCCTGAAGACAACCCCCGGACGCTGCAAGGCGATTCTGCTTAAACTTAAAACCAGTGCAGAGCCTGAGGCCGCCCTTGAACGGATAAAAAAACTGCTGCCGAAAGCCGAGGTTCTGGCAACATCAGAGCTGTCACGTAAAACACGCTCCTATTATGTTGTAAATACGGGCATGGGCGGCAGCTTTGGTTTTTCCACCATGGTGGGCGCCTTTATCGGAATAATCATTATTACGCTTACCATGTATACGGCTGTGCTCCAGCGCCAGAAGGATTTTGCAGTTCTACGGGCACTGGGTGCACGCAAAATCGATATAGTTGTCATAGTCCTTGTACAATCTCTCATAATTGCCGTAATCGGAATTTTTATCGGTTTTTTTCTGCTTGCATTGTTTCTTAACGGAACACATGACTCGGCACTGCCGACCTATTTTCCGCGTTGGATGTCGCCGTTACTGGCAGTATTTACCCTTGCACTCTGTGTTTGCGGCTCACTGCTTGCCATGCGCAAGGCCATCAGTGTAGAGCCGGCATCAATTTTCAGATAACAACAATTCGCACAAATATTAACCGATATATGATAACGGAACCTATTTTACAGCTAAGCGGTGTAGCACGTGATTTTTTTGACGGAAAAACGCAGCGGCGGGTCCTGCAAAAAATAGATCTTGCCATATCTCCGGGGGAGTTTACCATCGTTGCAGGCCCGTCAGGCAGCGGTAAAACTACCTTGCTGACAATAATGGGACTGATCCTCAAACCGTCTGAAGGTGATGTATTCATTCGTTCAGAAAAGGTTACCGGGTACCCCGAAAGCAAAATGGCTTCAATACGGCTACAGCATTACGGTTTTGTGTTTCAACTTGCCGAGCTCCTGCCGGCACTTTCGGTTTTTGATAACGTGGTGGTTGCCAATGGAATTCAGGGTAAAAGCATAAGCTCAGCCCTTAAGAAAAAGGCCAAAGACCTGCTTGAGAGTTTCGGCTTGCAGAACATGTTCCATGCCAAACCACTGCAATTGTCCGGTGGTGAAAAACAGCGGGTTGCCATTGCGCGGGCCCTGATAAACGACCCTACCGTTTTGCTATGTGATGAGCCGACATCTGCCCTTGATGCCGAAAGCAGCACAATCGTAATGGATTCTCTGAAACGGTTGTCACAGGATAATACTCGCGGAATAATTATGGTAACCCACGACCCCCGTGTGTTTCCGTATGCCGATCGTCTGATCAAGCTGGAAAACGGGGCAATTGCCTCAGATTCAAAATCTTCATCCTAGCAAGAGGACAACATGAAAAAAGCTATTAAACCATCACTTGTTATCGCCATTATTGTTTTTGGACTTTTTTTTATTATATCCAGCTTTAAGCAAGCCTCGCCACCGCCCAAAGTTGCCGAGCATCCGGACATTGATGAAGTTCCGGCACGGGTTTACGGCGTTATTGAACCCGCCGGCCGCGAGGTTTTTGTAAGCCCGCCCATGACCAAGCGTGTTATCGAGATCTATGCTGACGAGGGTGCTCTGGTCAAAGTCGGTCAGCCGCTGTGTGTGCTGGAAAACAGTGTCGAGCAAGAACAGGTAGCACTTGCTCTGGCTAAGGTATCTCTTGCTCAAAAATCCCTGGAACTCAGTGCGGATGAGCTCAAACGTGCCGCAAAACTCTATAAGAAAAGGGTCGACACAGAATATAAGTACACTCAGGCCAAACTTGAGAATGAACTTGAGCTCAAAAGGTTAAAGGTTGCAAACCACGAACTGGATGTGGCTAAAGCCCGGCTGGAGCAGACCATCCTGCGTTCACCGATTGACGGCGTTGTCTATAAATTTGATGTCCGACTTGGTGAGACATTGTCAGCCGGTGACAATGACCGCATTATCCTGGGCGCTTCCGGTCTCTGGGCCAGACTGTATGTTGAATCATTTTGGAAAGACAAGGTAAAAACCGGTTTGCAGTGCAAGGTCACAGACAGCGAAACACAGGAATACCTTGGCACCGGCACAGTAGTTAACCGGGCCCTGTATATGGGTCGCCGGGATTTTCGCACCGAGGATTCGCAGGAGCGTTTTGATACAAAGTTCCAGGAGGTTATTGTAGCGCTGCAGCCCGAGAAAAATCAGATTCCGGTTGGTCTCTTGGTCATAGCTGAATTCAGTCAATAACAATGAACTGCTCTTGTTAAGGGGTAGCGCCGAAAGAAATGTTGAATTTTCTGCGAATATCTTCCACCCGCCTGCGATTAACCCCCAGATCTGAATACCCGCTCCGTGATGCCGATCGTATATGAATAATTTTCTCAGTATCATCAAAGAAAAACTCCACGTCATCTACAAAACGAAAAAGTGTCGACCTGCATTCTGCATGCAGGTAGGTTCCGGTATCAGTAATAATGCTTGTTCGCTTCATGCTGTGAAGCACTGCCAAAAGCAGCTTATGTGCTGCTGTCTGAGAACCTTGATAGCGCAGGGGTTTAATCGAATGCTTCTGATCCATGCTCTGGGAAGAGACACAGTTGGGTGAACCGGGACATGGCGACAGTCTGCCGTTATGCATCCCCAGGTTGGACGGCCGACTGCCCGAGCAGGTTGCCGGTAGCAATGTGCCGACAGCAACCAGCACACATCCGGTAATAGCACGTGCAGGAATATTCATCACAAACCTCTTGGGTCATTGACAGGTCGTTACCTGCAGAACCTCTCCATTATCTCTTCGCAACGAGACTTTTATAAACCAACTCCACAAATGTATCCGGTTTCAGGAGTCCGCCACCCCATTTTTCATCAAAATCACGTGTCGGCCGGGCAGCTATGGTCTCCGGCAGGGTGTGGCCCTGTGTGATGTGACGCAGAATACGATCCCGTATGGTGGTAAGCATAGTACGGTAGGCTATAAAGTCTTTCGTGTATGACACCGGGCCATGGCCGGGTATTATTCTGGTTTCACTATTAACTATAGTAAGAATCTGATCTGTTGCAGCTATCATGCTGTCTATTGAACCGCCGGAGGAGATGCCGATATAGGGGTACATACCTTCAAAATAAATATCACCGGCATGCAGCACATTGGCTTTGCGAAAGAAAACGATTGTATCACCATCAGTATGGGCAGGGCCGGGATGAAACATATATATTTCATCACCATTGTAATGAAAGGTTAAATCCCTGGTAAAGGTAAGCAGGGGCAGGGCGGCTTCAGGTGCCGGCGGCAATTTACTGTCAAACAGTGCTACAAACTGCTCGGAGCTCAATCGTTTGCGGACATTCTCATGGGCTACTAAAACCGCCCCGGCCTTCGCAAAATTCTCATTCCCACCGGTATGGTCATGGTGCCAATGTGTATTAATAACAAAACGAACCTTCTGATCACTGATAGCGGCAAGTGCTGTTGTGATTTTATCTGTTAAAGGGGCATACTGATCATCTATCATCAAAATACCGTCTTTGCCGACCGATACGGCAATGTTCCCGCCGAAGCCGGTAAGCATGTATACACCCCCTGCAATCTGTGCAGTTTGAATCTGCACCTGACTCATGTCCTGCGCCCGGCAATATACGCTGCACAACACAAGCAGGCACACAGTTAAGCCTATGTCCCTGAGATATGTGTATTGTTTCGACATTATGCTCCCTAGGGGATTTAATAGTTTACTTCTATGTAAGCCTTCTTTTTAAGGCCTTCCATCCATTCCGCATAATGTTTGTCAAACGCTTGGTTGTATAAAATTCTCTTAATTTCATTCTGATGATCTCTCCAGGAACGATCCTCCTCGGCAATATCTTTGTCAAGAACCTTAATGATATGAAACCCCATAGACGTTTTCACAACCTGGCTCACCTGTCCCTGTGCCAGATTGAAGGCGACTTCCTCAACCGCCGGCAAAAGCTCTCCTTTGTGAAAATATCCCAGGTCCCCCCCCATCTGTGCAGCAGGTCCCTGTGAGTAGGTTACTGCCATGGTTGCAAAGTCTTCTCCGGCAATGATTTTTTCACGAATCTCAGCGGCACTTCTTGCAATGCTCTCAACCGTTTCAGGCAGACTGTCTTTAGGAATAACCTGAAGAATTTGTTGAATCCGCACACGGGCTCCCGGCTTTTCCTGTGGTTTAATATTCTGTTCATAATAAGCCTGCATATCCTTATCCGTTACGGTAATCCGGGACTGCACTTTTTGTCCGACCACTTCAGACAACAGTATTTCAGTCTTCATAAGTTCACGGTACTGCTCAAATTTTATGCCGTCCTGTGCCAGGTGCGCTTTCATCTGTTGGAGTGTTATTTTATTTTTCTGGACAATATTTTCTATAGCCGCATCAATATCCTTTTCTCTCACTTCTATTTCCAGGTCTTTAGCTTCCTGGGCGATTATTTTTTTTTCAATCATCTGGGTAAGTATCATGCGTTCGACCTCAGCAGTATCAGCTTTTTCTTTTTCCCCCATATACATTATAACTTTAAATTTATGCAGCTCTGAGAGTGTTATGATTTCTCCATTCACAGTAGCAACAATACGATCGATAACATTCACTTCAGCGTGAACATATACATAAGACCATATGAGCAGAACAAGCTGCACTATACTGAAAACACCTCTTTTCACAATTTCACCTCATTTCTCGTGATGAGTAGTTATTAAATACCAAACACTGTTCACTCATTACTAATCACGAATTACGGCACTATTATACCCTATTAACCATGTATGTAAACAGCATTTATTCATTGTAGAATATTCCTTATTTCGCCCAGGATATCCTGCTCGTCCGTATAACTATAGGCTGCAAAGAGTTTACCTTCAGGGGTAAAACGAAATCTGTGCTGATCGCTTGCAACAATGGAAAGAATTTTTTCAAGAGATGCTTCTGCTTCTTCATGAAATGCAAAAACGAGCTGACTTTTGAAAAAATCAACAGAGACCACAAGATGACCGCGCAGAAAATTCTTAAGCCTGGCAATTTCAAGCAGATTCTCGACCTCCGCCGGCAGTTTGCCGAAACGGTCACGCAGTTCCTCTTCGACATCTCTTGTCTCATCATCCTGGGTAACGGAAGCAATACGCCTGTACAGCACAAGCCGCTGATTAACATCACCGACATATGTTTCCGGAATAAAGGCCTGAATATTCAGGTTCACCTCCGGATCAATCTGAGGAGGAGCTTTTTCACCCTTGAGCTCGGTGATGGCCTCATGGAGCAGTTCAAGGTACATATCCACCCCGACTGCTGCGATATGGCCTGACTGAGAGTGGCCGAGTATATTGCCGGCTCCCCTGATCTGCAGGTCCCTGGTGGCTAACCGGTAGCCCGACCCCAGTTCGGTAAATTCTGTTAATGCTTCCAGGCGTCTTACGGCGTCGCGGTTTAAAACACTTTTGCCGGGGATAAGCAAATAAGCATAAGCCCTTACCTTCCCCCGGCCCACACGGCCTCTGAGCTGATACATCTGTGCAAGGCCCAGCCTGTGGGCATTGTGGATGATGATGGTGTTGGCGGTCGGAAAGTCAAGACCGGACTCTATGATTGTAGTACACAGGAGCACATTAATCTCCTTATTAATAAACTGCAGCATTGATTTTTCAAGCTCCCGTTCATTCATCTGCCCATGGGCGATACCCAGTTTCATCTCAGGAATCAGCCGTCGTAAGTAATGTGACATTGCGGGAATTGAACGTACCCGGTCATGAACAAAAAATACCTGCCCGCCCCGTTTAAGTTCCCTCAGGGTTGCGTCCTTTATCACACCGTCATCAAACCCGGTAATAACTGTACGTATGGACAGCCGGTCTTCAGGAGGTGTCTCGATAACGGAAAAGTCCCTGATGCTGAGAAGCGACAACTGCAGGGTTCTTGGGATAGGGGTTGCGGTAAGGGTAAGAACATCCACAGTTGCCTTAATTTTTTTAAGCTTCTCTTTATGCTTCACCCCGAAACGATGTTCCTCATCGACGACAATAAGGCCTAAATCCCTGAACATGACATCTTTAGAAATAAGGCGATGCGTGCCTATGATGATATCAATTTTTCCCTCCGCAAGCTCTCTGATAATGTTTTTCTGGGCACGGGTTTTTCTAAAACGACTCAGTATATCAACTCGGATGGGATAAGGGGCAAAGCGCTCTTTAAAGGTCTGATAATGCTGCTGGGCCAGCACTGTTGTAGGAACAAAAACAGCCACCTGTTTACCGTCCATCGCAGCTCTGAATGCTGCTCTGAGTGCTACCTCCGTTTTTCCATACCCGACATCTCCGCATATGAGACGATCCATCGGTTTGTCATGCGACATATCCCCCATCACATCCGTAATGGCAGCAAGCTGGTCAGAGGTCTCCTCATAGGGGAATGATGCCTCAAACTCTCGATAATAGTGATCCGGTGGCGAAAACGCATGGCCTTTATACACTTTGCGCGCTGAATACAACTCAATGAGATCACGTGCAATCTTCTCTACCGACTGTTTGACCCGTTTTTTGGTGCGTTGCCAGGATGAGCCTCCCAATTTGTCAAGACGCGGTAAAGTATCCTCAGTGCCCTCGTACTTGGTTATGAAGTTAATCCTGTCAACCGGCAGATAGAGTTTATCCCCGCCCAGATATTCAAGGCTGAGATAGTCGGCCCGCAGGCCTCCGGCATCAAGGGTCTCAAGCCCTCTGTAAATCCCCATACCGTTTTCTCTGTGTACAATGATATTGCCTTCCTGCAGATCACTAAAGTCTGAAATAGCGGTTCCCCGTTTAAAATGCGGTGCCGCTATCCGTCTTTTTTTCTCACCAAAAATTTCTTCTTCCGTAATGACAACAATAAGTCCCTCTTCATAGCGAAAACCACGGTCAAGTTTTCCCACGCATATTTCAATAGCGTTGGTATGTCTTTGCGATATGATATCAACAAAGGTACGGTCCTGAGAGATGTTGGCTTGCAGGCCGTAATCGGACAAAATCGTGCTCAGCCTCTCACACTGACTTGTGGTATGGCAGACCAGAAAAACAGTAATACTGTTTGCACCCCATTGTTCAACCTGCTCGGCAAGGGCTGCAAGAGCCCCCGTTGGGGTATCAAAGGTGATCATATTGCTGCGGATATCATCATTTGCCTGCGTATTAAAACCGACCTTAACCTCCCCGGGTAGGGCAACATCCAGGCTTTCAAAAAAAACATGCTGGTTTTTTACATTCAGTTCGTCTGTACTGTTACACTGCAAAAAAAGCTCATGCGGAGGTGAAATGATGCGTTTCTCATCAAGAGCAGCATGGTAATGTCTGTCAATATCAGCACTGATTGCAGCCATTTCCGTATCTGTTTCCCGGCGGTCGCCAAAGAAAACAATACAATCATCCGGGAGATAATCAAAAAGTGTTTCAAGATGTGAGTATATAAAAGAAAGTCCGTATTCCACCCCCGAAGGAAGCAACCCGTTGCGGATGTTTTCACAAAACGTATCGCCTTTGCCTTGAGACAGCACCTCCGGTACATCCGGCGCTACAAGCCGTTTCTGAAAATCATCAAGCACACCCTGCCGCAGGATAATTTCACGGACAGGCACAAGTACAATTTCATGCAGGTCGGCATATGACCGCTGGTTTATGGGATCAAAAAGCCTGATGGTTTCCACGCAATCGCCAAAAAAGTCAAGCCGGACAGGATTTGCATACCCGGGCGGGTAAATATCCAGCACCTCGCCCCTGACACTCAGATCACCGCGGTCTTCAACCAGGCTCACCCGTGCATAGCCGTTTTCTATGAGGAAAGAACAAAGCCTGTCACGATCAAGCTCATCTCCTGTGACAACACGCCGACAGGAATCTATCAGGATATCATGAGGCAGAATTTTTTGAATAATAGCACGTATACTGGTAACTATAATACAAGGTTGTGTAGACTCACAAAGATTGTAAAGCGTCCACAGCCTCTGCGCACTGATATCACAATGGCTCAAAACATTTTCATACGGTTGCGTGTCAAGTGCCGAGAACTGCAGCACTGCGGCATGCCGGCTGATTGTATGACTGGTTTGTTGATTGCGGAAGAAAAGCAGCTCCTGGTAAATTTCCTGAGCGTCATCGGTTGTACGGGCAACAATAAGAATAGATTTTTTAAGGGCATCAAAAACCTGAGAGGCAAAAAAACCTAATGCCGAGCCCCTGACCCCTGAAACATACATCTCAGGGCATTTATCTGTAATAAGTTTGAGCAGTCGCTTGCCGGGAGACTGTTCGCTAAACAATTGTGAAAGAATTACTGACATACTGGAACTGGGAATGAGATTGTGAAAGCAAACATTCGGTTGTGCTCAGCAGTGCAGACATTACAGCTGTGGCGGTTCAAATATCTCAACTCCGGGTGGAGGTTTGAACGTAAAACGCGAGTCATCGATTCCCTTGTCAACCTTTATATTAAAAAAAATCAGAATGGTTTTATTGCCGAACTCATCTTCAAGCGACGACCTGGTGATTAAATAGGTGTCCGGATCAATCCACAGCGACAGTTTAGCAATGGTCGGATCATAAATAATGGGGACAAGTGTGAGAACAATACGTTCTTTGCCGTCTTTAATTTCCTGCTGGATAAATATCACCTTAAATTTTAGTTGAATATTTATTTGCCCTCGAAACAAATCTGCCACGATGTGTGAAGGAAGAACAGAAAAATTATTTTTCATTACCTGCTTTTCCTCGGGGATATAGAACCAGAGGGTCTGTCCGTCCAATATTATTTTTTGTTTTGTGGGCTTCTCATATTCCCAGTACATCTTCGCCTTTTTTTTAAAATAGACGGTGCCTTCACCCTTTTCTACACGTTTAATTGAGCTCAGATGGGTCTCCTGTACAAATGCGGCCTGAAAGTCTTGCATGGATTCATAGCGTTTTTGAAGCTTTTCAACACACCTGTCAATTTCGCTCTGGATACAAAAACCGGCAAAACAGAAAATCGACATAACCATTATCAGGGCAACGGTCCCCACCCATAGTATGCGCATAATATGAATCCTTTCAACGGTTACAAGGTCAACAGCTAAGAGACAAAGAGGTTAATAATTTTATTTTTTTACCTTTTCATCTCCTTACCTGTTCCCTTGTCGGTCTTATTTACAATTTATTCACCAGTACTTCCCGTGGCTTGACGCCATCACTGGGACCAACAACACCTTCTTTTTCCATACGCTCTATCATGCGGGCGGCCCTGTTATAGCCCACCCGCATTCTCCTTTGCAACATTGAAATTGAGGCCTGCCGTGTTTCTGTAACCAGAGCAACGGCTTTGTCATACAGCTCATCATATTCATCATCCTCTTCTACAGGAGTATCCTCTTCTTTTACAGCTACAATTGATTCATCATATGAAGGCTTGGCCTGTTTTTTAATAAATTCGGTAATGCTCTTTATTTCCTGCTCGGAAATATGGGCACCATGGATGCGCTGCAGCCGGGACGTTCCGGGAGGCATGAAAAGCATGTCACCCATCCCCAAAAGCTTTTCAGCACCCATGGTATCAATAATAGTACGGGAGTCAACCTTTGAAGAGACCTGAAAGGATATCCGGCAGGGAAAATTTGCCTTAATGACCCCTGTTAAAATATCAACTGACGGTCTCTGGGTCGCAATCAGCAGATGGATCCCTGATGCGCGGGACATCTGCGCAAGTCTCGCAATGTAGCCCTCAACATCCCGTGCAGCAATCATCATTAGATCAGCAAGCTCATCAATTATGACAACAATGTACGTCATCTTTTTTGGTATTTCTTCAGCAACGCTCCCTTTTTCAAGCTCTGCTTCAATCTTGTTATTATACTGCACTATGTCACGGGTTCCTTTTTGGGCCAACATGTGGTAGCGTCGATCCATTTCTTCTACGGCCCATCGTAAGGCCACCGCAGCCTTTCTCGGATCTATCACAACGGGATGCAGCAGGTGTGGAATACCGTCATAGGGGAAAAGTTCCAGCCGCTTAGGGTCAACCATCAAAAACCGGACCTCATCAGGGCTTGCCTTAAACAGGATACTGCATATTACGGTGTTTACAAAAATACTTTTTCCTGATCCGGTAGCACCGGCAACCAACAGGTGGGGCATACGGGCCAAGTCGCTAATGATAGTACCGCCTGCAATATCCTTTCCAAGACTAATGGTCAGCTTGGACTTGGCCTTCAGGAACCGCTCTCGGGAAACTATTTCTTTAAAAGCTACTATTTTGCGCTTCTTGTTGGGTACTTCGATACCAATAACCGATTTGCCGGGAATAGGTGCGATTCGTACGCTCATTGCTTTCATAGCAAGAGCAAGATCATCAGATAGTCCTACGATTCTGTTGAGCTTTATACCGGGGGCCGGCTCAAATTCAAACCGGGTAATAACCGGTCCCGGATTAATTTCCACGACTCTGCCGCTAACACCAAAGTCGGAGAGCTTCTGAATCAGCACCTCGGCATTATCGCGCAGTGATTCCTTATCAACATCAGTGCTGCTTCTAACCGGGTCATTAAGCAAGCCGAGAGACGGCAGTTCATAGTCTTGGGATGAATCTTCCTGGAGAGGCACAAAATCTGGTTCTTCTGTAACTGTCTTTCTACCGGGTTCTTTTTCGCGGTATACTTTTATGGGGATATCAGCTTGCCTGGCTGCCGGAACAAGAGGTTCATCACAGCTGAAGTCAAGCTCACCCTGGACTGCGTGTTTTTCTGTAGTGAGCGCGTTTCTCTTCTTTTTTTCAAATACACGTTGCGATAAAAGCTTTTGACCCCAGCGCACGGCCTGACTGCTGCACGTTCTAAACCATGCAGTCACCTTTTGTCCGGGTTCTTGCAGCACATCCCGTGATGATGTAAATAAACGGTTCCAGAGCTTTACATAGGAGATCTGTGTAAGTCCCATCGTAACAAGTAGAACTATAAGCACCAGAAGCAAGCAGGTCCCGAACAGACCAAGATACCCGGTAAGTATTTCAGACATAAGCCTTCCGACAAGAGCACCACCGGCATCAAATTTATACCTTGGCAAGTTAAGTTCGCCCAGAAAAATACTCAAGAACGTTTCACAACACAAAAACAACATAAAATATAAAAATATGCGGACATAAAAAACCACGGGAAAACCCGGGCGAAAAAGCAATTTAAGTGCAAAAAGCAGCAGGGAAACCGGCACTATATAAGCACCAAATCCAAGAAACTGTAATAGAAAGCTCGAAAACCAGGCCCCTACGGATTTACCCCAATTGTGAATTTCTGCGGGATAACTGGAAAGTCCGGTCTCAAAGGAGGGATCATCCGGGTGATAGGTAATCAGGCAGCTAGCTATGAAAAAAGCAAGCCCTATCAAGACTATTCCTATAACTTCAACCGTAACAGTTTTTTTTCTTTTTTTGGAAGCCATCTGAACTAATTAATAATTGCAGAAAAATTAATATGTTAGTATTTGTTTTGACAGTTAGTTAAGTTTAATTTATCCTGAAAATTCAGTCAATACTAAAATTCTGTCTGCACATCATTGCATACATCTAAAAATCTTGACTTTGTTGAGGATACAGGATAGCCTACAGCGTACAGTGCAAGCAGAAGATTTATTTGCATAGTGCTAGTACTGACCGACAATTAAAACTGTGGATTCAGAGGTTGGCTCGCACCTGTTTGGACAGCAAGGGCAGGGTGAGCCTCAACTTACACCCAATGTTAATTGTCCACATGTACTAGTAAGCAATCAGAAACGTTAGTAATTACTATATGCTTTGCTATAAAACAACTTTGAGAGAAATTTTAAGAACCGAACAACAGGGGGGCTAATGTCTGTAAACAAAGTGATCCTTATTGGAAGGCTTGGCAGGGACCCGGAAGTACGCTACACTCAGTCAGGAACAGCTGTGACAAATTTTACCCTGGCAACATCTCGAACGTATAAAAAAGAAAATGAAAAAATTGATGAGACTGAATGGCATAGAGTTGTTGCTTTCGGCAGAACAGCAGAAATATGCGGAGAATACCTGCAGAAAGGCAAACAAGTATATGTAGAAGGTCGCCTGCAAACTCGTGAATGGGAAGATAAAGATGGCAACCGCCGCTGGACAACCGAGGTTATCATCGAGAGAATGCAGATGCTTGGTGCCCGCGCTGATAAAGATACGTCTTATAGCCCCCCGGTAGAAGAAGATCCCTTTAACAAAACGCCTGATGAAGGACCTGATGACGTACCCTTCTAGTAAAGCGTCACACTTTCATTTGTCAGTTCATCAGTGAGGATCTTTGTTTTGGTTCCCGCGACAAGTTCGGGACAGACAGCAAGGACTTTGCGAGCCATTGCCTATACTACAAAGACGGTCGTTACAATAATCCAGATTTTCTACAAAAGAGCCCCTGTGTCTTAAACACCCAGGGGCTCTTGTTATGCTTCCTTATTGTACGGCAGGGCCGCTACATCATGCCGCCCATGCCTCCCATACCGCCCATGCCACCCATGCCGCCTGGAGGCATGCCCGGCATTGCCGGCTGTTCCTTTTCGGGCATGTCTGCAACCATCGCCTCTGTAGTAATAAGAAGCGATGCTACACTGGCAGCATTCTGCAATGCACACCTAACAACCTTCTTCGGATCAACAATACCCGCCTTTAAAAGATCTTCATACTGCTCAGACTGGGCATTAAACCCAAAAGACCCCTTGCTTTCCTTAACTTTCTCAACCACAATCGAACCGTCATATCCGGCATTTGTGGCTATCCATCGCAACGGCTCTACGATCGCCTTGCGGACCAGTTCTACTCCCATCTGCTGTTCATCACCCTCTGCCTTTACTCCGGCAATTACATCTAAGCACCGTGTCAGTGCTACTCCGCCACCAGGGACTATGCCCTCTTCGACTGCTGCACGGGTTGCATGCAATGCATCCTCAACGCGGGCTTTTTTCTCTTTCATCTCGGTCTCGGTTGCCGCTCCGACATTGATCACTGCCACACCACCGACAATCTTGGCCAGTCGCTCCTGCAGTTTTTCACGATCATAGTCCGATGAGGTCTCTTCTATCTGAGCCCGGATCTGCTTTACACGCCCCTCTATCTTGTCCTTGGTTCCGGCTCCCTCAACAATTGTGGTATTATCCTTGTCGATGGTCACTCGTTTTGCCTGCCCGAGGTCCTCTACACCGATGCTTTCAAGCTTGATACCTAAATCTTCGGCTATCATGCGGCCGCCGGTCAATATTGCTATGTCCTCAAGCATTGCTTTTCTGCGGTCGCCAAAACCGGGGGCTTTCACCGCCGCTATCTTCAAAGTTCCGCGCAGTTTATTTACTACCAGCGTTGCCAGGGCCTCGCCTTCAACATCTTCGGCTACGATCAGCAAAGGTTTGCCGCTCTGGGCCACCTTTTCCAAAACCGGCAGAAGATCTTTCATGCTGCTGATTTTCTTCTCGTTAATCAACAGATAACAGTCTTCCAGGACTGTCTCCATCCGCTCCGGGTCGGTCACAAAGTATGGTGACAGATAGCCGCGGTCAAACTGCATCCCTTCCACTACTTCCAGGCTCGTCTCGATCGTTTTGGCTTCCTCTACCGTGATCACACCTTCTTTGCCGACCTTGTCCATAGCCTCGGCTATAATTTCACCTATAGCCTCATCATTATTAGCGGATATGCTGCCTACCTGGGCTATTTCCTTCTGGTCTTTGATCGGTTTGCTCAAGCTCTCAAGCTGCCCGACTACAGCGCTCACGGCCTTGTCTATACCGCGTTTTATCTCCATGGGATTGTGCCCGGCTACTACCAGCTTGCTGCCTTCAGTAAATATCGCCTGCGCCAGTACCGTGGCTGTGGTAGTGCCGTCTCCGGCTATATCGCTTGTCTTGCTGGCAACTTCCTTGACCATCTGCGCACCCATGTTCTCAAACTTATCCTCAAGCTCAATCTCCTTGGCTACCGTTACGCCGTCCTTGGTGACTGTGGGTGAGCCGAAACTTTTATCAATCAGTACATTCCTGCCCTTGGGTCCAAGGGTTACCTTCACTGTATTTGCAAGTGTATCTACTCCGCGCAAGATCGCTGTGCGCCCCTCCTGGTTGAATTTTATCTCCTTTGCCATTAATCTTTTCCTCCATCTTAGTTCGTTTCAGAAAGTGCCGTTCTGACTGTCCCTCCTGTTAAGGGATCTAAACGACACACATTTATAGTTCTCTTATGTACTATGCTACTTCTCAATAATCCCCAGTATGTCGTCTTCCCGCATGATCAGGTGCTCTTCGCCTTCAATCTTTACTTCCGTGCCGGCATACTTGCTGAATAATACCAGGTCACCTGCCTTCACGTCCGGAACCACCTTCTTACCATTCTCCATTACTTTCCCGCTACCAACTGCTATAACCTTGCCCTCTATGGGTTTCTCTTTGGCTGAATCGGGTATTATGATCCCGCCTTTGGTTTTTTCTTCACTCTCTTCCCTTTTAACGATTATCCGGTCTTGCAACGGTCGTATCTTCATGTCACCTTTCCTCCTAGCTTAATAAAATTCTTAATACTATTAAAATTTGCAAACTGTAAAGAATTTGTAACTATACCCTCTCAATTTATAATTTTCAAGTAAAAAATTGAAATTAATTAAAACCGAGGTGTTTATTGTAGATTGCCTGCCTCGTGGGCGCTTTCATCACACCGCCTCAAGATATATAGCAACACCCCTATTTCCCAAAGTTGCTTTTTCTACAGCAACGTACGCACCCTACCCTAGCCCGTATTATTCATCAGCATGTAGCGAACGCACTATCCTCTGGTGTTTACTACAAAGAAACCTTTCGGCACGCCTGCAGCCTGCGGCATCGGGTTGCGTGCTTCAGGCTATGTGCTCGCAAAAACGGCTACTTTCTTGATTACCAGACATCGCTCGCACCGCCTTTGCAGCCCAA
>JANQFE010000046.1 GCA_028278025.1 Thermodesulfobacteriota bacterium | reverse complement strand
TAGGCGAAGACTTGAGTAAGCACCGAAGGAAGGTGCTATGAAAAAATATACCCCTCGTGAGAATTTCAGAGGTATGTTGTTTTTCCTTTAGCCGACTTTGGTCGGGAACCAATCCACCAGCTTTTAGCTGGTGGTAGTTCAATTATCAGGTTTCTGCACAGATCATTTTTCAGGATTTATCTTTGCAAGCAAATTATGAACTGTTATAAATAATATGTTATACTACAGTACAGCTGTTGCTCACACGGGTATCAAAAAATAATCCAATGAACGATAAAAGCAAAACAAAAGAGCAGCTCCTCAGGGAGCTCTCACTGCTGCGCACGGAGATTGCGCAACTTGAGCAATTAAACGTTAAGTATAAACAGGCTGACGAAGAGCGTAAGGAGACGAAAATTTTTTTGGAAAACGTCTTTAATACTTCGGCTGACGGCATTATCGTGACTGACCCTTTTGGAACCATTACGATGGTTAATCCCGCAGTGGAGGATATGCTGGGGTACAGCACGGAGGAACTTATTGGAAAAAATTCAATTGAGTTGAGACCGGAGGGCAGCGAGTTTGAAGAAAAGGGCCGGGCATTTATTACCAGATTATTAGAAGACGGGGTCATCAGGGGGATTGAGCGGACATGGCAGAAAAAGGACGGGAGTCTTATTGAGATTGATTTTCATGCGGCCCTGTTAAAGGATAATGACGGTGAAATTACCGGTGCCGTGGGCAGCATCCGGGACATTACCGAGCGCAAGTGGGCAGAAAGAAAACTTATCGAGTATCAAAAACAACTGCGTTCATTGGCCTCACAGCTAACCTTGACAGAGGAGAGTGATCGCAGGACATTTGCAACCTACCTGCATGATCATATCGGACAGTCGCTTTTTATTTTAAAAATAAAACTGGAAACACTTCTCAATACAGTTCGTTCTCCCGATATTTCACAGCACTTGCAGGAAACAACCGGCATTATTGAGCAGCTGATCAAAGACACGCGTTCCCTGACCTTTGAGCTCAGCCCGCCTATTCTGTATCAGCTGGGCTTTGAAGCAGCATTGGACTGGCTTTTTGAACAGATGCACAACCAGTACGGCATTGAAACTTCATTTCAAAATGATAAAAGTCCCAAGCCTCTGGATGACGATGTGCTTATACTTCTTTTTCGGGGTGTGCGAGAGCTGCTTGTAAACGTAGGCAAGCACGCTCGGGCCCAGCACGTTACCGTAACTACACGCAGAGACGATGATCATATTGTCATTCAGGTTGAAGATAACGGGATTGGATTTGATCTATCAGATGTTGATATCAGCACTATGCCTTCAAAGGGATTCGGTCTTTTCAGCATTAAAGAACGCCTGGACCATATCGGCGGCCGACTATACATTGATTCACAAGCCGGGCACGGTGCCCGGATTACCCTTATTGCGCCCCTGAAGAGTAAAAACACAACCAGGGAGACATCATAGCATGAAGATTAAGGTTCTGCTTGTTGATGATCATAAAATCGTCTCTGACAGCCTGGTTCCACTGCTCAACAGCCAGCCTGATATAGAGGTCGTGGGACAGGCAAGCAATGGCAGAAAGGCCGTTGAGCTGACTCAAGAGCTCAACCCCGATATAGTCATTATGGATGTTGTCATGGAAGAGTTAAACGGTATTGAGGCAACCAGACATATTATCGCCCAGTGTCCTGGTATTAAAGTACTTATCCTTTCAATGCAGGCTGACAGACGATATGTAACTGGATCTTTAAACGCCGGTGCATCCGGCTATCTGACAAAAAGCTGCTCTTTTGAGGAATTGGTCACTGCAATCCGAAAAGTCCAGGAAAATAAAAAATACCTCAGCCCTGAAATTTCGGGTATTGTCATAGAAGAATCTTTGGATAAATCTCCGGCAGCCGAACCATCTATCTCTACAGTACTGACCATGCGAGAGCGCGAGGTATTGCAGTTGCTGGCTGAAGGCAAAAGTGTGAAGCAGATCGCGGAACAGCTCTTTATCAGTATAAAAACCGTTCATACCCACCGTAAACAGATTATGGAAAAGCTGGATATTCACAGCATTGCCAATCTTACCAAATTTGCCATCCGGGAAGGCCTGACATCGCTGAAGTAATGCTTTAACGGCCTTAAAAACCTTTTCTTTGTCCCCTCATTTTATTTGTAACCGATTAAAGTTGCCTATTTTAGGATAAAAACCAGAAATTTTCCTATATGGAAATACGATATAGTCCTATTGTTCTTCTTTGTTTTTTTTGGTTTTATATACATAATACAGAATTAGTTACGCAACCTAAATTCTATTTAGGTTTTAAATATATAAAATAAATAAATAATAATGATAAATTTGTTAAATTTTTTACAACAGAAAGGAGGTAAAAAAGTATAAATAAATTTTATTGTAGTAGTCTTTTTCATTAATACAAATTTCACAGGAGGTAGTAACAGATGAAAAAAGCACTAATTTTTTTACTTACAGTAAGCCTGATCGCATCTCTCGGTCTGAGTGTCCAGGCAAGCGATGACGAAAATTGTGGGAAGGGTGCTGTAGTTGGTCTAAGCAGGAATCCTGATTCATGTTACCCCTGCCATGCTTCACATATCATGGTATGGCACAATGACAGTATCTTTTCAGAACCTCATGATCTTGACATGGACTGCAACATCTGCCATGACCATATTCCCACAGTTCCCGACATCAGCTGTGATGCCTGTCATAAATCGCATGATTTCGGCAAGCTTAAATTCGACCGTGCTGTAGGAACCTGGTCGATGACCGGTCCCATGGCTGCCGCCCGTTTTTATAACAGCTCCAGTTTATTGCCTGACGGCAGGTTCCTGGTAACAGGCGGGGCAACACCGCCCTATTTTGTGGCTTCAAATACCAGCGAGAGTCTTGATCCGCAAACAAGGATCTGGACGAGCACCACGGGCGCAATGGCAACAACGCGCATAAGCCATCAGCAGACTACTCTGCAGGATGGTACTGTGCTGATCACAGCAGGACGAAGCCAGATTTCACCTTTTATTCCGGGTGCGGCAGTACTTGATACAGCTGAAATATATGATCCGGCAACCGATACTTTTATATCGGCCGGTACACTCAATATTGCGCGGCGCAGCCACCGTGATATTCTGCTTGATGACGGCCGAGTTTTGATCACCGGCGGTACAAGTGCAATTACCGGAGACCAGACCTCAATTAGCTTTGCAAGTGCTGAAATATATGATCCGGCAACCGGCACATTCAGCCTGTTGCCCGACATGAATGTAGCCCGGCAGTCACATCACCTGGTTAAATTGCTTGACGGCCGGGTGCTGGTGATCGGCGGTGGTGAGGGTCCGGGTCTTGCCAATCCAACACCCACAATGGAAATTTTTGATCCTGCTACCGATACTTTTACTCCGGCTGCTTCAATGAATCATGCCCGGTTGACCTGTGCGGTATCACTGCTTGCCGACGGTAAAGTGCTTCTGGCGTTTTCCTGGGACGGTCTGGATGTGACCAATGCTGCTGAAATTTATGATCCCGAAACCGATACCGTTACGCCTGTCTCCGGGAAACTGCCGGTGCATGGTAAGGTCGACAATCTGGCGGTAAGGCTCTATGATGATACGGTTATCTGCCCGACTGGCGGTAATGAGTTCATCCAGGTTCTGCCGGACACCTCAGTATACCGACCCAAAAAGGATGATTTTATCCTGGCAGGATCAGTGCAGTTTCCCCGAACTACCGGCTATAATACCGGTGCGCTTCTTCCTGACGGACGAGTAATTACTGCCGGTGGAATAGGACTTACCTCGGCAGGAGCTCCCCGATTTTACCCAATTGGGGAAATTTATACGCCCAGTGACCTGCGCCAGGTAAAAGGCCTCAAAAAAGTAATAGGCGATATACCGAAGAAGAATTTTGACAAAAAATCACATAAAGCTGATCTTAAAGATAAGGTCAAAGACGTTATAGACCTGCTTAAATGCGATGGTCAGCAGCAGCAGGCTAAAGACCTGTTAGTGCAGCGTGTTATTCCGCGGATTGACGGCTGTGCCGGCGGCGATACATCCGATGACTGGATTGTAGCCTGTGACGATCAGGAAATACCCTATGCTGTTGCAACGCGGCTTGTGATGACTCTGGATGAAATCCTGGGCGTTCTTCAGTCACCCCACATTATTATTGAGGCTGACCAGACTGAAGGCGGATACCCGCTCACGGTAAGCTTTACCGCAACAGCAGCCGACCCGGACGGTTCCGTAATTTCATACTACTGGGAGTTCGGTGACGGGAACAACTCGATTGCCCAGAATCCTGTTAACACTTACTCCTGTCCCGGCACCTATACGGCCATCCTGGCTGTTATCGACAACGACGGTCTGCTTGCACAGGAAGAGATCACCATATCGGTAGGTTATCCCGAAGGAATTTCTGCGTCTTATCAATGTGACATTGCACCGTCATATAATGCTTTTTGTGCAAAAGTATGCCACTACACAGACGCACCCTATGAGATCGGTGCGGGTGTTGATTTGTCCAGCTATGACGGCATTATGGCCGGCAAAACGTTGCCGGACGGAACAGTTACACCCGTTGTGATTCCCGGTAATCCTGAAAGCAGTCCGATTGTCGTTTATACGGATCCGCCCCTGTATCATGCCAAGGATGTCGGTGGAGAGCGGTTAAACGATACCGTGCAGGAGAAACAACGGGCCTGGATTGCCGAGGGTGCCCAGAACAACTAATTGCCTGACCTGATAAGCAACATAAACAGGATAGGGAGTTAACCCTTAACGAAGAGGGGATGAGGCCGGATGAAAATCCGGCTGAATCCCCTTTTTTAACCTGTCAGTCCAAGATGGTACCTTGACGATGAAAAGACTTATGTTGGTATATGTCATATGTATTATTATGATAACCATACTGCAGAGCTGTTTCAACAGGGATGACCCTCATGACAGTATAGTTGCGTATGTTGGTGATGAGGTTTTTACAACCGCAGACTTAACAGAGGCACTAAAGCACATTCCTAAGTCGAATCAGTTTGAATATCTTACCGAGGACGGCAAGAAAATGCTGGTTGAGATGTTGATTGATTGGAAGCTGCTGTCAAGGGAAGCAGAAAAAACAGGGCTAGACAAGAACCCTGATATTGCAGCATGCCTGGACAGCCAGCCGACCAGTAAACTATACAGAGAGCAAACACTGGGCAATGCCTATCTGCAGTACCATATAGAACAGATGGAACCTGTTGGAGATGCAGAGATAGAAAGATATTTTTTAAATAACCGGAAGGATTTTATGACACCCGCCAGGATCAGGATCAAAAGAATTTTCTTCGATGCAAAAGAAAAAGCGCGGGAGGCTGCAGCCGTGTTGAACTCCGGAAAATGTTTTGAAAAATATAAAAGGCAGAATCCAAAAGTTACAATAAAGATTGATTCGATATGGCTGCAGTCCGGAAAACAGCGTACAACCCTTGAGCATGCAGCAGGCAACCTCGCTATCGGTGAAACAAGCGATGCTATCGCAACCAAAACAGGCTATGGTCTTATACGTGTTGAGGAAAAGATACCTGCAAAAAACCGAACGCTGGAAGAAGTGCGTGAAAGTATTTTTGTCAGACTCAACAGCCAAAAGAAGCAAGATCTGGTGAAGAATATCAGAATGAATGTAAGACAGGATGTTGAAATTAAGGTTGATGATATACTGATAAAAAGTTATCAATGCCGTGAATGTGGTTAAGAGACTCCACAAAGAGTATCTCACCTAATCAGCATAAAAGGTTTTTATGTATGAAGTTTAAATCAGCATACCTTCTCATTAGTTGTCTGATTCTTTTCTGCCTCAATAAGAATACTTGTCAAGGAGCTGATAAAAAGGAAGATCATGTTTCAGTATTTGAATTGCCTCTGGAGAAATTACTAAATGTTACCATTATGTCGGCAACCAAGAAGGAGGAAGACCTTTTTTCTACGCCCGCATCTGCCTATGTCATTACAGCTGAGGAGATCCGGCGATCAGGGGCAACCAGCGTTCCCGCATTACTGCGTTTAGTGCCGGGAGTTGAGGTAGCACAGATTGATTCCAGCACCTATGCCGTTACCATACGTGGTTTAAATAATGAACATGCAAGCAAGCTGCTGGTAATGATTGACGGCCGCAGTGTATATGGGCCACTGTTTGCAGGTGTATACTGGGATGTGCACGATGTTATGCTTGAAGATGTTGAGCGTATCGAGGTTATCCGAGGGCCCGGCGGGGCACTGTGGGGCTCAAATGCTGTTAATGGTGTCATTAATATAATAACAAAGGAAGCTCAGGATACCCAGGGCTTTCTTGTAGCGGCCGGATCGGGAAGTCACGAGAAGGCTTTTGCCTCACTGCGCTATGGCGGCAGGGTGGGAGAAAAAACACATTACCGCATTTACACCAAATTTTTTAACCGTGACAGCACCCCTTCGCGAGGTGTTGGAGATGAGGCTGATGATTGGGATGCTTTCCAGGCAGGATTTCGCATTGATGTACAACCGTCATCTGTGGACTCTGTAAGCGTCCATGGTAATCTTATGAGCGGTAAGCTTGGGTCCGGTGTGGGCAGCTTTTCTGCTGAGTCGAAGCTGCGCACACTTGAGCCCAGCGTTGAACGTTTTGTGGCCCGTGCCTATAATCTGCTTACAAAATGGAAGCATGATTTTTCACCAACATCTGTAATGACACTGCGGGCATACTATGACAGGGTAGAGCATCTTGAAGAGATTATTGAAGAAATTCGAGATACTATAGATATTGATTTTCAGCATTCCTGTAGAATCAAAAACCATCATCTTATGTGGGGACTGGGCTATCGATTCTCAACCGATCACACAGACGGCTCCTATCTGTTCAGCCTTGATCCCTCAAGCCGTGATTTGCAGCTCTACAGCGGGTTTATACAGGATGAAATCATTCTGGTACAGGATAGATTGCGATTGATTGCAGGCATAAAGCTGGAACATAATAAATACACCGATATGGAGTATCAGCCGAACCTGCGAGTTGTATGGAGCCCTGCAGAAAGCCATATATTCTGGGCGGCAATTTCCCGAGCAGTCCGGATACCTTCCCGGACCGACATCAGCAGCACAACAAACTTGGCCATGTGGCCGTTTACCCGGCGAATATTCGGGGACGATGATTTTAGAGCAGAAACCCTTATCGCCTACGAAGCCGGTTATCGCTTCAGGGCCGGCAATAGGCTGTTTGTAGATATCAGCTTTTTTTACAATAATTATGATAATTTTAGGAGTAGTGAGAGCAAATCTCCGCGATTAAGTTTAAAACCTGTTCCACAGCTTCTGGTATCTTCAACAGTTGATAATAAGCTTGAAGGGGTTACCTATGGTTTTGAATTATCGGCGGATTGGAAGGTTACCCGGCAATGGAAATTGTTTGCAGGATACAGCTATATCGATATCCATATGCATACACCCGCTTCAAGTACTTCTTTAAAAAGCTTTGAGTCTCAGCGCGAAGGCCGGTCACCTGAAAACCAACTGTTTTTACGATCATATCTTGAACTGCCCTATAATCTTGAGCTTGATATTATACTGAAATATGTTGACAACCTCCCCCATGCAGGTATCCATAGCTATACACGCTTTGATATGCGGCTGGGATGGCACATCACCAAAGCATGTGAAGTAAGCATAATAGGGCAAAATCTTATCGATAGCCGGCACGTAGAATTTGTGGACCGGGCCGGGATAGAGGCCCATGAGATAGAGCGCAGGTTTTTTATTAAATTGCTCTGGCAGTTCTAGGATGCGATGAGAATATTGGCCCATAACATTAGAATATTTCTTGTTGTTTTGTTTATATTGCGGCCTGGCACATTTTCTTTTAGTGCTGCTTCAGAAACGGATCTTGCTGTGAGCGAACATGAATTAAAAGCAGCCTACTTATATAATTTTATACTTTTTACAAAATGGCCTGGGGAGATAGATAAAACATCATCGGGCCCAGCATCTCACATAATCATAAGTGTCCTGGGGAGCAATCAGATCAGCAAAGCATTGACTGAGGTGGAGGGAAAAATCATAGAGTCGAAGAATAAAAAACTGGTCATTAAACGATTTGAAGATTTTCCGGGTGATACAGATATTTGTAACTGTAACCTGCTTTTTATAGATTCGTCTGAGGTTAAAAACCTTGATAAGATATTTTATGTTATTAAAAAACGGCCGGTGTTGACTGTTTCCGATATTGAAGGCTTTCTGGAAGCCGGCGGTATGATTAAACTTGACCAGATCGGCTCAAAACTGCGCTGGAGCATAAATCGTACAGCTATTGAAGCGGCCGGATTGCAGATCAGTTCACAGCTTTATAATTTAGCTACCAAGATCATCGAAAAACCTGTTGTCAGAAACAGACTTGTCAAAGAGAAGTGACGGTATAATGACTCAATCTGTTTACAACTTTAAAAGAGTAGCCGGTTATGATTGCATTGCATAACATAACCATTAAAACTAAATTGACAGTTATTCTAATGATTGCCAGTACGGTAGCAGTGTTGCTTGTCGGCATCACTACCATGATACTGTCTGTAGTTACTACACAACAATCACTGGTAAGAAATCTCGATAGTCTTGCTGAAGTTATCGGTAATAACAGCCTGGCAACCCTAGCATTCAATATACCGGAAGAGGCTGAAAATATTCTGCATGCTCTTGAGAGTCAACCCACGATTACCTATGCCTGCATCTTTGATAAACGGCAAAATATTTTTGCAGAATATAGAACGTTTAAGGCGGCCCAAGAACTTGTTCAGCAGAAACCGGGTATAAAAAAATATTTTTTTTCACAGGGGAATCTATGTTTTTATAAAAATTTACAGCTTGAAGGCACGCTAATCGGCTCGCTATATCTGGTTGATAATATGCAGTATCTTTATGAAACGATTAGGCGTAACGGCGTTATCCTGGCAGCCCTTATGGTCATCGCCCTGTCGGCTGCATATCTTATGTCACATCGGCTGCAACGCTTTATTTCACAGCCGATTCTGTCACTGGCCCATACTGCGGAACTGGTGACGAAGCATAATGATTATACCATACGGGCAGGTAAAAAAAGCAGTGATGAAATCGGTGTTTGTATAGATTCGTTCAACAACATGCTCAGTTTAATACAATTGAGGGATAAGGAACTCAGAAGAAACAAAGATCTTTTAAATGATGCCCAGGCAACAGCACATATCGGCAGCTGGGAGCAGGATTGTCATACCGGTAAAGCTTTCTGGTCTGATGAACTCTATCGTTTACTCGGCTACGAACCCGGAGCTGTTGAGGTGAACCAGGAACTTCTTGTAAGCCATATCCATAAGGATGATGTGGAAAAAGTCCGCAGTACCGAACGGTATTTCAATCCGCAGTCTACTGAAAAGGAGATGGAATACCGTTTTGTTACTACCGATGGTTCAATTCGGCATATAAATGCATGCACCAAATTTGAATTCAACAATGACGGCGTGCTTGCCAGGAGGCATGGTATCGTCCAGGACATTACTGAGCGCAAATGGGCTGAACAGAAGCTTATCGACTATCAAAACCAACTCAGAACGCTGTCTTCCCAGTTAACCTTTACGGAAGAACGTGAACGCCGCTATTTTGCAACCTATATACACGACCGTATCGGGCAGTCACTTTTTATTGTTAAGATTAAACTGGAAGCACTTGCAAAAAAAATCTGTTCAGGAGATAATGATATATCTATACAGGAGATTATAGCTACTACAGAAGCTTTGATTAAAGATGTACGGTCATTGACGTTTGATCTGAGTCCCCCCATTTTGTATCAGCTGGGCTTTCAGGCTGCATTGCAATGGCTTTGTGATCGGATGTCTAAACAATACGGCCTTGTAATACAGTGCAGCGATGACCACCAGCCTAAACCACTGGATGAGGATGTTTTGTTTGTGCTGTTTCGTGCAGTACGTGAAATGCTTATCAATGTGGGTAAGCATGCCCAGACCCAACATGCTGAAGTATCAACATGGCGACAGGGAGGAAATATGTATATCCAGGTTACAGACGACGGCGTTGGATTTGATCCTGTAACACGTCAGGCGAGTGAGAATTTGTGTAATGGATTCGGACTGTTCAGCATCAAGGAACGCCTGGATTATATTGGGGGAACAACAGAAATAATCTCTCAAACGAACCATGGCACCCGGATTACTCTTACGGTACCGCTGAGGATTACACGAGAGGGCGAGCAGGATTTTGCAACATGAGTATTAAACTATTTCTTGTCGATGATCATCAAATAGTGACGGATTCACTTGCTCCACTGCTGAACAATCAGCCTGATCTCGAGGTGGTTGGTGTCGCTGAAGACGGCAGAAGTGCAATCAAAGCACTGCAAACGGTCAAAGCAGATGTTGTCGTGATGGATATTGTCATGCCTGAATTAAACGGTATAGAGGCTACCCGGCAAATGCTTTCTCAGTATCCGGAACTGAAGGTCATTATCCTCTCAATGCATTCAGACAGACAGTATGTAACGGGAGTTTTTAGTGTTGGGGCTTCAGGCTACCTGACAAAGAGTTGTTCGCTGGATGAGTTGATTAACGCCATCCGCATTGCATATGCAAACAAAAAATATGTAAGCCCGGAGATATCAGATATAGTTATAGAAGAGTCCCTACACCAGGCTCAAGAATCCACTACCCCTTACAGAAAAATACTGACACCCAGGGAGCGCGAAGTTTTACAGCTTCTCAGTGAGGGCAAGACCGTAAAAGAGATTGCCTATCAGCTTTATATCAGTGAAAAGACCGTACATGTTCACCGTAAACAGATAATGGAAAAACTGGATATTCACAATATAGCAAATCTTACCAAATATGCCATTCGGGAAGGCTTAACCTCTTTAAAAAACTGACAATTTTTCTTAGAAACATAAGAATATCCCGCAGTTAATTCTTACCGGTTTATATCAGTGTAAAATAAGAAATTTTGAAGCAACAAATCAGAAAAATTCTTATTGTTTTTTGGGCTGATTTTTGGTTTTATGTATATTGAAACAGCAGGTTGTTTTTTTTATTATATAAAATTAATTTATATAATATAGTAATAAAAATAATTTTTTATTACTATATGCTACATTACGGGGAAGAATTTTATTGTCTCACTCGGGGAGAAAAACCCTCGCCTGTAGGGGAAGACTTGAGTAAGCACCGACGGTGCTATGAAAAAATATACCCCTCGTGAGAATTTCAGAGGTATGTTGTTTTTTCTTTAGCCGACGTTAGTCGGGAACCAATCCACCAGCTTGTAGCTGGTGGTAGTTCAATTGTACGTCTTTGTAGAACATTCTTATTCCTAGCCCGCATTATTCATTACTATTAGCGGCCGGGCTGCGTGCTTCAGGCTGAAAAACGGCTGCTTTCGTGATTACCAGATATCGCTCGCACCGTCTTTGCAACCCAACCCGAGGCTGCAGGTGTGCCGGAAGGATTTTTTGTAGTAAACACCAGGGGATAGTACGTTCACTCCATGCTGACGAATAATGTGAGCTAGTTCTATTCATAAATAAAAATTTCAAAGAAGTCTTTACTATGATGAGTGCATGTACACATTAGCATTAGAAAAAATGCTTATGGATTCTTGCAGCTCAATGATTTTTTGCACAGTAATGACATCATAAAAGATGAAAGGAGGTGCTGAAACAATAACACATTTTAAACGGGAGGAGGTGAGCAGCAAAAATTACTGCAGTAATTTATCTAAAGCAATAAAAAAGGAAATAAGCAATAAACCATCAAAACAGAAAGGAGAAGAACAGATGAAAAAAACTCTGTATCTATCCCTCGCTGTTGCCCTGACCCTGTTCCTGTGCACGTTTGCATTTGCGCGGCTTGTTCCACCCGGTGCCGGTGATTGCAGAGCCCCGGAAGCCTGCTATGAATGTCATGGCGGACATATCCTGATTGCGCATGACTGCAATACCTGTCATGATTATCAAAATCACCCCTTTCCTGTCGGTCCGGAAATTGAAGGCTGTCTGGGCTGTCACCGGCATCCGCCAACTGAAACACCCCGGGTCAACATTGTTTGCCAGGATTGCCATGATCCTGTCGGTGATCCGCCATTTGTACATCCCTCGATTTCCTTCCGCGATCCGCCTGGTCCACCTGAAGACTGCGAATTATGCACTGACTGTCACGTGTATGACCACCCCGGACCGGAAAACAAAGCTATTGACTGTGAAGGCTGTCATGCTGCAGATGCCCCGAATGTTGATCCGCAATGCAAGACCTGTCATACAGGGAAAGAGAATAAAAAGAAATATGACCTGGGTTGTGACCGAGGTGCATTGAGTGTGACCGGATTAATGACGACCGGCCGGTTTGTTATTGAGACCGAGACCCTGGAAGACGGCCGGTTTTTGATTACCGGCGGACTGGCGCCGCCATTTTTTAGCCCGGTAAACACGGCTGAGATACTTGATCCAAAAACACGTATTTTTACGCCGACATCAAATTCCATGAGTGTCGCCAGGACCAGCCATACCCTGACACCGCTGCAGGACGGTAGAATCATCATTATTGGCGGCAGAAGCACGAATGCTTCCGGCATACCACTTGACACTGCTGAGATCTATGATCCGGTGACCGACACATTTACTCCTACTGCCGGTACTCTGAACATACCTCGCAGAAGCCACCGGGCGATTCTGCTGGATGACGGCAGAGTGCTTGTTACAGGCGGCGGTGACAGCTCATCGACCGGGTTGACCATGGCCATGGACAGTATTGAGATCTATGATCCGGTTAATGACACTTTTGAGCTGGCGACGGAAACAATGTCGGATGTTCGGCAGTTCCACAACATGGAGAAAATGTCTGACGGCAAGGTGTTGATAATCGGCGGGGGACAGGGTCCCGGGCTCTCAAACCCGGCCCAGTCAGTGGATATTTTTAATCCGGCCGACAACTCAATTACTCCGGCAGGCGATATGATCTCCAAGCGGATGACCGTGGGTGTTTCCCAGATCAAAGGTGATAAAGTACTGCTGGCGTTTGCCTGGGATGGCGGAGATGTGACCAATGCCTCCGAGGTGCTGGCCTACGATGCTGCAAGCAGTACAGTTTCTTTTACACCGACAGCCGAGAAACCGGTTCACGGCAAAGTCGACATTTTTGCAGTCACACTACTTGATGGTACCGTACTTCTGCCGCTGGGCGGCAACGAGCAACTTGACGTACTGCCGGATACCACCCTGTACAGACCCAATAAAGATGATTTTGTGCTGGCCGGTGCAACCCAGTATCCCAATACCGGCGGTAACAGCGACCTGCTCAAGGACGGCAGGGCCGTGCTTGCCGGTGGTTTCAGCATCAAAGGTATTGTTGATGTAGCCGAAATCTATACGCCTGATGTTGTTGCTCAGGCTAAGGGTTTGAAGAAACTGATCGGGGATATTCCCAAGGATGCTTTTGACAAAAAAGAACACAAGTCGAAGCTGAAAGAGAAAGTCCAGGCGGTTAAAGATAAGCTTAAGGATGAAAAATACCAAAAAGCAAAAGACAAACTGGATAACAAGGTCATAGTCCGCATTGACGGCTGCTCCGGTGGTGACCCATCTGATGACTGGATTGTCGATTGTGATGCTCAGGATGATGTTTTTGCAGTTGCTGATCTGCTGGCTGCATCCCTTGATCAGATTCTGGGCAATTCACTACCGCCCGTGGTGACTGCATCGGTAGACATTGATGTTGGTGTGTATCCTCATACGGTTAACTTTACCGGGACGGCTGTTGACCCCGACGGTACGGTCGATGTGCTTTTTTGGGATTTTGATGATACCGGCCGAAGCACTGACCTGAATCCGACTCATACCTATTTCTGCCCTGGTGACTACACCGCAGTGTTGACCGCTATTGATAATGACGGACTGGTCAGTCAAGCCGGCGTTGCGGTACATGTGGAATATCCCGAGGGTGTCAAGGCATCATTTAACTGTGACCTGCTCCGGACATTTGGACCATTTTGTGGATGGTGTCACTTTAACCCGGCATTCGGTTCTCCGCTGGCCGATCTTAATCTGACCAGCTATGACGGTGTTATGGCAGGGGCCTATGGCGGTACGGTTCCGGTAGTTATCCCCGGAGATCCGTTTGCCAGTTCTATCTTTACCAGAACCGGTCCGGCACCCTGCGGAGACCTCCATCCCACAGCTCTGGGTGGCGAGCGCTTGCAGGAGCATGTCAGAGAGAAGCTGAAAATCTGGATCGAAGAAGGCGCGGTTAATAACTGATATATGAACTATTGCTGAAAATAATACTGTATTGTTGCAAAAGGGGATTGACTGAAAATGTTTTCAGTCGGTCCCCGCTTTTTTCGAGTTGTCAGTTCAGACCAAACATGATAATGATTTTTGCAGGTTGTAAGCAAATGGACTCCTATAATAGAATGGAGAAGTAAATTGCAGAAAAATATTTGGAATGTAAACATATTACTCATATCATCACTTTGTATTCTTGTTCTTTTGTCATATGCGTGTGGCCAGAAGAAAGAGCAGCAAGCTGGTGTTGTTGCAACGGCAGGCGATGAAGTAATCACCATGTTTGATATGAGAAATGCTTTAAAAGTTCTTCCGGCCCGGGAGCGCGGTGAATATCAATCCGAGCAGACGCTTACTCAATTCCTGCACAATATGGTCGACTGGCGGCTGACGGCACAAGCAGCTGTCAAGGCAGGCATAGACCGGTCGCCTGATATCAAAACTCAATTAGAAATACTGGGCGATAATGAAACCTTCAAGCGGGATCAGATTTTAAGTAATGCGTATATGTCATTCAGACAGAAGGAAATAAAAAGTATTACCGACGAAGAAATCAGCGATTATTATAAAAGTAGTAAGGATGAATTTATCATTCCGGAGCGTGCAAAAATTAAACGCATCTGTTTTGAAGACAAACAGCTTGCCGAAGCTGCTAGGCAGGAACTTCAAAAGGGCCTGAGCATCGAGGAGCTTATTGAACAAAAACCACAGTTTAAACGAAAATTTGATTCACTCTGGCAGCATCGCAAGGATAGCGGCTCGCAGATGGAGCAAGCTGTCTTTGATCTTAACAATGGAGAAGTTAGTGATATTCTTACTGTGAAGACCGGTTTTTGCCTTGTTCGTGTTGAGGAAAAGTTTCCTGCCAGGCAAAGAGCATTAGATGAAGTCAGCAAAGGTATAAGAGCCAGACTTACATACCGGAAGCGACATAATCTGATGGAAAACATCAGACAGGAACTCAGACAGGGGGTGAACATTACCATCAACAAAGCACTTTTGAAACCATATCATTTTACTGCTCAACCCGTACAAAGCAGTGCTCCAGCAAGTCCGCACTAGTACATGAGGACAATTAACATTGGGTGTAAGCTGGACTCGCACCGCTCTTGCTGCCCAAACAGGTGCGAGCCCAACCTCCGACTCCACAGTTTTAGTTGTCGGTTACTACTAGCGAGTTATTATCTCCTTTTTGCTTATTAAGCACCTTCTCATAATCTTTTAGTACGTAAACATAAATAAAACAGATATTGATTCGACATTGTGATATGTGCAAGAAATTTTAATTGCACGGAATACCTTTTAATGTTATGTGCATGGCGTGGCGGGGATAAATAGTAACTTTAGAAAATCATAGTAAGGGGAGGTAGCGGTATGAGTGAAAAAGAAATTGGGGTTATCGAACATTTTTTTGATAAAATCAGTGTTGCGGCAATCAAAATAACAGAAGGGGAACTGTTGGTGGGTGATACTATCCATATTACGGGTCACACCACCGACTTTACAACGACCATCGAATCAATGCAAGTTGAACATGATAAAGTGGAAAAAGTTACAAAGGGTGAAGCTGTGGGAATCAAGGTGCCGGAAAAAGTTCGGGTGCATGACAAAGTTTTTAAAGTTGTCGACTAAGGTATACTCTTTTTTTGAACGAAATCAGCTGATTCTGGCCCCTTATATAAGGGCCAAAGGACAGGTACCCATTGGATCAGAGCTGGAGGAAATAAAACTGGCAGATCCTGAAAAAATTAAACCCTGGCCGGTTGGGACCGGACCGGCTGTAACGGCTTGGCTTGACAAAAGAAACTTACCAGAATCGGAGGTATAAAGCAATTATGGAAGAAAACACAAGCCCCTATGTATGCCATGTTTTTGTCTGTATAAATGATCGAAAAGGTGAAAGAAAATCCTGTGCTGATGGGAAAAGCCCGGCTGTTCGAAAAGCATTAAAAAAAGAAGTTGAAAAGCGGGGCTGGGTCGGCAAAGTGCGCGTTTCTCAATGCGGCTGTATGGGGCTGTGTGCCAAAGGGCCTAACGTCATTATATATCCCCAGAAGTTCTGGTTCTCCGATGTGTCTGAAAATGAGGTAATCCGGATTCTCGCATGCATTGAATCATTGCTTACAAACAATCCTGTATAAACGTGTGGTCCTGATATTCATTCTGTAAAATTATTACATAAATCATAAGGAGTTCATTACATTTTAAATATTTTTGAAAAATTTTATTTTGCATATATATAAAAAAACAGATGGTTAAAATTATAGTCTTTGAGCGTAGAATGAGGAGGTTGCCATGCAGGCCGATCTTGAAAAAATCAACTCCTTAATCATAGAGGCAGCTAAAAAAGCTCAGATGGAAACAGATAATGAGCCCGAGCCAGACTTTACGAAGCCCATCGATTGGCCTATAACCTGTACCGTTGGCCCCGGACTTGAGGGTGCAATTGCAAGTGAGACCAAAATCGGCTATGTCAACGGAACCAAGGGTTGGCTTATCTACCGGGGCTATAATATTTTTGATTTGTGCGCTTATTGCAGCTATGAGGAGGTTTCCTATCTGCTGCTGCACGGTAAACTGCCTAGGGCCTCCGAGCTTTCAGAATATAAAAAGAAACTTGCCCAATACCGGCTTTTGAACAAAAGCCTGCGTCTGCTTATGGGATTTCCGGTAGAGAATATGCACGCTATGGCTGCACTGCGCCTGGGTACCAATATGATGCGCCAGGAGTTTACCATTATGGACCAGGAGGAAGGGCGGCGTGGCCCGACAGAGGCCATCGGATCTGATGAAGACTCTATTCCTATGGAAACTGCTCCAAGGGGTGCGGAATCAGCAATCTATGAATTTAGGCAGCCACTAATGCGTAGAAAGGCAAGGGCGAAACAACAGCAGGAGACAGGCTATGACCTGGAGGCATGCTATCGCCTTATTGCGGGAGTTGCCACAGTCACGGCTGCCATAGCACGTGTTCGTCAGGGACATGTGCCTATTGAACCGGACCCGGAGCTTAGTCATGCTGCAAATTTTATCTATATGATGACCGGGCGCAGACCTTCGGCAGTTGAAGAGCGTATCATGGATATAGCCCTGATTCTGCATGCCGACCACGGTATGAATGCCAGCACATTTGCTTCGATGGTGGTAGCTTCAACGCTTTCGGATATTTATTTCTCGGTCGGCGCAGGCATTGCTGCGCTTAACGGGCCCCTTCACGGGGGTGCCAATGAACAGGTTATAAGTTTGTTGCAGGAGATCGGTGAGCCGTCACGGGTCAAAACCTTTCTGGATAATACATTGGCCCGGAAAGAGAAAATTGTAGGATTTGGGCATCGTGTGTATAAGGCTTATGATCCTCGTGCACGCATACTGGGGCCGTTGGCAGAAATTGCGGTTAGAGGGAACAGCGCAGCTGAAAAACTTTTTTCGGTTGCGCGGCTGCTGGAACAGGAGGTTGTTGCACGGCTTGGGCAAACAAAGCTTATATTTCCGAATGTCGACTTTTACTCGGGAATTGTATACAGAGCACTGGATATTCAGCCGGAGATGTTTACGCCGATTTTTGCAGTAAGCCGGGTTGCCGGCTGGACAGCCCGCGTGCATGAATATCTCCAGAATAACCGCATATTCAGGCCACGGGCGATGTATACCGGTGCGTTTAATTTGGAAGTGCTCCCCCTTTCACAGAGAACGTGATCTCTTGTTGTCTACACTAAAACCCTTTATGCTGCATTACCGAAAAAATAATGGCGGTATTTGAGTACCTATTATCGATACTATGCTGCCTTTAAACGAAAACGCAACTTCTGGAGAGTATGTAAAAAATCCGCTTGGACCGCCCGGACAATTTCTTACAATAATCCATCCGAAGCAATAACAGGCTAAAAGTGTTTTTGCGTGCATCCTACTGTGAATTTTCTTGACATGCGTTGCGATGTCATGTATATCCTTAATAAACCTAACTATAAGTGTACTAATTAAAAATATATTTCAAAAATTTTAACTTTTTTAAGGGGGCTTGATAATGTTTTCTAAAATCAAGAATTTCTTTAAACCGATGATGCGGACCATATGGGTCGCCCTTGCAGGGCAGGGTATCTTCCTGGTGAGTGTAATCACCATGAGCCCTCTGAGAATGTGGAAAGAGCCTGTTGTTAACTATAACTTATTCTATGTTCCTATTCTGGCCCTGCTTGCCGGAGCCTTTTTTTATCGCTGCTGCACTGCTGAAAAGGAGAGCACCGGCTATCTGTATGGTTATTTCTCGGCACTTTTTGCCTGGCCCCTGATTGGGGAGGTGCCCAGTATACCCGTAGACAAGGGATTAATAACCCAGTTCAGCAGTTTGAATATTAAACTGCTGGGCGGCTATTTTTATGTGCTGGCAGGCTGGGTTCTGCTTAAAATCATGTGGCGAACCGGTGCCCTGAAAAAGTCGGTGTGTGTCTTTTTCCTGACGTTCCTGTGTGTCTGGACCTTTGAGCTGTATATGGATAATTATTCTTCAAGGGTCCCCATACCGCTGATGCCGTATATCGGTCATGCAGTGTCTATTGTGTTTGCAATTATTTCATTAATAATTCTCAGGGTAGCCAAGAAGACCTCGTCGATTGAAAAGAAAACAGTTATGGGATGCCTGCTGTATATTACCTTTTCACTGGTACTCATGGGATCAGGACAGTGGCAGACCCCTTCAAAGTTTTATATAAAGTATGAAGCCGGACACATTGATCATGAAATTCAGGAACTGCAGGAGGAAAAGGCCTACCTGGAGGAGCTTAAACGTTACATGATTATGAAGGGGCTGGCAACGCGGGATGAACTTGAAAAACCGGCGACAGCGCATGAACATGAGCACGAGGAAAAAGATGCGACAGAACACCAATGATGATCAAATAACCATAACCGGAGGATAATTTCATGGAAAACAGTTATACATCACCCCTTGCAAAATGGGCACGAATCCTGGAGATATTCATTCCGGGGTATATGTTCGGTAAAGCTTTCGGAATTTCCACGGCAACCACGCTGGAACTCTACCGGGTTACATTTCCGGGATTTCTGATTGATATGGCCGAAGGCATGAAAAGTATCATGGCCACTGACAGTGTAGCACTGCAGAGGCTTTTTTCAACGTGCTCCGGAGCACTGGTAGGCTTCGGCATTATCTTAATTCTGGGGCTTGTTATGCATCTGGTGCTGCGGGACCGCACATATATTGATTCCCTCCGGTTCACGGCCATAACGATGATACCGGTTGCAGTTATGAACGGAACGCTTTCCCATTTAACCAATACCCTCCTTGAAAGCCTCGGTGGGGGGGAAAGCCTGGAAGCCCTTACCAAAAGTGCACTCGAGGGACCCCGAGGTCAGATAATGATGTTTTGCCTTTTTTATGTGCTAGCTCTCTGGATGATGGGCAAAAGAACGGGTGTTATCGGATTCAGGCGCTACGGCGTTATACTGGTCGGTATCGGATTTCTTGCAACCTATTTTGCATGTGGACTGATGATAACAGCAGATGAGTGGACTGTGGTTTTGCCGAAAGTGCAGGCAATTATAGCTGAACATGCACAACACTAAGAGGGAGGACGATACATGAATATAACCCAGAAGCGATTTGTTACGATTAATAAATGGGCCTTGATTGCCGCAATTTTTGTTTACCTCATGGGAGTATTCACGCCGTTGAAGTATTTGCAGCCGGGTCTGCTTTTTGCCCTTGGAGCCGGATTTTTCTGCCTGCTTCATATTCCCTATTTTGCTTCGCGACCGCGGGTTGCAGCCCATCTGTGGCTCTTTGCCCTTTTTGTGACAGCGATGACATCAACTGTTCCTCTGGATAAAACCGGTGAGGGGAATAACCTGCTCTTAATGCTGACTGTACTCAATTGCCTGATACCTTTTCTGCTCCTGATAAGAGGCAACTCTGAGGAGAAAGCACCAAAAAAGAGACGCCTCAAAGTTGTTACCTTTCGAACGGTTGTACAATGTGGTGTATTTATGATTTGGGCGTCGGTAACGTCGTTCTGCTTTATCAAGGGAACACGTCCCGACCTGCTGTTCTGGGCCATGTTTCACGTATTCACCGTAGCGGTGTTTCCGGTTTTTATCGGCAGAGTACTGTGCGGGTGGCTGTGCCCCAATGCAACTATGCAGGACGCCTTGTATAAAAATATGAACTACAAGCGTCCCATTGAAAATCTGCCCAAGGCGATTGAAGAGCAGAGCAATACCTGTGCCATGAATACGAGTGGAAACGTCGATAAACGGGCTCCGCTTGTGCCGGCAACGCTTCTTATGTCATGGTTTCCCATGTTTTTTGCTGAAACCGTGTGGGATTTGACACCCGTTGACTGGTATCCCATTTCATTTATGTACGGTCTGATCATATTGTCGTTACTTTTTAAATGGCGCAAATTGTGTACCCACTTTTGCTGGCTTTCATCATACCGATGTTTAAACGGCCACAACAGCCTGTGGCGTATCCGTTATAACAAATCAAAATGCCGCAACTGCAAACGTTGTCTTGCTGAAGCGGCATGTCCTTTTTATATTAATATTTGTAACCAGGAAAACGAGATGCCTGCAACGTGCTGCTTGTGCTTTAGCTGCATGGAGGCCTGCCCCTTTGATGATGTTATAACCTTCAAACGGGCACCGGAAGAAAAGGCTCGTCTTAAGGCGGAAGGGAAAGCGCAGTAGATAGTTGCCGGTTGGAGTGAAGCAGGTATCCCACCATAGACGGGGATACTGCAAAATAAAACACGAAATTCACAATACAACAAAGGAACAGTGAAGCGGTGCACTAATAATCAATAATGATTTATTACTCCTTTTTTGTATAAATCTATAAACTTAAGGAGGAAAGGGTTATGAAAGTACTTGCCATTTGCGGCAGCCATCGGGAAGAGAGCAATACCAACAAGATTGTGAAAAGGGTTGCAGAATCATCCGGCATTGATTTCGAACTGGTTGAAGTGAGCAAGCTTGAGATCAAGCCGTGCACCGGGTGTGCAGCCTGCATGATGAATGAAGGCCAGTGTGTCATCGATGATGATATGCAGGGAGTGTATGATGCATTAATGGAAACAGATGCCCTGATCATTGGCTCGCCCACGTATTATATGGATGTTTCTGGAGCGGTCAAAAGCCTGATTGACAGAAGTATGGCCATTTACTATCGCGGGGTGGGCCCCGAATATAATCCGGATATGCCCTGGATGGGCCAGCGCCCCCTGGCTGACAAACCGGCTGTAGTTGTGACAACGGTTGCCGGCGGGGGACATGAACGCACACTTGAGACCCTGACCATGTGCATAGGTGATATTCACAGGATGAAACTGGTGGCTAAAATAGCAGAGGTTGTGAAGATGGATGATGTGGATGATATGCCGGAGGTGATGCAGCGAGCCGAAGATGCAGGCCGGAAACTGGGTCAAGCACTTGCACAGCAGTGAATAGTAAACTGTGAAGGGTTTTACAGACCGTAAAAAATATCCAGAGCGCGTTCGACCCCACCTTTTTTGCCAAAAAGCACTTTGTTAAACTTGACACCGGGATCATGATCAACGATTGTTTTAAGATATTTTTCAAATGATTCTTGGGCCTGCTTCAGGGCATCACCGGCAAGAGGTGATGTTTTGTTAATCAGATCAGCAAAACACCCCAGGTACTCTGCAATAAGGGTGCTGGCCCGGGCATCTAAATCTTTGGTGATTTTAAACTGGCAGGCAGCCTGAGAAAATACCGTTTGTATAGTATCGCCGCCCATTTTAATGCGATTTGTAAAAAGTTCGGGATAGCCATCCCTGATTTGTACAAGCTTGTTGAAAAAATCAGCATCTTGCGGTCTTTCAGGCATTCCGCCGGTCCTGTGGATGTCAAGCAGCACCATTCTTCTTTTGCCCAGGCATACTACCTCACAGGAAAGTACCGGCAGATCATACTCGAGTTTTGGGCGTATGAAAGTAGAGCAAACGGTTATATAGACCGGCAGGGTCAGTTTCATGCAAACAACCCGCAGCAGTTTCTCAGACGTAAACACTTCACCGTTCATATTCACCAGCCCAAGGGCCCGCACCGGACGCTCGGGAAAGGGATATTTTAATGCAACGGGAGCAAGAGAAATCTTTTTGCCCAGCCCTTCTTTTACAACGGTATGGATGTTGTGCATGGATGTCATAGTATTCTCCTTGAAGGCCGGTGGTAAACTTTCATCTGCCCCGCTACGGCGGGATTTGCAACTTGCATCTGAACATTTCCCACCAGCCTGCCGGTGTGTGGGTTTTTCGACTAGTACTTATGGACAATTAAAATTGGGAGTAAGCTGGGCACGCACCTGCTTGTTTGCTGCGGGCAACATGCTCGCTGGATCGACTATTAGTTATAGTTCAGGCTGAGGCTCACACTGCCCTTGCTGCCCAAACAGGTGCGTGCCCAACCTCCGAATCCACAGTTTTAATTGTCGGTCAGTACTAGCTTTAAATCAAAGATAAAAAAGGTAAATAGAGCAAAAAACCTTTTTACCTATTCATCTCTTTGCCATTGGGCTTATTCATACAAGAACTGTTTAATTACCGCTGCCAGTTCTTCGGGTTTCTCTTCTTGGACATAATGGCCACAGTTTTGTATAACATTCAATTGAGAATTTGAAATTTCATTGTTCAGACGCTTGCCATCCTCGACCGGATTGTTCTTGTTGTTAAGACTCCACACAAGCAGCGTCGGTTGGGTTACCTGTCGGCTGACTCCTTCGTATGTCCGGGGACCTACATTAGTCATCATTGTTTCAAGTGCATTGACAGCGTTTGGGGTTTTGCCCGGCTGCAGGTATGCTTCAATCACTTCCGTCGTTACAATGGATTTATTGAAATATGAGGGCAGGAGGCTTTTGAGCCGAAATTTCCTGGTATAAAAAGTTTTTGCCATGAGTCTCTGAAGGGGAAAAAAAAGGTATTGTACAAACTCCGGGGCACCGCCATGATAAAAGCCCCCCTCTATAATTATCAGTCTGTCGACTTTGGAAGGCTTCTCAATAGCCGCATATGCGACTACAACACCGCCCATTGAATGGCCCACCAGTATCGCTGAGTCCAACTCCAGTTCTTCAAGGAATGCCAACAGCAGATTTGCCTGGGAGCGCATGTCGTAGCTGTTATCCGAGGGTTTGTCGGACAAGCCGAACCCAAGAAGGTCAAGTGCGTAAACAGTATACTTGTCAGACAACAGCGGTATCAGGCTGCGCCAGGTAAATACTGAACCGGCAAATCCGTGAACCAGCACAAGAGGCTGGCCCTGTCCCTGTTGTGTATAGTGAATAGTGTGACCATTAACGTTAATAAATGTGCTGGACGGGCCAGTAAGCTTTTCAACCGGTAGTGTGGCAGTCGGCAGGTAGGCAATAATAATTAACAGTATGTATAGTAAAATAATGATTGCACAGATTCTTTTTATAATTTTCATGAATAGCTTTTCTCCCGCAGCGTCGCGGGAGAAAAAAGTCCGCGACCGTCTGCGGTCAGTTACTTTTACATAATCACGCCCTATGGGCGATGATGATTACTCAGAAAAATACACGGTATTGCAGGACTCCCAAGAAGTGCATTATCCAGGGTACCCAAACGCTTTTTGATTTCTTATAACAGTATCCAAAAACAATTCCAAGCACAATGAACAGGCAGACAAAAGCAATCCGCGCAAGACCTTGCTGCTGCCAGGTTGTCCAAACACTCAGGTAAAAGATGCCGTACATGACCGCTGAGACAAGAATGGGCGGCCAAAAATTCTTAAAAGATTTTGAAATGGCAGTAATAAGATAGGCACGAAAAAAAAATTCAGTTGCAAAAGCATGAAAGCCTGCAAGCAAAAGTGCGGTAACAGATCGGGGATCAAACCCTCCTTTATTAGCGTAACCAATCGGTATGCCCAGTAAAACTGCAATAACAATCCAGTTTCCCGATACTTTCCAGCCGAACCCTCGAAGGCCTTCCTGCCAGGTTATTAAGGGTACAAGTACGGCAGCGGCAATCATAAGCATTCTGCGTATATACAGCCAGACTGAAGCGGCACTATGGGCACTTTCAGCTTTGCCGAACCCGCCAACAATACTTACTGCAAAAGAAATGGTCAAAAGTGTTGCGAATACGACCGTTGCTACCAGCACGTTTTTGTTTACTTCCATAACCTATGTTTCCGACCTTATTTGATACTGCGACCTATCTTATAATTCTTGGAAGTTCAAGGCAATATATTTATCATGAAGCATTGTCAACAAATGTGAGCAGGAGGTTGCACAAAGATGCATGGAAAAAAAGACGGGTTGGAAAAATGTATTAGGTTGAATTACTAAATTTTTTTTTGCTGAAAATCTAAAAATCAATTTCAAACAAAGTATCTTGTTCCTTGATTTTTATGAGTGCTTTCAGACCGGTTGCCTGTTCTACCGGAGGATAATATACACGCCCTCCAAGCTTTAATCCCGGCGGGATGCTGTAATTTTTTAGAAAAAAGTCGTCTTTGATTTCAAGGTCTTCCTTTACACCCTGACGTTCAGCCAGTTCTTTACCGATAGCCCCCCCTGCAAGCACTGCTGCGGCTTTGAGAGCTACATCTCGGTCGTGTTTTGACGGCAGAATAATCGCCACCAGGGCTGCTCCCACTGCTCCAATAGTGAGGGGATTTACATATTTGCCTGCTCTTTTTTCAATTTTATCTTCTATTTGAGTATTGGTATAGGGGAGTAAGTAATAACCCTTTTCGTTCTTAAGATATATTTCACGTGCTTCAATCCGAACAGGTTCGTCGCTCAGGTTTGCAACTGCCACTTCAAGCTGTGACCAGTGTTTTGTAGTGCCGAACTCGAGGGCGACCACACTCACATTTTCCTTTGTTTGAGTAAGCGGTTGCGGAATGCTCTGGAGTTGCACTTTTGTTTTTCCGGCACAGGCACAGACAAAAAACACGAGGGCTATACTGATGAGAATACTGTTTTTGGTATTTTTCATAGGTAGACTCCTTAATTAAAAAGTGTGTTGAAGAAAGCGTATAATTATTTTTAGCATATTGGAGTCAGCACAACAAATTGTTATTGTTGCAGCCAATGCATCCATAGCCATCCCAAAGCACAGCCGGCACTGTAGTAAAGAAAATCAGTCCATACAAAGGTGGTGCCCAGCAACGCGCTTCCTAAAAAAGAGCTTCTGATGTATACCAGGAACGGGGGGTGCCATAATTGAAGAAATTCCAACAGACAGGTAACAGTCAAAACGCAGGCAGCAATTATCCCGGGTCGGCATTTTTTCAAGAAGAAAAAAAACAGAAGACACCAGAATATTTCGTAGAATACTCCGCTCAGTGAATTGTTAACCCAAAGAGCGGCAGGGCCGGTGTAGAACTTGCTGTAAAACCCGATAAGCGTAACAACTACCAGCGAAACAAGAGTTTTGTCCGGGCTTTCGAAAAGCAGAAATCTTTTTGGCACTGGTTATGTTCCTGTTTGGGTTTGTTGCATTCGGCATGGTTGCAAAAAAATATGACAGCCGCATGTTCTCTTTTTATAACGGGCACATTAAATTTCTTTTCCGATATAAAATGCTCTTTTAAGATATTTACCAATACCGTAATAGGTGCGCCGGTCCGGTGCAAAAAGAATAGGCTTTATTTTTTCTATATCCGGAAGCCCTTTATCTCCGATCACATGTTCTTCTACCTTTATATCAATTATTTTACCGACAAACTGGGTATGCAGCCCCAGTTTATGGGTATGCAGCAGTTTGCATTCCAGCACAAAGGGAAATTCTTCAACATACGGGGCATCTACCAGATCGCTTTTAACAGGGGTCAGGCCTGATGCGGTGAATTTATCGACATCTTTTCCTGAAGATATCCCGAAGAAATCAGTCTCTTTGACATATTTCTCTGAAGGAATGTTTATAGTAAAGGCTTTACGTTTTATAATATTACCATAGGTATAGGTAGCTTCCCGGAGAGAGACGGCAATGCAGGGCGGGTCCGAACAGCATATGCCTGCCCAGGCCGCTGTCATGACATTGGGTTTTCCGTCCTTGTCATATGTGCCGACAACAAAAACAGGGGCAGGGTATACGATTGTTTTTGCACCTATTGAATGTTTCATGCTTGACCTCAATTATTTTACGATTTTTTAAACCCCAAGGTTTAAACGGCATACATTATTCCGATACTTTCTCAAAATACAGGGAGCTGAACTCCTGTACCAGTAAGCGTAACTTTTCAACATATGACAGATCAGTTGTCTGCTTGGTTTTCATTGCATTAAAAAGTATCTGGTGTAGGATGGCAAGCTTCTTCAGATATTTTGTATATCCTTTTAGATTGGTCTCAGATACCGGCTTTACTCTTTGAGTCATAAAATACTGGTATACAATGTCCTGTATGCCGACAGCATGGCTGTCCTTGTTGGAAACCCAGCGAACAATCTGGTTGCAATTAAGTTCTTTTTCTGCGGACAGCTTCATAATCATGTTCATAGACTTTTCAATAGTTGTAATATGCTCGTTAAGCATATCGACTCTCATCTTGTCCCCATAAATACCGCATGGAATTTCACAATGAGAGAATGCAGATGAACTCACAAGTGCGGATAAAATAAAAACAAACGTGCATATAATTATTTTTCTCATAATAATTCCTCCTTTCATTTAGGTTAATAGTATATTATAGCATCAGTTTACAAGATCAAGAATATCCAGGGGATGTTTTAGAAGTGCTCCGGCGCCGTTTTGCTGTAATTCTTCCACAGGACGAAAACCCCACAGCACCCCTACGGGACACATACCAGCAGCACGGGCGGTTTGCAAATCTACACCGCTGTCACCCAGGTAAAGAAATTGTCGGGGCGGAACCTTGAGCAGTTGTGCAATTCTTAGAGCACCGGCAGGATCGGGTTTGCGCGGCAGTGGATCCTGATGGCCGAGGATCACCTCGAACTTCCAGTCAGCCAAAAGCTCGGTAACACAGCGCTGTGTAAACACATGGGGTTTGTTGGACAACACTGCAAGTTTGAGTCCTCTTTTTGTTAAGGCATCCAGCATGTCGGTAATACCTTCGTAAGGTTTTGTTTTCACATTCCAGGTTTGGGCATACCGGTTTTGAAAAGCCTTCAGACAAAGCTGCACGGTCTCATCAGAGCGCTGTCCTTTTGGCAAAGAGCGCTTGACCAGCATGACAGCACCGTCCCCAATAAAAAAGCGATAGGCATCCAACTTATGCGTTGGGAAGCCTCGCTTAGCCAAAACGCAGTTCATAGCGCTGCCAAGATCTTCTAGGGTATCCAGCAGGGTACCGTCCAGATCAAACAGTACAGCTTTATACGTCATAGCGGTTATTAACACATGTGATTGTCTACAGCTGCCAGCGAGAAACAGCATTCATTTTAAAAGGGAATTCAGCTTTAGCTCGTATCTTATGTTCACCTGCCAGAGCAATCATAGCTGCATTATCAGTACACAGGACAGGGGAAGGGATCAGCACCTCAATGTTTTTTGCTGAGGCTTGTTCCTTCATCTGCCGGCGCAGCTGTGAATTGCAGGCAACCCCGCCGGCAATGGAAATCACTTCTACCCGAAACTTCATTGCAGCCTGCAGGGTTTTTGCTACCAGAATGTCAACTGCTGCTGACTGAAAGCTTGCAACGATGTTACGGATAGTTTCATCTGTCAAGCCTTCCGGGGCGATTCTTTTTACATGGTAGCGTACCGCGGTTTTCAGTCCGCTGAAACTGAAGTCAAATGAAGTATCATGAATCATAGGCCGTGGAAAGTCTATGGCCGTCGGGTCCCCATCTTTGGCAAGGCTGTCAATAATGACTCCGCCAGGGTAGCCGAGATTAAGCAGTTTTGCAACTTTATCAAAGGCCTCACCGGCAGCATCATCTCGGGTTTTGCCAAGAAGCTCATAGGCACCTATGTTTCTTACAAGATAGAGATTAGTATGGCCCCCGGAAACTATCAGGGTGATATTGGGAAACAGAACTCTATGTTCAAGAAGCGGCGTAAGCAGGTGTCCTTCCAGATGATTAATGCCTACCAGCGGTAGTTTGCGGGCATAGGCAATTGCTTTGGCTACATTGATGCCTACAAGCAGTGACCCCACGAGTCCGGGACCTTGAGTGACGGCAAGTGCTTCGATGTCGTCAAGTGTTGTTTTGGCATGCACAAGTGCTTCGGTAATCACTGGTATAATCTTTTCCTGATGTTTGCGGGAAGCAATTTCAGGAACAACGCCGCCGTACTTTTTATGAAAAGCAACCTGGGAGGAGATAACATTTGATAGGACATTACTACCGTTTTTAACAATAGCGGCTGCTGTTTCGTCACAAGATGTCTCGATGCCTAGAATTAACATGAGTCAAAGGGCCTATGACAGTGATTAAGCTTGTATTTTTATACTAATAGTATTATGCTTATAGCATACAAGTAATTATTTTTAAAATTTTAGGCACAATGGAATTTAAAACCGATTTTCTTATCATTGGAACCGGAATAGCCGGGCTTAGTTATGCCTTAAAAGTAAGCCAGTATGGCAGTGTTGCCATAGTGACTAAAAAGGATAAAAAGGAGTCCAATACGAACTACGCCCAGGGAGGCATAGCCGCTGTTGTTGATCCAAGCGATTCATTTGAGTCACACATCAGGGATACTATAACAGCAGGGGATGGTTTGTGCAAGCCTGATGTTGTTAAGATGGTTGTAAATGAGGGTCCGGAAAGAATAAAGGATTTGATTACCTGGGGGGTACCGTTTACAAAAAGAAAAGCAGGTACGAGAGTCTCTTTTGACCTGGGGAGGGAGGGCGGTCATTCAAAACGCAGGATACTGCATGCCGGTGATCTGACCGGTAAAGAAGTAGAGAAGATCCTGCTTAAGAAAGTTGAAGCTTGTCCCAATATTCGTATTTTTGAGAATCATATCTCGATAGATTTGATAACGGCAAAAAAACTTGGTGTTAAAAATATTAACAAGAATATTTGTTATGGTGCCTACGTCCTGGATATAAAGAAACGAAGAGTACATACTTTTATATCAAAAGTTACTCTTCTGGCTACAGGAGGGGCCTGTAAGACATACCTGTACACCAGCAACCCTGATATCTCAACCGGAGACGGGATTGCTATTGCCTACCGTGTAGGCGCACGTATTGCCAATATGGAATTTATTCAGTTTCATCCTACCTGTGTATACCATCCACAGGCAAAAAACTTCCTTGTATCTGAAGCTCTTCGCGGTGAGGGCGGGATCTTGCGGCTCAAAAATGGGACACCCTTTATGAAAAAATATCATCCCATGAAAGACCTGGCACCCCGGGATGTTGTGGCCCGTGCCATTGACTCCGAGCTCAAAAAAAGCGGTGAAGATTATGTCTTACTGGATATTACCGCCAGAAGATCCAGTTTTGTCAAAAACAGATTCCCTAATATTTATAAAAAATGTCTGTCTTTCGGCATCAATATGACCACCGAGCCAATCCCGGTTGTGCCGGCAGCACATTACCTTTGCGGAGGGGTTTTAACAAACAGATTCGGTGAGACCAATATTACCGGCCTTTTTGCTTCCGGTGAAGTTGCCTGTACCGGGCTGCATGGAGCCAACAGACTTGCCAGTAATTCACTGCTTGAGGCGCTTGTCTTTTCGCATCGTGCTGCTATCAGGTCGGTACAGGAGGTTGATGAGAGATCCTATCCTACAGTGGCTATCCCGCCGTGGGACCCCGGCAATGCCATGGATATAGATGAGTCGGTTGTGATATCACACAACTGGGATGAAATAAGACGTGTTATGTGGAACTACGTTGGTATTGTCAGATCAAATAAGAGGCTTGAACGGGCGCGCAGGAGAATCAGACTATTACAGAGAGAAATTACCGATTACTATTGGAATTTTATTATTAACTCGGACCTGATTGAGTTGAGAAATATTGCAACGGCAGCGGAACTTATCATAGCATGTGCTCTTAAAAGAAAAGAAAGTCGCGGACTTCACTATACAATAGACTATCAAAAGAAAAATGATCGCTATGAAAAAAAGAGTACAGTCATTCAAATCAGACCTAAAAAGAGCGTAATGCTGGAAACACGTCTTTCAGAAACTCAATCCTGCAAGAAGGCCAAACCGTCCAGTTTTTCCCTTTTCTCTTCTATACGAGAAGAAGAGGTGTGAGTTGCAGGAGGTGCACAGCCCGGCTACCTCGATATGTGATTTTCTGCAGCCGCGCCCCAGCAACTGCAGCATGTTAGCTTCCCAGAGATTAAGCCGTATCGCGCCGGCTGTATTATTAATCACTATGTTGTCTGCATACGATGTTTGACGATAGAACTTTTGAGCAATATCTTCTGTTACTGTATAACAGCACGGTCCAATTGATGGCCCGATACCTGCCCTGATATCGCCGGGATCAGAACCGAATCGATTGGCCAGTTCGTCAACTGTTTTTGCTGCAATGCCTGCCAGGGTTCCCTTCCAGCCGGCATGCACAAGTGCAAGGATTTTTTTTGCAGGGTCAAAAAGTATGAGGGGAACACAATCCGCAACTCTGATAAGCAGGAGGACATCCGGCCGGTCTGTAACCATTGCATCATAACCTTTAAAGGCATGCTGTAGTGCACAAGCTGCTTTGCTTTGAAGTTGACGGTCAACATATACTATTTTACTGCCGTGAACCTGGCTGGAGGAGACAAGGGACCTTATATTCACATTTAGAGCTTTACACAGAGCTGTATGGTTTTTGGTAATGTTTGCAAAGCTGTCGCCGGTATGCAGACCGAGATTTAGACTGGCAAACGGTTGTGGGCTTATACCACCGATTCTGGTTGACACGGCATGAACAAGGCAGATATACCTTGCAAGGCTATTAAAAAAAAATAGTTGTATACCATTAACTGTATTAGATTTCATAAGTGCTCTGCATTGTAGCGGTTCTGAGCAATAAATAAAGAGTGTTAAGGAGCAATTGTATACTCGCCACTCATCACTATATGGTTATGACCCTTAGAAAAGAGATTATAGCGCTTCTTGAAAACGAGCAGCTGACTGCCCGAGAGATTTCACAGGCTGTTCATATTACGGTAAAAGAAGTATATGGCCATTTAGAACATATAAGCAGAACACGCAGAGGTGCTTTTGGCATGCAGCCCGCGCAGTGTCTTGCCTGTGGTTTTGTCTTTGCTAAAAGAACAAAGGTTACGTCGCCCAGCCGCTGCCCGATTTGCAAGAGCGAGCATATACAGGATCCGTATTTTTTTTGCAAGGGTTAACCAGATTTACTGAATTCATGAAAACTGCATTCAGTATCTGTACAGACGAGGAAATTACCTTTGTTATCTTCCCAAGCGGGTAATGCATAAAAGCAGTTTTTCCCAAAGGGCTGTATTTTCAGCTTGTGAGCATGACCGCATATGATTACATCGATGCCTGAATTGAAATGACGCTCAATAACATTTCTTGAGAAATCAAATCGCACCTGTTCCTGTGTACTTATTACCTGTTTGCTTTTCAAAATAAATTTCTTGGCGATATAGTTTTCCAGAGGCCCCGGTATAATCCGGTCCAGGAACCTGAAGATCGGCCACATTCTTTGTTTGTAACGTAGAAACTCTATATCTGACAGACACAGTGTATGGCCGTGTGTAAGGTGGATTCTTTTGGGACCAAGGATGATTTCTGCTTCTTCACCGAGAAAGGTAATACCGAATGGCGTAAGGGTTTCCGGCCTGATGAGAAAGTCTCTATTACCGAAAAGCAAACAGACTTTTTGGCCGTGAGAAACAAGTTCCTGCAATTTTTGTAGAACTCTGAGATGTTTTTTCAGGAGTATGCTGTTATTGGCCCAAAAGTCAAAAAAATCTCCAAGTATATACAGATCGGCGCTAGCGTTAATAACTTTGTCGATAAAGGAAAGTGCAAGATCCGTTCGCACCTGATTGTCAATAGTCAGGTGAAGATCGGCAACGAAAAATGTTTTTGACATTGGACTTGTTATCCAAAATATGTATTAATCGTATGTGTTACAATACATAGCATAAATTAATTTTGTATCAATAAAAAGTTGGCACTAATAAAAGGCTGCGGTGACATAATGAAAAACAGATTTTATATGGATAAAGCCCGGGCTGTTTTGACTCATATAGGTTCATATGTAATCATAGTTTGGCATATTTTTTGTGGTGGATGTTCGCAGGCCGAAACCGGAGAGCTTGTAGAAGAATCACGGCTGCTCCTGCATACCTTTATTGAAATAAAAGCGTGGGGGGAAGGTGCCCGGCAGGCCATACAGGAAGCCTACAGCGAGATGGATCGGGTAAATGCCCTGTTAAACAGCTATGATCCTAACAGTGAGGTCAGCATAATAAACAAAAATGCAGGCGGGGCACCGGTGCAGATAAGCGCAGAGACCATGGAGGCCCTGCGACTGGCAAAAAAGTTTGCTAAAACGACAGAGGGATCATTTGATTGTACTATCGGCCCGCTGGTTACCTTGTGGGGATTCGACCGGGACTTTCCCGGGCTGCCCGGCAGAGAACCTGATCATAAGGCCCTTGCAGCAGCCAAAGGTCTTGTTGATTATCGTGAACTAAAACTTGCTATAAGGAAAAAGGACGGTTCAATCAAGCGGACGGCCATGCTTGCAAAACCGGGTATGTGGATTGATGTAGGGTCTTTTTCAAAGGGATATGCAGCCGACCAAGCAATGAAAGTTTTAAAGCAACGGGGGATTACACAGGCCTTAATTGCAGCAGGGGGCACTATCTGTACGGCAGGCAGTAAGCCTGACGGCTCACCCTGGAGAGTGGGGATACGGCATCCAAGAAAAGAGGGCAGCTTTCTTACTGTTCTAACACTTCAGGACAAGTCTGTTTCAACCTCAGGAGACTATGAAAAATATTATGTAAAAAAAGGCAAGCGACATACTCATATTATTGATCCCCGCACCGGGCTGCCGGTTGAAAAAATTCAGGCTGTAACTGTTATTGCAGACAGTGGTGTTGTAAGTGATATCCTGTCAACCGCTCTGTTTGTGCTTGGCCCGCATGAGGGTATTCAACTGGTTGAGAGCCTGCCGGGGGTAGAAGCTTTGCTGGTAGACCAGCAGGGAAAAATCAGCTACTCTAAAAGTTGGCCTCAAAAAACAATAATATATTAAATACTTATAATAAAAATGTAAACTATTGCTTTGCTTCTTGAAATCCTACCCCACCAATTTTTAACCAGTCAAAGACATCTTATATCCACCCCCCCCTTTAGCGTTGACGCACAACCGGTTAGGCCTTATACTTTTGAACCTATTGTTTCTGTATGTAAAAGTGTAATACTAAGTAGATTTACCAATAGCTGAAAGGAGCCCCCATGAAAATTAGGAACACAAAAGTACTATCCTTTTTTATTGCACTCTGCCTGCTGTCATCCTGCTCTTCAAAACAGGATGACACGAACTTCAAAAAATACCTGAACCAGGACACTACCGTTAAAGGAAAGACCGGAGTTTTGATTACGGCTCTGGGACAACCCGAAAAATATGATTACCGCTTTTTTGATAATTATTTGAACCTGATTTTTGAGTCTGCTTTCCCCCAACTGCTGCAGCTTATCATCATGCGTGACAGGGGCACTGTACTGCGCGATCCCGACAACCTGTTTGCCTCGGAAGAGTTTACTCCCAAAAACCTGATGGATTGTTACGGCAAAACCAGCAACAAGGACGGTGTTGCCTATACCCAGCTTCCGGTTTCCTGGGTTAAACCCCGCAAAGAAGGTGATGCCGGGCACTTTCTGCTGAAAGAGAAAAACGGTCTTGTTGACATTGTTGAAAAACCATCAATTAAAATTGTATCGTCATACTATGCCAGGATGCCGGATAAAACGATTCCTTTTGTGCAGCAGCATGAAGCAATTTTTTCCGGTGTAAGGGCATTACTTGCTGAGCAGTTTCCCGGTGTTACGGTAAGCACAGCCTGGAGTATGTATCCGGAAACCGTTGAGCAGGCTCTTGAAGATCTTTTAAAGCAAGATGTTGAAACTATCGTGGTCTGTGATCTTTTCCCGGTATTCTCCAATCTCGAAGAATTCAACTCTCTATTCGTAGAAATTGAGCATATTGTTAACGGTCGTGCAAAACTGGTGTTTACTCCTTCAATCGGGGCTTTTGCATCATTTAGAGAGGCATATGTACGCATGGCTCATGATGAAATTAAAAAGCTGCCTGCTGGCTCTAAAAACCTTATGGTCCTGACCCGTCACGGCTTTCCAGAAATGCCCGGTGAACCCTACCATAAACTGGCGCCAGCCTATTATAAAAACTTACGGCAGGAAGTCGGAAAGGCACTTGAGGGCACCAATACAAAGGTGATTTTTGCTGATACCGAGTTTGCCGGCGAGGATGACGATCCGGATAACAAGCGCCTATCTTCAGCTGAAGCGCTGAAGGCAGGGCTGCAGGAAAAATATGATAATATAGTTTATGTGCTGGTTGATTTTCTAAGTGAGAACACAGACACAGTATACTGCGCCCGGGAGGAGGCCTTAGAACCTATTCATTTTGAGTATGGCAGCACAGTGCCCTATAATGATTTTACTAAACCGTTTCGCACCGAACTCAAACAAGGCACAACCAATATTATAGTTGCCGGAACCCCTGTTGGCAGCCGTTATCAGCCGATTGTTTCCAAGGGAATATTTGATGCCATAGCTACAGTACTCAAGGGTCAAAAGTGGCCTGAGCTGGTGTTGGAAGGGTAGGTAAAGGGAGTTTTATCTAGCCCGCATTATTGATGACTATTAGCGGCCAGCCTGCGGCATCGGTCTGCGTGCTTCAGGCTATGTGCTCGCAAAAACAGCTGCTTTCTTGATTACCAGACATCGCTCGCACCGCCTTTGCAGCCCCATCCGATGCCACAGGCTGCAGGCGTGCCG
>JANQFE010000120.1 GCA_028278025.1 Thermodesulfobacteriota bacterium | reverse complement strand
CGGAAGTGTATCTGGAATTGAAGGAAAAACAACTTACCTCTGAAATTCTCACGAGGGGTATATTTTTTCATAGCACCTTCGGTGCTTACTCAAGTCTTCGCCTACAGGCGAGGGTTTCTCTCCCCGGGTGAGACAATAAAGTTAAAAGCATAATGGACAAAAAGAAATCTTCTTCCCTCAGCAGTAAACTGCGTGCTGCAGAAAAAGAACTCACGAAAGAATTCATTAAGTGGCGATGTAAAAAAACCGGTCATCAGTTGCCTGATGATGAAACCCTTGATAAAGGCTCAGAGCAGATAGTCGCGGAAGCCCATAACGTGGTTAAAAAGGGCGGTAAAAGTTTTCTTGATGAGCTTAAAAAAACAAAAGACGAATTTGTAAAAGCCTACAAAGGGGATGAGGAGGAGTAGGGGGTCCTTCCCCGGGTTTTTATGCAACCCTGTATAAAGTATGGGGTTTGTTGCAAACATGCACATCTAATGGCCTGCAAAAAATTCTTTACAATCATTTTTTTTATTCTCCCTTGCCTGCCGGTTACTACAGATAGTGTCTTTCTACGGCATCCAATACCACCGAATCTCTACGGCCAGGATTTCGATACCGGACTGCAAGGCGGTATTGTTCCAAGAGAGTTCATTGATGACCCGCTGCGATCTTCTCCCCCAAATAACATGCTTGCTGTATCTCCGCAGGTATTGGTTCAAAAGGGGCCATTTGTAAGCACCCAGGTAAATGTAGATATTCTGGGTAATAATATCAAGGACGATGCAGCCAATGAGCCCTCCATTGCCGTTAACCCTACCAACCCGGCCAACATAGTGATTGGCTGGAGACAGTTCAATACGGTTGCATCCAACTTTCGTCTTGCCGGTTGGGCATACAGCCGTGATTATGGACAGACCTGGACCTTTGCCGGTGCTCTGGAGGAGGCTGTTTTTCGCAGCGACCCGATTGTTGATGCTGATGCCGAAGGAAACATCTATTACTACAGCCTTGCTATTGATATGGATGAACTGGTGGGCAACCTGTTTACATCATCTGATGGAGGAATTTCCTGGCAGCCGCCGACATTTGCCTTCGGGGGCGATAAGCCCTGGATGGTTGTCGATAAAACCGGCAGTGCGGGGCGCGGTAACATCTATGTCATTTGGCAGCAATTTGCAAGCAGCTATGGCAGCAACACTTTTACACGCTCAACCGACGGCGGCCAAACATTCTGCGATCCGGTTGAGGTCCCCCATTTTCCCTCGTTTGGCACATTGGCGGTCGGTCCCGAGGGTGAAGTATATGCGGCCGGTATACGCTGGCCGTTTTTTACGCTGTTTACGGTAGCCCGGTCAACAGATGCCCGGGATCACACAGTCTCCCCCAGTTTTAGTGCGACCCTGGTTGATCTGGGCGGTCGTCTGCAAGGCCTGCGCGATTATGATGAAAACCCGAATCCCGCAGGTCTGCTGGGACAGATATACGTTGGGGTAGATTATTCTGAACGGTCAACACGCGGCTTTGTATATGTGCTGGCTTCGGTTGATCCGCCCGGTCCGGATCCCCTTGATGTGCACTTCATCCGCAGCACTAACGGCGGCATAAGCTGGAGCAAACCGGTACGAGTCAATGACGATCCGGCTAGGAGCAGGGCGTGGCAGTGGTTCGGTACGCTTTCAGTTGCGCCCAACGGACGCCTTGACGTTATCTGGAACGATACCCGCAATACCAACGGGGCAAACCTGTCAGAACTATACTACGCTTATTCCCATGACGCAGGCACAACATGGTCACAAAACATTTCCCTCACCCCGGTTTTTGACAGCTATAAGGGCTGGCCCAACCAGCAAAAAATCGGGGACTATTATGATATGGTATCAGATAATGCCACGGTAAGCCTTGCCTATGCAGCTACCTTCAATGGTGAGCAGGATATCTATTTTCTGAGGCTGGGCGACTGTAACACTAATGGTGTACATGACAGTCAAGATATTGAGGACGGAACCAGCCGGGACTCCGACACAAACCTTACCCCGGATGAATGTGAATTGCCGTAATATTCAAACAGATCGACTAATTTTTTAAGAATGATCTCATAGTCGGTAAAAGCTGTTCTGTCAGCCTTTGAGCACTATGCTTAATTACAGGATATGTATTAAACAGGCTGATTATTTCTTCACTATGAGCATAAAAGTGGTAAATGAGCCGGGTGCCCAGCGGCGTCTTAGCCAGAACGCTGTCACGGAACTGCCGCAGGATATCAAGCCGGGGGTCGCTGTTCTGCAGCAAAAAGGTGAATGGGCATCTCGTGGTCGGTTCATCATCAGCTTCTTTTTCCGTTATTCTGACCAGGATGCTGTCAGTACCGGTTACACCGTCGGGATCGGTAGCAGTCAGGGTGATAGTATGCTCTCCCGGAGATAGATTGTTTTTAACAAATGATTCACCGGTGCCTATCTGGCCGTCAAGGCTCGAGATCCAGACCAACGCATCACCGCTGAGCACAGTGCCGTCCGGCCCGGCTGCCGTGCCTTCAAAGGTTATATACTCACCCTGCACAACGGTCTCATTGTCTTCTGGGCTGGTAATCTGTGCCAGGACCTTTGCAGCTTCTTGTACCCTGATGGTAATCGTATCAGTACCAGAATCTCCCTGGGAGTCCGTAGCCGTAACAGTGATAATATGGGTGCCTATAGAAAGGCTGTCGGAAATAAACGATGCTCCCGTACCCACCTGTCCGTCTTTGTCTGAGGTCCATACAATTGCATCACCGCTCAGAGCTCCATCTTCGCTGTCGACAGCTACTGCCGAGAACGTAATCGTTTCATCCTCAGCAAATGACGCATTGTCGGTTGGGGCGGAAATCGTTACCGTGGGGGGAGTGTTCTCGGGCTCATCATCAGGTTCATTATCCGCGGCACCGGCAGTGATACAATAGAGCTTATCATCACTGCTGCCGACATACACGTATCCGTCTGCAACGGCAGGCGATGACACTATTTCATCACCGGTTGCAAATTCCCACTCCTTCTCGCCTGTTTCGGCATTAAGACAGTACAGTTTACCGTCACCGCTGCCGATGTACACATATCCGTCTGCTACGGCCGGGGATGATTTTACTGCTTTGCCTGTTTCATACTCCCATACTTTTTCCCCGTCATCATCACTTGTAGTAGCCTTAAGGCAATATACCTTCTTATCATTACTGCCCACGTACACATATCCGTCTACTACAGCAGGCGATGATTCCACAGAACCGCCGGTTTGAAACTTCCATTCTTCATCTCCGTCATCAGCATCCAGGCAGTACACGTATTTATCATCGCTGCCGATATAGACATAATCGTCAACAACAGCAGGAGATGATTTTACCTCATCCTCTGTTTCGAAATCCCATTCCTCTGTAACGTCATTCCCGTCGTCGAAAACGCAGTATACTTTCTCATCATTGCAGCCGAAATACACATAGTTATCTACCACCGCAGGTGTCGATTCCACCTCATCTTCTGTCATAAACTGCCATCTATCTGATCCTGTACTAGCTGATAGCTTGTAGACCGATTTATTATCACTACCGATATATACATAGTCATCATATACGGTGGGGGAAGACTTTACATTATCCTCTGTATCAAAGTCCCAGTCATCACCCCCGTCATCAGAATCAAAGGAGTACACGTTGCCGTCAAGGCTTCCCACGTACACCTGCCCCTCAGATACTGCCGGTGAGGACGTAATGGCATTATCCGTTTGCTCGGACCAGACCTCTTCACCGGTTTTGGCATCAAGGCAATACAGCTTTTTATCATTGCTGCCCACATACACATACCCGTCTGCTACTGCCGGGGATGATTTAACATCGTTGCCCGTTTCAAATTCCCAGACCAGCTCTCCGCCGCCCGACAGGCACGCAGAAGGGAGCACGTGCAGAAAAAAAACCGCCAGGAACAGGGCTACTACAATACGATATGTTTTCATCTTGGAACCTCCCCATAAAATATTGCGCCGGGCTTAGTCCGGTATTGGTTGCGCAATTATTTTTCAACCGTAACTTCGGCATCCTCAATAATAACATCATATTTATAGCCGTAACCATAATCTTTATTGGTCACCAGCACACCCTTAACCAGCACGGTATCACCGACCTTGGCTTCAGCGCTGGTGTTTACGGTTAAATCATTTAAACCTTTGGTGCCCGTACCGTCCTGAAGATGAATCCAGTTTTTGTCCATTATGCGGGCATTATACTTGACTACTTTGCCGCGTACAAGCACCTCGGTGCCTGAAAGGTCCTTTTTCTGGGCAAAAAGCTCAGCAACGCTCTTGCCCCCGTCGGGCTTGGTGATGCCGGAAAAATCCGCAGCAGCAGGATCTGCATTTTTAGATTCTTTCTGGATACCCGCATGGTATGCTCCCATATCACCTGCGGCAGCCTGCCCGGCACCGGCACCCGATATTGCAGCAACGAAATAAATCTGCTCAAAGGTGCGGTCCAGCGTATCGCTTTTAAAGTTTCTCATAAGGGTTCCCGGCAGTACGGATACGCTATCACCAACCGTAACCTGGGTCTCGGGAGCAGCAGTCCAAATGGTATCCTTTCCGGTATCTATTTTAACGTAGGTATATCCGCCCGAGTTCATAGTCTCAACAACCCTGCCGCTATAGGCACCGGCTGCAGGCTGTGAGCCGGCTGAGGGCTGAGCAGTTGTGGTGTTCTTGTCGGCGCAGGCGCTGAAGATGAGCCCAACTATAAAAGCATAAATGACCGTTAGATATTCTTTTTTCACCATTACTCCTTATAGATAAAGGTGTTACTCACTATACACGGAAGTATTAGTACATTAGCATATTCTTCTTTGCTAAACAAGCCTTCTCTGGCAACATACCGGCCTGTCATATAACCTTTTTTGAAACACCCGAAATATACGTATATAGGCACTGATAGTCCCATTATATCTTAAAATATCTTTTTTTAATGCTCTTCAAACAGACTTCGATAAGCAAAAAAGCTATGATCCCTGCCGGCAGGATAATCAGAAAGGACGGCTTTTTTAACGCAATGCCGGCCAACATTCCCAGGATGCCTCCCAGCACTTCTATGGCGGCAAGGTTTTCACCGGTAATTTTCATGATCATGTTCTCAAATTCTTCCGTATCCTGATTGGCAATGTTTTCGGATACTATCTGTTTTATATTAAGCTTGTGCAGAATTTCGGGAATAAATGCTCTGATTTTTTCAACGGTCACAGGCCGCTGCAGGTATACCTGCAGCTTGGATGGTACGGTATGAAGCATCGCTGAGAGTTGCCGGTCTATAACTTCCCAGGACTGATCACTTTTCAGAAATCCGTCAATTTTATCCCTTAAGGCCGGAATTGCTTTTTCCCGGGTTGTTTGTATAAGGGAATGCGTGATCCACGTATGAACCGTTTCGATTTTACCTCGAATTTCATCTCGCTCTATATATAAGGCTATATTCTGGAGATTGTCTTCGACAAGCCGCACTATCTGACCATATGTGTGCGGGCTGTAAAGGATATCCCTGATAATATCGTCAATAGCCTCTTTTCTAAGCCCGGAGACTTGCCTTACTGTTTGCAGTGTAACCTTCTTCCACCAAATTTGATCATCTATATAACGGTCCAAAACAGTGCTAATGGCAGTGGAAAATTCAGGCACTCTGCTTATCATGTTGGTAATAATCCAGGTAGAGGCTTTGTGTTTGAGCTCATCAGATTCAAAAAACTCTTTCAGTTTGGGCTTAACCGCAGCCCAGACTGATTCAACGGTAACCTGTCTGCCTACAAATTCTGTGACATAACCTTCTGCCGCGCGGGTCAGCCACACGAAAATCCTGTCCGCATACTCATTGTAGTAATCAAGGATTGTGTCTGCGATTTTCTTGCGGTTCACCTGCTGTCTGAGATAGTCCTCGGCAGCTTTTGTCACTAGGCTGATGGTCTGTTCAATAACCTGCCCTCTTTCGATGTGATCCATAATGGTCTCAATATTCAGAAGCCTTTTTTCCGTCTCTTCAGCAATTTTTCCGGCTATCCTGAGTCTGTTTTTAGGTATCAGGCCCTGCCTGCCAAAAAATGTCGGCTCCTTGGGGCGAAACAGCATCCGAATGGCAATAGTATTTGTACTTATACCTACAAAACCGGACAGCGCAATATAGAACATCCAGTCAAAGACATGCTCCTCAGGAAAGTATTGACGGACCAGCAGGCAACCAACGAAGATACACGGCAGGCCGATTAAAAGTATATATTTAATGCCATAATACAATTTACTCATTATGGAGCCTGTTCTTAGAAGCGTTGGTTCGCCGTTTGCTGTTTACGGTATGATCTGTGGCGAGGAAAAGATATATGAGCTTACCAGGTACACAACCTACAAACCCAAAAGGGCCAGTCATTAAAAGGGACTTACCATTTTCCCGTCTAAATCCATGCTATAATACTATTTGTTTGAATGTAATCCGTAACAATATCCATGCGTGATTTACCATTGCAACTATGTATACAGATAATTTTTTAATTAAATCATAAATAGTGCTATATTGCAAAATTTCTTATGTACTATTAATTTAATTTGAATAATATAGTTCATTTGTGCTAATTTTATAAATTACTTGTTCTGCAAGGATAGAAATATACCGAGGTACTCCCTGCTTGCAGGTAGCACCGTCGGAATAATACAATCAAGATATATACCTTCACGCTTTCATTGCCCACCTGCAGCACCTGGCAGTGAAGGATACTGAAAAATTATGGAGAATAAATTCATATTCACTGTTTCTGAGCTCACCAGACATATTAAAGATACCCTTGAATCAGTGTATCCGGATGTCTGGGTTGAAGGTGAAATTTCAAATGTACGCATTCCGTCCTCAGGCCATTGTTACTTCACCCTCAAAGATGAAAAGAGCCAGATGCGCTCCGTCATATTCCGCTTCCAAAACAAACTTCTGAAGTTTGTTCCTGAAGATGGACTTAAAGTAATATGCCGGGGACGGATACATGTCTATGAGCCCCGCGGGGAATATCAGCTTCTTGTTGAAGTTATGGAGCCCAGAGGTGTGGGTGATCTTCAGCTTGCCTTTGAACAGTTGAAAAAAAGACTGCAGGAAGAAGGACTTTTTGATAGTACCAAGAAAAAGTCTCTTGCGGTTCTTCCCCAAAGAATCGCTGTAATTACATCGCCTACAGGCGCAGCCGTGCGCGATATTATAAAGGTTATCTCACGAAGATTTCCCAACGTAGGGCTTATGATCCTACCGGTAAAAGTACAGGGTGATGAGGCCCCTGATGAAATTGTAGCGGCCCTGGAAACGGCCAATGAACAGACCGATGCAGACGTTGTAATCCTTGCTCGCGGAGGCGGGTCGCTTGAGGATCTGTGGGCATTCAACACGGAAAAGGTGGCCCGCACAATTTTCGATGCAACCATACCGGTTATTTCTGCAGTGGGGCACGAGATAGATTTCACCATTGCTGATTTTGTCGCTGATGTCCGGGCGCCAACCCCCTCTGCAGCGGCAGAGCTTGTTGTTAAAGAAAAAAATGAATTGATCCGGCACATGGCCGACACAAACGCCCGGCTAAAAAACGTAATAACGCAGGCTGTTGAACGCAACAGGGCTGCAATTGCGTCACTGCACAGCCATCTCAAATATCCGGTCAAAATGATCACTGACTATCAGCTTCGACTTGATGATATTCATATGCGTCTCGTGCAAACAATACCCCGTTTTATAAAGTATAAAAGAGCAGACATCCTGAATGCAAAAAAAATTCTTCTGTCACACGCACCCATGCATATAATCACACGCACAAGAACTCAACTGCAATATCTTGCCAAGAATCTTGCAACGCTTATACGATCAGCAGCAGATGTCAAACAGACACTGTTGCAAACCGGCACAATGCGCCTAAACACCCTTAATCCCCTGTATGCCCTGCAGCGGGGGTTCAGCATCACTCGTGGGGTGCCTTCAATGCGCATTGTAAAGGATGCTGCCACACTACAAAAAGATGATATCTTACAGGTACAGTTCAGCAAGGGGATGATTGATTGCAAGGTGACAAAAGTAAAAAAATAGCAGTTTACAGAATGCCCGGGAATACATATAATGGGGTTTAAGATAAAGAGATCAAAATGCCCGGCATGAAGGGGAACACCCCTTACCGCCTGTGCAATACCTCCCTGAGATAGGGGCGTATAATACACATATCATATGTGAACGTCATGACCGAAAAAAAATTTGAAGAAGCCCTTGAAGAGCTTGAAAAGATTGTCCAGCGTCTAGAAGATGCAAATCTACCCCTGGATGAAGCCCTGACACTTTTTGAAGAAGGCATAAAACTTTCACGCCTGTGTTCTCAAAAACTTGATGAAGCGGAAAAAAAAGTGGAAATTCTTCTTAAAGACGAAAACGGAAATCTGCATCGGGCGCCTTTTGAAGGACCCAAAGAAGACTGATGGACTCTTTTGATATCCAGACATATCTGCAACAAAAAAAGGCGCTGGTTGATAAAACCCTGAATACATTGCTGCCTGACAAGGAAACCTTCCCTGCCAGTCTGCACCAGGCTATGCGGTATTGTCTGTTTGCCGGAGGGAAAAGGCTACGCCCTATACTTGCTCTTGCCGCCGCTGAAGCAGTAGGCGGCAAACCGGACCGTTTGATCAGGCAGGCCTGTGCCCTTGAATTGCTTCATACCTACACGTTAATCCATGATGACCTTCCTGCAATGGATAATGACGATTACAGAAGGGGCTGCCTAGCAACCCATAAGGTTTTTGGTGAAGCAATTGCTGTTCTGACAGGTGATGCTCTTCTGACAGAGGCGTTCAAAGTGCTGGCGGATCACCGGCAGGGCAGCCCGCCTGAACCGGCGCAAACACTTGCCATAATTAAACTGATTGCTGAAGCTGGTGGTTCCCAAGGTGTCATAGGCGGGCAGGTTGTTGATCTTGAATCGGAAGGCAAAACCATCGGCAAAGATCTGCTGGAGTATATACATATACACAAAACAGGCAAACTTATCACGGCATCGGTAATGCTGGGAGCACTTCTGGGACGTGCCCGCGAAAAAGAAATTGACTGTCTGGAAAAATACGCTAAAGCGGTCGGACTTGCATTCCAAATCACTGATGACATTCTCGATATGCTCGGCTCAACAAAAAAACTCGGTAAAAAAGTAGGAAGTGACACAAAAAAAGGCAAGGCGACATACCCGGGCATTCTGGGGATGGATGCAGCTAAAAAAATGCAGCAGACCCTTTTTAATCAGGCAATCCAGGCACTGCAGTCTTTTGGTGAAGAGGCCGAGCCGCTTCGGGCTATTGCAAAAATAATTATTGAACGGGACAAGTAGAAGAATTATGACAATGCTTTTAGACAACATTCACACTCCGGATGATGTAAGAAAACTGTCTATAGGAGAACTGCCGCAGCTCGCACAGGAGCTGCGCCGGTTCATAATTGATACAGTCTCACAAACAGGGGGACATATTGCTGCGAGCCTGGGAGCAATAGAACTGACTATTGCCCTTCACTATGTGTTTAATACCCCGAAAGATAAACTGGTCTGGGACGTTGGTCATCAAAGTTACGCCCACAAAATTCTCACGGGCAGAAAAGAAGCTTTCAAGAATCTGCGTCAACACGGCGGTATTAGTGGTTTCCCCAAACGTGAGGAAAGCCCCTATGATGCATTTAATGTAGGCCATAGCAGCACCTCAATTTCCGCCGCCCTTGGTATGGCCCAGGCCCGCTGTTTGAAAGGGGAACAGTATAAAGTTATATCTATAATCGGCGATGGCTCCCTCATGGCGGGAATGGCCTTTGAGGGCATGAACTATGCGGGACATATAAAAAAGGACCTCATCGTTATTCTTAATGATAATGAGATGTCAATTTCTCCAAATGTTGGGGCCCTGTCCTCTTCTCTCTCACGTATCATCTCGGGACATGCCTACAACAAATTCAGGGAAGAGCTCAAAACAATTCTACAGAATATTCCCGGCATAGGTAAATCCGCGTACAGGGTTGCACGGCACTCCGAGGATTTTTTTAAAGGCCTTTTCGTGCCGGGACTGTTGTTTGACGAGCTTGGGTTTCGCTATATTGGACCGGTTCTCGGTCATAAGATAGAGCTTCTTATTCAGGATCTAAAAAACATAAAAAATCTTAACGGGCCCATTCTGCTGCACGTAATTACCAAAAAAGGGAAGGGTTATGAACCCGCTGAAAACGACCCAACCTATTTTCATGGTGTCGGCCCGTTTAACAAGGAGACCGGCAAACCGGTATCTCACACAAGCACCGCAACCTACACCGAAGTCTTCGGCAACACGCTTACTAAATTAGCTGAAGAAAATCCCAAGATAGTCGCTATTACAGCCGGCATGACCACTGGAACAGGGCTTGAAAGATTTGAACAGAACTTTTCAGACCGTTTCTTTGATGTAGGCATCGCCGAGCAGCATGCCATAACGTTTGCAGCAGGAATGGCTACCGAAGGATACCATCCCGTTGCAGCAATTTATTCGACATTCCTGCAAAGATCTTATGATCAGGTCCTCCATGATGTGTGCATGCAGGACCTTCCAATAGTGTTTATCCTGGACCGGGCAGGCATTGTCGGTGAAGACGGACCGACACATCATGGTCTTTTTGATATTTCATATCTGCGACCTATACCAAATCTTATCTTCATGGCACCAAAGGACGAAAATGAACTGCAGCACATGCTCTACACTGCCTTGCAGCAATCACACCCCGTTGCCATCCGCTACCCCAGAGGGAAAGGGTTTGGGGTTCCTTTAGACCAGAAGCTCAATACAATTGCCACTGGACAGGCAGAAATCATCAAGCAGGGTGAACACATCGCTCTATGGGCCATAGGATCTACTGTTTATCCGGCAATCGATGCCAGTGAAAGGCTTGCCTCCGAAGGTATCCACTGTACTGTTGTAAACAGCAGATTTATCAAACCCCTTGATGATGAAACCTTGGTCCACATTGCAAAAAACGTAAAAGCACTGATCACTGTTGAAGAAAATGTCCTGCAGGCAGGCTTTGGAACAGCTGTGCTTGAGACGCTCCACAGCCACGGCAGCGTTGTACCGGTATGCTGCCTTGGGATTCCTGATGTTTTTGTTGAACATGGGCCCCAGAAAATGCTCAGAGCAAAGTATGGTATTGATGCTGACGGTATATATTCGACAGCAAAAAAAATAGCACACGACAGTCGGGTAGGCATTGACCCCAAAAAGAACACAGCGTTTGGATAAACTCCTTGTTGAAAGGGGCCTGGCCTCCTCACTGCACCATGCCGGGTCTCTTATAATGGCCGGCAGAGTGGTTGTTAATGATCATATGATTGATAAGCCCGGCACAATGGTTTCTTGCCGGTCTCACCTGCGGTTAAAGGTTCCCCCCGCTATCTATGTCAGCCGGGGTGGGACAAAGCTGCAAAAAGCTCTTAAGGATTTTACCATCTCCGTTACAGGTAAAAGCATTATTGATGTGGGAGCTTCTACCGGGGGCTTCACCGACTGTGTTCTGCAAGAAGGTGCAGCACGCGTCTTTGCTGTTGATGTGGGTTACGGGCAGCTGGCCTGGAAGCTCAGGCAGGACAAACGTGTTGAAATCTTTGAGAGAACAAATATCCGAACACTCAGCCCCCAGGACCTGCAGCCACTCCCCTCACTGGCCGTTATTGATGCCTCTTTTATTTCACTCGGTAAAATTTTGCCGCATGTCATGGACCTGCTCACACCTGATGGAGAAATACTGAGTCTGGTGAAACCTCAATTTGAAGTTGAAAAGGAAGCCGTGGGAAACGGCGGGATTGTTAAGGACAAAACGCAGTATCAAAAAGTCATCCAGGACCTGGTAGGTACTGCCCGTGATCTTAACCTGCACATAAGCGGTATAATGGAATCCCCGATCCGCGGCCAAAAAGGCAACCGGGAGTTCTTCATATATATGCAGAAAAATACATGAGGATTGTTGCCGGTTCCCGAAGGAATCCGGGATAAACTTACCCCAGGCGAAAAACTCCACCCATCCTGCGAATTGCAGTTATTACTACCAGGGATACTTCCCCCGGCAGATCAATCAACCATCTTTTCAATTACCGGAACCGGTGTTTCAAGAATTCTCAGGGCGTTTTGCTTCAAGAAAGGAGAATTTTCAAAAGCATCGATCATAACATCCGTACTGTCGTAATAAAGCCTTATTATTTTTCTGCCGGATAATAAGGGGAGTATGGCTATCCTAATGCAAGCTTTTGCGGCTGGAGATCGTTTTCCGTTACAGGGCCCAGGAATGTATAGGTAAACAGCTCGTCTTTGAACATTTGCCGGGAAAGCTCCCTAACAGCATCAGCCGTCACAGCATCTATGCCCTGCACTATATCCTCAAGGGGTATATAACCCCCATGGTACAACTCACATTTTGCCAGTCGGCTCATACGGCTGTCGGTACTTTCCAGTGACAGCAGCATATTGCCTTTGAGTTGTTCCTTGGCATTATGAAGTTCCTCTGCATCGACCTCAGTATCTTTAAGAGCCCGTATTTCTTTATGGACAATGTGCAGCGCTTCTTTGACCGTTTTGCTGCGTACGCCCAGGTACACACCGAACAGGCCGGTATCGTAAAAAGACATGGTGAATGAGAATATTGAATATGCCAAACCGTAATTCTCCCGTATCTCCTGAAAAAGCCGGGAGCTCATACTGCCGCCAAGAATTGCGTTTAAAAGATACAGCGCATATCTCCTGGGATCATTCTGAGAAATACCTGCGGTACCCAGACAGATATGAACCTGTTCCAACTCACGCTTATTAAATGATACACATCGTGCGGGTACAAAGGGACTGTGTTCGGTTTGTAAGTCTTTTTTTTCAAGCCGTTCAAAACTTGGTGCAATTGCTTCGAGAATATCACGGTGTTTTATATTACCTGCCGCCGAAATAATAATTCTATCCCCGATACAATATTCCCGATCGAAAAAATTGAAGATATCCGTCTTTTTAAAATTTTGAACGGTCTCAAGCTCGCCCAGAATACTATACCCCAGCGGATGATCATGAAAATAACATTGATTGAAAAGATCCTGCACATAATCGTCAGGGGTATCTTTTATCATATGTATCTCTTGCATGATTACATTTCGTTCTTTTTCAACCTCCTCCTGATCAAAAACAGAATCAAAAAAGATATCACACAAAAGATCGATAGCCAGCTTGAAGTGTTGGTGAAGAACCTTAACATAAAAACAGGTATATTCTTTTGTGGTAAAGGCGTTGAGCACACCCCCGACAGAATCGATCATCCGAGCAATTTCAGCAGCACTATATCGCCTGGTTCCTTTAAAAAGCATATGCTCAATGAAATGGGCTATTCCGTTTTCCTGTGGTGTTTCATTGCGAGAGCCTGCTTTAACCCAGATACCGATTGAGACGGAATGCACATTGGATATCTTTTCGGTTACAATACGAACTCCGTTATGCAAATAAGTTGTTTTTATCATGAGTTTTTTGTTTGGGTTATATTAGTGAAATATGTATTGTTGTGAGGATAGTCTAAAAGCTAGAGCAATGTTCCTTTTTTCTATAGCCCTTGAGCACTGCAACGGCTGATGGGGTAAAAGCATCTGCGGCGGTGCGAGCAATGGACGATATAGTAACTGCCGGATATTCCAGCGAGCACATAGTCGCAGCAATCAAAACCAAAAACCCTGGCTCAAGCATACCAACACATTCACGTGTCACGCTGTCCTAGTACAATCCCTGCTGATTCTTTACTCTGCGGTGAGACCCCTTATATCATCTTAACATGGAGTAATCCAGGATAGTTTTATCGATAATCTTCTATATTCTCCTTAAGGGCGGCCTTCCTGCTCAACCTGATTTTACCCTGCGGATCTATCTCCAACACCTTCACCAGAACTTCATCACCCTCCTTGAGTATATCACTTACACTGTGCACACGATTATAGTCAAGTTGAGAAATATGTACAAGCCCGTCTATCCCTGGAATAATTTCGACAAAAGCGCCGAAGTCCATTATCTTTCTCACTTTACCTAAATAGATCTTGCCTGCTTCAGCTTCCTCTACAAGTGCTTTTGCCATTGCAACAGCTTTATCAATAGATTCCTTATCGGGAGAAGCGATAGTAACTTTTCCATCATCATCAACATCTATTTTAACACCGGTTTGGGCAATAATATTTTTTATGTTCTTGCCGCCCGGCCCGATAATACTGCTCACCTTATCAGGTTTCACCTGAAGCGTAATAATCCGTGGAGCCCGGGAAGAAATTTCCGCCCGCGGCTTTTCTATGGTCTGCTGCATTGCATCCAGAATATGCATGCGGCCTTCATGGGCCTGGTTAAGCGCTTTTGAGAGAATGTCAGCGGTGAGTCCCGTGATTTTTATATCCATCTGAATTGCAGTTACCCCTTCTCTTGTTCCGGCAACTTTAAAATCCATATCGCCGACATGGTCCTCATCTCCCAGGATATCAGATAAAACAACATAGTTATCCCCATCCTTTATAAGTCCCATTGCAATACCTGCAACAGGAGCCGTAATGGGAACACCGGCATCCATCAAGGAAAGCGTGCTGCCGCACACCGTCGCCATGGATGAGGAACCGTTTGATTCCAGTATTTCTGAAACAATCCTGATCGTATAAGGAAAAACCTCGGCATCAGGCAGAACCTGCATAAGAGCTTTCTCAGCCAGGGCACCGTGGCCGGTTTCTCTCCTGCTTGTCCCCCGTAAGGGTCGTGCTTCACCAACACTGAAAGGCGGAAAATTGTAATGCAGCATGAACGCTTTTGTGCTCTCCCCGATAAGTGAATCAACCCGCTGTTCATCCTGGGAAGAACCCAGTGTAGTTGAAACAAGCGCCTGCGTTTCACCACGGGTAAACAGCCCCGAGCCATGCGTTCTGGGCAAAACCGCCACATCACAGCTAAGCGGGCGAATATCGGTTGGTGAGCGCCCATCGATGCGCCTGTTTTCCTGCAGTATCTGGTTGCGGATAATCTCCTTTTCAACAGTTTCCAGTGCTGCGCCGATTTGTTCCTGGTTATCTTCAAACTGTTCACAAAGCTGCTCCATTACCGATACGGATACTTCATTAACGGCATTGTGCCTGTTTTTTTTGCCCTCCCGGCTAAGGGCTGACCGTATTGGTTCTTCTGCAAGCTCACGTACTTTGTTCTCAAGCTCCGGATCAATAACCTGTTCCTCAACCTGCATCTTATCCTTGCCTGCTCGCGATCTGAGTTCTATCTGTGCTGCAATAACTTCCTGAATATTGTTATGGCCGAAAGCTACTGCATCCAGGACCATTTGCTCAGACATGCATTGGGCACTACCTTCAACCATAACCACGGCATCCTGGCTGCCGGCCAGTATAATCTCACATTCACTTTCCGGCATTCTACTGATAGGCGGATTGATGATAAACTCTCCATTAATCCGTCCGACCCGTACACCTGCAATTGGGCCGCTAAAGGGAATATCCGAAATCTCAAGGGCCGCAGAGGCTGCCGAAACAGCTATCACATCCGGATCATTTTCATCATCAGCAGACAGCACCGTTGCTATGATCTGCACATCATTACGATAACCTTTGGGGAAAAGGGGCCTGAGCGGTCTATCGATAAAACGTGAAGTCAGAATTTCTCTTTCGCTTGGCCGGCCCTCTCTTTTGAAAAAACCGCCCGGAATTTTTCCGGCAGCATAGGTCATCTCCTGATAATCTACCGACAGTGGAAAGAAATCAATTCCTTCCCTCGGCTTTTTAGATGCAACCACACTTACGAGCACCACGCTTTCGCCGTAACGTGCCAGCACCGCACCATTGGCTTGCTTGGCAAGCTGTCCGGTTTCAAAGGTAAGCGGTCTTTGCCCCCATGTAATACTTTTACTCTCTTTCATATATTTTCACCTCGTATATAGTCATACATCTCCCCCGCGGCAGATGCGTCGGCATTATAACCATTTCGCGCCGGTTGTCAGTGGGGAAAATGCTAAGTTCTTATTTTCGCAAATTCAATTCTTGCAGTATTTTTTTATACGTATCTGCATTAGTGCGTTTCACATACTCAAGCAGCTTGCGCCGTTGATTAACAACCTTGAGAAGACCTCTTCTGGAATGATGGTCCTTTTTATGGGACTTGAAATGATCTGTTAAATATTTTATCCGCTCAGTAAGAAGGGCAATCTGGACTCTTGCAGAGCCGGTATCCTTATCATGATTTTGAAAACCCTTAATTATTTTCTGTTTTTGCTCAGTTTGTAACACCATAAAGAAATCCTCTCTTGTGTCTCGGTTTTTCTGTCTTTTTTCTAATCTAACCTTTCGTTATATGCCAGACATATTATAAAGCATAAATAAATAAATTGCACCAGGTAAACTACTCTGCGGCCTAGTGGGAAAATACGCGCAGAATTTTCCAGGCTTTCATATATTCATTCCCGGATGTTTTAATATCCCCATTAACAAGCGATGCAACAATTCCGACCAGACTCCCTTGGGCGGAGATGATTTTTATCTGCTGACCAGCCGTCATTTTGGGAGTGTTGAAATCCGCTATGTCGGCTACCGTTGGTTGTATACCTCTTCTGATCTTTTCCTCCATTTCATTATTTACAACTACTTCGGGTATGCCCTGCAAGGCATCTTTTGATGGTATAAGATACTTTTGTGTAAGCTCTTCCCGACTGCAGTTCTCAAAATCATCCAATGAGATGGCATTGTTTATGTGAAACGCGCCATTGCGAATTCTTTTAAGGCCGGTTAAATGTGCGCCGCACGACAGTCTTGTGCCGATATCATGGCACAAAGCACGGATATAGGTGCCATGAGAACAGGCTACCCGAAAAACCACATGGGGCAGATCAATATCCAGAACTTCAATATCGCCAATAAAAATTTTTCTTTGCTTGCGGTGAACCCACCCTCCTTTGCGTGCAATTTTATATAAGGGAACCCCTTTATGTTTCAGCGCAGAAAACATCGGCGGGGTCTGCAGGCTTTCACCCCTGAAATCCTGGAAGACCCTCTGGATAAGCTCCGGATCTGCCGGAAGACTGCTCGATACACCTATAATTTTCCCCTGGCTGTCCCAGGTGTCTGTTTCAACACCAAGCTTCATAGTACCGGCATATTCTTTGTCGCTTTTTAAGAGGAATTGGACAAGTTTTGTGCCCTCGTTTAGGCAAAGAGGAAGTACTCCCGTGGCAAGGGGATCAAGCGTGCCGAGATGACCCACTTTTTTGAGTCCCAAGGTTCTCTTAACCTTTAAGCAGGCATCACTTGAGGTCAGTCCCGATGGTTTATTAATGATAATAACTCCATTCATACGTGGCTGTTTACTGTTCCTTGGTTGTCAGTCCATCTTCAATATTTTTCAGAAGCTTATCTATGCGAGTTCCGCTCTCTTCAAAAGAGTCATATACAAAGGAGATATGCGGGATATAGCGCAAGTGAAGTCGCGGACCCAATTTTTTCTGTACAAAACCGGCTGCATTTTTAAGCCCTTTCATAATTGCCTCACGCTCTTCGCCTTCCTTAATGGTAGTAAAAAAAATTTTTGCATTCTTAAGGTCTTTACTGACCCGTACATGTGTAATGGTAACAAAACGCAACCGAGGATCTTTCACCTCTCGAAACAGTATCTCTGAAACGTTTCTTCTGAGTATATCTGAAACTCTATCTGTTCTTTGATAAGCATTTTTCATTTGTCTGTCACAGATTCAGATTAATAATCTCAATCTGTTGATCAACTATCTCTGCCAGATAAAGATTATCAATAAAATTAATAATCCTGTCCAGACATGAGTTGATAAACGCCCTGTCATTGCCAATCATGCAAAAACCGATTACGGATCTTTGCCGAATATCATTATCACCAACCTCGGCAATAGATACGCTGAACTTATTGTGCACTCTGGCAATAATTTTTTTCAGTATGCTTCTTTTCTCCTTAAGAGAAAAAACATTATGCACAAGCAGTCTCAGCTGACAAACACCCACTACCATGTAACAATTCATGCATGCCGGGCCCGCCTGACAGAAGCAATCATTAATTATGTCAAACCATCAACCTGCGCAGGCACAAAGCATCTTCTAAAGGGTTCGTTCTACTTCTTCCAGAAAGAATGATTCAATAATATCACCTTCTTGAAAGTCTTTATAATTATCCAGAAAAATGCCGCAGTCCTGCCCGGAAAGCACTTCCCTGGCATCGTCCTTAAACCTTTTCAAGGAGGTGATTTTGCCTTCATAAATTATTTCTGAGGCACGAATGACTCGAGCTTGTGAACTGTTTATGATTTTTCCCTCAACAACCATGCACCCGGCCACCGTACCCATCTTTGAAATGTCGAAAACCTGCCGGATTTCTGCTTTGCCGGTAATTTTTTCAATAAGCTTTGGTTCCAGCAAGCCAATCATTGCCTTGCGCACGTCATCAATTACATCATAGATAATGGCATAAAGCCGTATCTGAATATTTTCCAGCTCTGCTGTATCCATAACCTTTGGCTCTGTTTTTACTCCGAACCCTATAATAATAGCATTTGATGCGGAGGCAAGCATGACATCATTAAGACTAATTGCCCCTACAGAATTATGGATGACATTAACCTTAACCTCATCGGTGCTAAGGTTTTCAAGGGATTGCTGCAGTGCTTCAGCCGAGCCCTGCACATCGGCTTTTAAAATAATCTGCAACTTCTTGCTTTCGGCCTCTTCTACTGAATCTAAGAAATTTTCAAGGGTAACCTTGGTGTCTTTTCTGAGATCGACCTCTCTCTTCTTCTGCTGCCAGTAATCACTTGTCTGTCGGGCCTTCTTTTCATCAACGGCAATAAACACATCACCGGCTTCCGGCACTCCTGAAAACCCCAGGATTTCTACCGGAGTTGCCGGGCTGGCTTCCTGTATAAATCTGTTCTTATCATCTATCAGCGCTCGCACTTTGCCTGAATTGTGTCGTGATACAAAGGAGTCACCGACCCGCAGGGTTCCCTCTTGAACAAGAACAGTGGCAATCGGCCCCCGGGCTCTATCAAGACGGGCCTCTATTATGGTACCTTTTGCAGATTTGTTCGGATTGGCCTTTAGTTCAAGTACTTCCGACTGCAGCAGCACCATCTCCAGCAGCTTGTCAATTCCCTGCTTGGTCTTTGCGGAAACTTCCACAAAAATCGTCTCACCGCCCCACTCCTCCGGCACTAGTCCATACTGAGACAGTTCCTGTCGTGCCTTTTCAGGGTTAGCTTCAGGCTTATCAATTTTATTGATAGCAACTATGATCGGTACTTCAGCAGCCTGAGCATGGTTTACGGCCTCGACTGTCTGGGGTTTCACACCTTCCTCAGCAGCAACTACAAGAATAACAATATCTGTCACCTGGGCGCCTCGGGCCCTCATCGTTGTAAAGGCTTCATGCCCGGGCGTATCGACAAATGCGATATCACCATTCTTGGTCGATACACGATAGGCCCCTATATGCTGGGTAATACCTCCCTGTTCCTTGTCAACTACATTTGTCAAGCGGATAGCATCAAGCAGTGAGGTTTTACCATGGTCAACATGCCCCATTACGGTAACCACCGGGCAGCGCAGTTGTAAGTCTTTTTCATCGTCTTTCGATTCTGCCTGGAAAATTACTTCTTCTTCAATAGTGACACTTTCAATTTCATATCCGAAATCGCTGGAAACAAGTGATGCTGTATCAACATCAAGAATCTGGTTAATGGTTGCCATTACACCGAGTTCCACAAGCTTTTTCATGACTTCTGTGGCCTTAACACCCATCCTCTTGGAAAGATCGGCAACCGTTATTCCCTCATGAACACGAATTTTTCTCTTGATTGCCTTTGGGGTTGTCTTTTCAGGTTCTTGCTGGACCAGCGGAATTATATCTGCCTTCTGTTTTTTTGATCTGGGGACCTGCTTGCCTTTTATTTTATAGCGTACTCGCTTATGGGGAAATGCAGTTTGCGGTTTTTCTGCTTCTTCATCCTCAAGTTCTTCCTTTTGCCATCTAAACTTGCGTCTTTGTTTTTCCCTTAAGGACTTGCGCTTTCCTTTCTCAGGCCCCTGATCTTCGACAAAAATTTCTTTTTCCCGGACAGCTTCAGAAGTGGCCTCTTGAGGCTGGGGGGCCTCTGCGGTGGTTGCCTCCTCTGCGGTGGGTTCGGGTTCTATTCGTCCGATTACGCGCGCCGGTGTTTTTTCTTTTTCCCTTACCTTGACTTTCTTGATAACCTGAGCAGGAGCGACTTTCTCTTTGGTTGCAACTGTTTCTGGCTCGCGGGGAGTCTCTTGTGGAATCTCGGCCGGTTCTTGTGCGTCAGTAGGCTCCTCTTTGGTTTCCTGTTTCTGCTCTTTGGCCGGTGCTTCCCTTTTTACCTTTTTCTTTGCTGCCGGCTGTTCGGGCACCACTGCAGCTTCCTGGGGATCCTCCGCCGGCGGAGTGGGTTCCTGCGGCACAGGCTCGGGCTTAGCTTTTTTTCTTCTTCGTATTACTGTTGTACTGACTCGTTTTTCTATAAGCTCTTGTGCGGTTTCCTCGGAAGGCTCCTGGGAAACCTCTGCAGGTGCCTGCGCTTCAGATTCCTGGGTTGTTTCCTTCGACACTTTTTTTGAGACCGTGGGGGCTGCTTTTTTTGCAGCCTTTTTGGTGCTTTTCTTTGCGGGGACTGTTTTTTTGGTTTTTTTGAGAGTTGTACCGCCAAACTTTTTACGGATCTCTTCTGCCTGATCATCTTGCAGAGAACTCATGTGGGACTTCACCTCTATACCCATCTCCTGCACCTGTGCAACGAGTTCCTTACTGTTCATCTCCAATTCTTTTGCTAATTCATGAACTCTCATTGATATAAACAATTCCCTATTATACGTGCCCGGCCACGGTGTCTGAAAGCCGGCCTTAGGTTACCTAACTACTTTGCTGGTCGGTTTGCCCTGAATCCTTAAGCAAAATCTCGGCTTGCTTTTTAATTTCACCAGCCCGCTTTTCATCGGTTTCGAGTGCCTCTATTAAATCCTGTATTTCTGCCTCTGCGACCGCTTTTACTGATACAACATCAGCATTACAAAGCAGTTGTGCTGTGGTTTCATCTATTGTCTCTATTGTCATCAATTCTTCTAATTGTTTTTTTGAATTCTCTTCATATTTCGTTTTACTTCGTATATCTATCTTCCAGTTAGTAAGCTTAGCAGCGAGCCTGACATTCTGCCCTTTCTTACCGATAGCCAGTGAAAGCTGACTATCATCAACAATGATTTCCATACTGTTGTTGTCTTCATCCATAATAATTTCAGAGATTTCAGCCGGTGCCAGAGCTGAGCATACGAACTTGGCAGGATCATCTGTCCAAGGCACAATGTCAATCTTTTCACCATGCAGTTCATGCACGATATTCTGTACGCGTGAACCCCGATTGCCCACACATGCTCCAACGGGATCAACCCGAGGATCTTTTGACTCTACTGAAATTTTAGCTCTATGACCCGGTTCCCGGGCAACACCGTGCACTTTAACAATACCCTCTGAAATTTCAGGAACTTCAAGTTCAAAAAGTTTTAACAGAAAACCCGGATGCGTTCTGGAAATAATTATCTGAGGGCCTTTGGCATTCTTTTTAACCTCCAGCACATGTCCTTTAATCCTGTCCCGCAAAGAAAACGTCTCCTCGGGGATTTGTTCCTGAGTCGGCAGCAGAGCTTCATATTTTCCGAGCAGCACAATAATGTTACCTTTCTCGAATCGGTGCACATAGCCTGTTACCAGTTCACCCTTTTTATCTTTGTAATCGCTGTAGAGGTTTTCACGCTCTGCCTCCCTGATATTTTGCATGATGACCTGCTTGGCTGTCTGGGCCGCAATTCTGCCGAACTGCGATGTGTCCATTTTCACACCGATTTCATCACCCATCTCAGCATCCGGATCAATCTTTCTGGCCTCTTCTAAAGATATTTCCTTTACTATATTATTTGTTTCTCCAGCTACTGTTTTAAATTGAAAAAGCTCAATTTCACCAAGCTCTTCATTATAATGGGCTTCAATGTCCAGGCTATGACCATACTTATTATGGGCTGCTTTTACAAGGGCAGTCTCCAGAGCACTGATCAGCACCTCCTTATCTATCCCTTTGTCTTTACGAATCTCTTCTAAGACCATATCTAATTCTGAAAGCATTGTTCGTCCCTTTTCGTTGTTACGCTTTTTACTACACCCGTAGCAAAAGTGCTATCTACGTGTAGTGACTCTATACCCATAGGATGCGCTATGTCTTTTCTCTCTTCTCAAAATCGTATATCAGATTTGCTTTATGAACTAAATCATGCGGAACAAAAAATATCTGTCCATCTATGTTTAAACAAATTGTTCCGTCTTTATAATCGATAAGCTTGCCGATAAAATTCTTTCTATTCTCAATAGGAGTATGGGTTGCAAGGCGCACCTGCTCTCCACGAAGTTTTGCAAAATCCTTTGGCTTAGTGAGCGGCCGGTTAAGTCCCGGGGAGGAAACTTCCAGTTTATAGGCATGTGGTATAACGGCTTTAACATCAAGGACATCACTCACCTGCCGGCTTATATAACCACAGTCATCAACAGTTACCCCGCCTGCTTTATCAAGGAACACCCTTAAAATCCATCCTTCTGATTCTCTCCTGTAGGTAACATCAACAAGTTCAATGCCCTCATGCTCTACAATGTCTTCAATTATAGGCACTACCTCTCCCAAAATATTTTGCTCCAGTTTGTTTTGGGATTTCATATAAGCAACTTTTTTCGGTCATATATATAATAAATAAAAAAGTGGGCATTGCCCACCTTCATACACCATCAAAAGAGAATTTTTAAAAACTGTTCAAACAGCAACCAGTCAGTGGAGCGGGCAACGGGATTCGAACCCGCGACACCAAGCTTGGGAAGCTTGTACTCTACCAACTGAGCTATGCCCGCATAGTAACTATATTAAAAAATTATACTAACTATATAATTAGTGTCAATCTTTTTTTTTGATTTGTTTAAAAAATATGATATAAGTTTATATTTATTTAAATAAAACTGCTCCTTTCCTGTTAGGCAGGTCAACAACCGGTTCGATATATCGGGGCAGCTTGAAACAGCAGAAGGAGCCTACTCATTATAGACTGACCGGTTCCGTAATAAGGAAGTATCATCTATATGCTCAGACGTGTACACACACTGATTGGCAGTAACATACACCCAAGATTTCTGAAATGAAAAATACAAAGAATCAATCAGCCGGAAGCAGATTTATTAAATCAACATTCAGCAGGGAAAATATTGAAGCTATTGCCATAGCGATTGTCCTGGCACTGTTTATCAGGTCGTTTGTAGTACAGGCCTTTAAAATACCCTCTGGTTCCATGGAACCCACGCTTCTTATTGGAGACCATATCCTGGTTAATAAATTTATCTATGGCATCAAGATTCCCTTAATTGAAAAAAAATTTATTCAAATAAAAAACCCTCAACGAGGAGATGTAACCGTTTTTACATATCCTCTGGACCCAAGCAAAGACTTTATAAAGCGGGTTATTGGCATTGCCGGTGACAAAATTCAAATAAAAAACAAAAAAATCTATATCAACGATAAACCCTATAACGACCCCTATGGTTTCTACAGCGAGCAAGATATAATTCACAATTGGGGCGTAGGGGTAAACCGTGACAACTTCGGACCGGTAACAGTACCCCCTCATTCCATCTTTGTCATGGGAGACAACCGGGATAAAAGTTATGATAGCAGATTCTGGGGGTTCGTTGATGTAAACAAAGTAAAGGGAAAAGCATTCCTTATATACTGGTCATGGGAAAAGCCCTTTAAAAACTTTCGTTTGAGTCGTCTTGCTAAACTCATCCATTGATCTACCCCCCTAACTATCTTAGAAATTTAACTAAACCCGACCCCAGCTAACGTACCATGCAACCCTGCTCCACTGTTACACGTTATGGGTTCAAGATTGCCATGCGGACTATTTATGTTTCATATTGTATTGTATCAAATTTTTTTTTAATTTTTTCCTTGATTTGTATTATCACAACAAGCTATAATCCGGCATAAATTTCATATTTTTTTTATTTCAATTTTTTTTGTTAAGTTTTTTATGTTGCATCCGATAAAAACGATAAATAATTTTTAGTTAAATTTTTTTTGTTGTATCCGATAAAAATATAAAGCTTTTTATTGTCAGGTCCGATAAAAGAGCTAAATTATTTTCAGTTAAGTTTGTTTCTTGTCATCCGATAGCAAAGTCAAGCTATTTTTAGTAGATTTTTTATAATATTTCTTTTTAACTTTTTTAATTTTTTATGGGAGGGTAGCTTATGGCAAGTAAAAAAGCCCCAACTTCAAAAATGTGTAAAAGATGGATCAAAGACACAAAGAAAAAAGTAGCACGACTGGAAAAAGAGCTGAAGGCTGCAAAGACTAAGGTTAAGAATGACGAGTCCAAACTGAAAGCAGCTCTGAAAGCTGAAGCAGCAGCCAAGAAAAAGAAAAAACCTGCTCCGAAAAAGAAAAAAGTTGTCAAAAAGAAAAAAGCGGCTCCGAAAAGAAAAGCAAAGGGTAAGAAATAGACCTGTTTTGAACTGTTATTGCAAAAACCCGGGGGATTAAAAATATATCCCCCGGGTTTTTTGTATTAAAAAAACACCCTGGGATAATTATCAATGCGTTTCGGTTTTCATATATCAATTGCACAAGGTTTTGTGAAGGCCCTGCAGAATGCCCTGCGCTTACAATGCCAGACCATTCAACTATTTTCCCAGAATCCCCGGGGATGGAAATACAAGCAGTTGGACCGGGATGACATAGCGACCTTTAAAGTGCTGCGGGAGCGCTCCGGGATCACTCCGGTAGCAGTTCATATGCCCTATCTGCCGAACCTTGCTTCCTGCAACAGGGAGCTCTATGAGAAATCTTTGGACCTGCTGTGTGAAAACCTGCGACGCGCGCAGGTAATTGGTGCTCAGTACCTTGTTGCACATCCGGGAAATTATGGAGACCGATACATCGATGAGGCTATTGAACGGGTTGCAGCTGCATGTAATCAAGCATTCAGCCGTATACATAATAACGTTGTGGTGCTTTTAGAAAATACTGCCGGTCAGGGAACTGAAATCGGTTCTGCTTTTAGCCAGTTGCAAAAAATTATCCGTGCAGTTAAACAAAACAGCCGTCTGGGAATATGCCTTGATACTGCCCATGCCTTTGCCGCAGGTTATAATATTGCAACAAGCACAGGGCTGCAAAAAACCGTGGCCGAATTTGAAAAACACATTGGACGGAGCAAGCTGTATCTGCTGCATCTGAATGACTCGCGGTCTCATTGCGGGTCCCGCATTGACCGGCACTGGCATATAGGTAAAGGCTGTATCGGCTTTGAGGGTTTCCACCGCATAGTTAATCATAGCTTTTTCAAAGATCTGCCGGGTATCATGGAAACGCCCCAGCAATCTGACAAGGATGACCGCACCAACATGAAAACAATCATGAGCCTTGTAAAGAAGTGAACAAGAAAATGTACATAGTATGTGCTGAACCGACCCCCTTGTGTTTTGCTATATCAGCGGGAATGCTTAACAGCACCGGTAATTACAATCCGAAACCCTCTTGCCGCAAGCATCGCTTCAGCGTGCTTCTTTGCGCTGCTGCAGCTCCTTATTGTATGCTGAAAGAACTTCTCTGCGGGTAATCATAGAGATGAGCTTGTGGGAGTCATCATGTGACACTACGGGAAGGGCATCAAGATTCTTGATAGTGAATTTTCGCATTACTTCATTGAGGTCTTCATCAAGCGTTACCGTAATAATATCAGTAATAGCCATGTCCCCTGCTATAACCAGATCATAAATTTGATCATCCAGCAAAATTCTCCGAATGTCATCCATGGAAATTATACCGACCATAGTACCTTTGTAGTTAACTATCGGGAAATAGGATTGGGTGGTATTGGTTACCAGACTTACAATTTCCTTAAGCGGCATACTTTCAGGAATTGTTATTACATGCTTATCATGAATCAAAGCATCTTTCACTGAGAGGTTTTCTAAAACATCAATTATAAAATCTCCCCGGTGTGCAGGGGAATCAAGTCGGGCATTGACCTGGTTCTCATAAAGAGATCTTTTGCTTCCGGTAAACAGAAATGCAATAGCTGAAACAAGCATAAGCGGGGCAAGCAGCCCATAGCTTCCGGCCATTTCACAGACCATAATAAGGGATGCAATGGGAACCTTTGCTACACCGGCAAAAAATCCTCCCATCCCTACAAGCACAAAGGCGGTGGGCTGGGTAACAATATCAGGAAAAATTGTATGGCATAACTGACCAAATGCGCCTCCAAGCATTGCTCCAATTGTAAGCGAGGGGGCAAATACTCCGCCGCTACCGCCCGTGCCGATTGTAAGCGAAGTAGCTAGGATTTTTGCAAGCGCCAGTATGAACATGAGCCAAATAGCCAGTTTACCATGTATGGCAAGCTGTACCCAGCCATAGCCGGTACCCAGAACATGCGGCAAAAAGCACGCCATGCAGCCCAGCAAAAAACCACCTATGGCAGGCTTAAGATGAGGGGGAATAGTGATTGCAGAAGATTTGTCACGCAGTACATAAAACACCTTTATGTAGCCGATTCCCACCACAGCACAAACAATACCGAAAAGACCGTACAGAAAAAGCTCTATCGGGTGGTTAAAGACAAATTTGGGCGTAGCAAAAATAGGGCTCCAGCCAAAAAAGCTTGCAAACACTGAGTAAGCAACAATTGATGAAATAATACAGGGCATGATAGCTTCAAATTCAAACTCCGGTTCGCGGTAGAGCACCTCTGTAGCAAAAAGAGCGCCTCCCAGCGGCGCTTTAAAAATACTGCCGACCCCTGCCGCAGCACCGGCAAGCACCAATATTCTTCTGTCTCTGGCTGAAAGGTTCAAAACCGTGCCCAGAAAGGAACCGAACCCCGCTCCAATCTGGGCAATCGGACCCTCCCGACCGGCAGATCCCCCTGATCCGATGGTGATAGCCGAGGCAATTGCTTTTACAACCGGAATTCGTTTTCGTATCGTGCCCCGAAGCCGGTGAAAAGAGTTAATCAATGCATCAGTTCCGTGTCCTTCAGCTTCCGGGGCAAATGTATATACCAGCAAGCCTGAAACAAGTCCCCCAAGTGTCGGCACTAAAAGCAGAACCCACCAATAGGGCCGGACACCTACATTGGCCAAGTCTAAAGACTCCCCTGCCGGAGATGGAGGTATATAAGCCCCCAACACTTCCGAAAACATGATTTTACAATAATCAAGCATTACATAAAAAACAACCGCACCAAGTCCTCCGATGATCCCTACAACAATGCTATAGAATATCCATTTACCTACTACCAGAAGATTAATTTCTCTAAGGTAGGAGTGCAGACGATTGAACAGATATGTTTCTCTTATCATTTTTTATGTTTGCCCATATATAGCAACTATGTTAATAGTGTAAACAATCTTTCTTTAAATAAAAGTTTGTAGATTAACACTTCTTTATGGGAAAAGAAAGAAAAAATAACTCTTCGAGTCCTCTTTATGTGAAGACAAGGGAAAAAATATCAAGATTATATGGAATGCGCCGGCAGCAGGCTGTAGACGTGTCGCTCCAGAGCAGTGCAACCCGTAACGTGGCGGGGGGCCACGGTAGATCTTAGGCAGCGTATGAAAGCAATCAAAATTATTACCCTGAGTACACTTTGTGTTGTAATATGTATTGCAGTTCTTATCAGTATCTCTGCAAAGATGTACTTGAAGCCTGAGATCATAAAAGATACGTTGCGCTTTGAACTGGAAAAACAGTTCAAACGGCCGGTTTCGATCAGAACCGTTGAGATTCATCTATTGCAGGGCATCCTGCTGCATGATGTGCAAATTCAGAAATCACTTCCTTCAGAGCATCAAAACATCTTCAGCTGTGAAAAGGTTGACCTTGCCTACAGTCTGGTGCCCATCCTGTTTAAAAAGCTTCTCATCAGAAAAATCACGGTAACAAATCCGCACATACACCTGAAGTACAACACCGGCAAACCATTCAGGCTCATTGGCATGCAAAGGCCCTATCAGCCTGACAACACGACGTTAGGGATTATCTTTTTACCCAAAAGTATCTTTGTGAGAAGGGGTACCATTACGTTGCATGATCAGAAAAACGCCGGCAGTTTTGCCCTGAGGCACGTTGAGCTGACAGTCGACAATCTCTCTATCATATCCCCCTCTGCCTTCACCATTGCCGCAAGCACACACAAAGGGAATGCCTCAGATGTTTCGTGCACGGGTGAACTGCATATAAGAAACAAAGAACTGCAAGCAGATATTACCTTAAGCAAAATAGCACTTGAACCGTTTGGAGACTACTTAAAGAAACATAACATCCCCCTTCAAAAAGGTTTCTTGGATGCGCAGTCCCACCTGATCGTTACAGCTTCAAAATCCATGATAATGACGGGCACCTGTCTGCTCAGCAAAGCTTCCTTGGCAATCCTACCATCGGCAGGATCAGATCAGTATCTTGGCCTGGACAGCCTGGATGCAACCCTGAACTTTGAATCTGTATATGAAATACCAAAAGGGCGGCTCACGCTAAAAAGCGTAAAGGGATCGATTCTCTCTTCGCCATATGAAGGCAGCGGGGTTATACGCTACAAAAATAGGGCACCCGTTATTACAGGAAGCCTGCGTTCAGATGCCTTTGTTCTTGATGATATCTTTGACAGATTGCAGCCGGGACCATACGGTATTATAAAAAACTTAAAACTCTCAGGCAATACTGCCATCAGGATAAGCCTGAACGGAAAACTGGATGCTGCCCTTTTTCCCACTGTGCTTATTAATCTTCGCAATAATCAAATTCTATATCCCGGCTTAGGCAGTTTCCGGCCGGAGGTGCAGGGTAGTATACGCATTGACAATAAAAATATTTCTCTAGCTGATCTTAAAATCGGGATCCCCCATGCATCAGTAACCCTGGCTGGTGATATCTCAGACTACAGACAATGGCCCCCAAGGTCCAACGTAAAGGTTGTATCATCCTATTTAAACTTTTATGACCTTTTCACACCTGCTGAGACAGCGTCGTACGATGAAATCGGCCCGCTTGATCTTGACAAGCTGAGCTTCAAGGGGCCTATACGGTTGGGGAATATCTCTTTTTTCGGTATGGCCCTCGGCAATGTCACCGGAAAGTATCTTTTTGAGAATAATACATTATTTATTAAAAACCTTAAGGGCTCTATTGAACAGGGCGACTTTAATCTGTCAACCACTGTTGATTTTGCCAAAAAGGGATTTGACTATTACCTACATCTGGAAATTGATGATGCACCTCTCAAAACAATCACTTCAGTATTCCCAAATGTTGATTCACGATTTTTTGATGGAGAAATCTCCGGCACCAGTGCACTAAAAGGCACAGGCACAGAACCCCTATCTTTTATCAAAAACCTCAAAGGCGATGCCTTGCTGAATATATATAACGGATCAGTCAGAGGCCTGGCGCTAATGCCGCAGCTGACTTCCTTTGTAAAAAGCAGTGAGCTGCGGGAAATCAAGCTCAACAAGGCCCAGCTCCAACTCCGGCTGCGCAACGGGATTGTGGGTGTTGATGGTATATTCCTGAGCCCCCGTTTAGAAATGTACCCTGTGGGAGAAGCACGCTTGGATTCCTCCCTTGACCTTGAGGCAAAACTAAGAGTTGCCCCCGAAATTTTTACCGGCAGTACATCAATAGCCCGCTACCTGCCCCAGGATGATGGCTGGACATCCCTGCCGCTGACAATTCAGGGTACCCTGTACGACCCTGATGTTTCATTGTCTGAAGAGGCTATCCAGTTCATCTTAAAAGAAAGTCTGCCACGGCTTCTGGCAGATATACTGTCTGAAAAAAACACCGAAACGGAAACTGCTGCACCGGCCGGCCGGGAAACAGAAGCAGAATCTGAAGAAGCCGTAGAGCAGGATAAACAGGTGCACAACGAGCAGGAACAGGAAGCCGACACGGAAGATCAGATTGAAGAAGAGCTTGAAGATAGCATTGAAAATGAAGAAGAACCGGAAGCTGAAGAAGAACTGCTGCTGTAAACATTTATGTTGCAGGTCAAAAGATAAGCCATGGTTGAGGTAGAAAAATTTTTTCATACGCACTGAATGCATATCTGTCGGTCATCCCGGAAATAAAATCACAGACATCCTGTTTAACCTCACGGGAGGCAGAATCTTTGTCGGTTTCCTGATAAAACGAACCGGGATTTTCGATGTAATAAGTATAAAGCTCTGTAATTACCTTTGAGGCTTTTTTAAAGTCATCATACACTGCCGACACATTGTAGACCCGGTCGTCCAGAAATCTCCTTAAATCAACAGCAGCCTGCAAAACCGTACTGCTTACCATAATACGCTGCAGTCCTGTTCTCATTGTCGTGCTGATTACATCATGAACCATCGTGCCGATTCGCTGGGAATGGTTGTCTCCAAGCACCTGTAAAATATTATTTCCCTCTTCATGTAGGTCACTTTCTGCAATAATCCTTGCCCGCAGTGCATCATCCAGATCATGGTTTAAATAGGCAATTGAATCGGCAATGCGAACCAGCTGTCCTTCCATCGTCTCGGGCAGCAGTGCCTTGTCCTCAGGCAAAATGGGTCCTCCTCTTTTTGAATGCTTAAGGATTCCATCCCTGACCTCATGAGTAAGATTAAGCTTCTCAATCTCATCAACAACCCGCAGGCTCTGCTCAGGGTGGCTGAATCCTCCCGGCACAATGCGGTTCAGCACATCTTCTCCGGCATGGCCGAATGGTGTATGTCCAAGATCATGGCCAAGGGCAATTGCTTCGGTAAGATCTTCATTGAGCATGAGTGATTTTGCCATTGTCCGTGCAATCTGAGCAACCTCAAGGGTATGCGTGAGACGGGTGCGATAGTGGTCGCCGCTGGGGGTCAGAAAGACCTGCGTTTTGTGTTTTAGGCGGCGAAAAGCCTTGGAGTGGATGATCCGGTCACGGTCATGCTGAAATGCAGGTCTCAGATCACATTCATTTTCTTTATGCTGTCTGCCGCGTGACTGACTGCTGAGGGTAGCCTGCGGGGCAAGAGTCTTTTGTTCGATTTCTTCAAGCTTCTCACGTATCAGCATAGTTACATACTACTGTTCAAAATATTAGTATTAGTGTTTTGTGTGTGGTCTTTCGTAACCTATCAAGAAACCTAAAAAAAATCAATCAATCTTTGATTTTCCATAATAATTCCACTAAGTACTATATACACTATACACAAACAACCCCCGGGGAGTCCGCTCGGCGTTTTCGATGCAGCCCATAAAAAATGTTCTGATAGTAAAAAAACTATTGACCTTTTTTTTACTTAACAAAGATATTATACTATAATATGTGCTACATATACAGAAAAACCCCGGTGCAGCCTCAGCAGTACAATACGCGGGTATAATCTTTATGGGGATCAACGATTAGAATTAAAGTTCACGCTATACTAACCACAAGTATCCAAATAGAATGAATGTACTGAAAAAATACAGCCTTGTGTCCTGTTTGTTCTGCCTGGTAATTATTACAGGTTGTGCAGTAAATCCGGTAACCCTGGAAAGGGAATTTAACATCATCAGCGAAGAAAAAGAATTAAGCATCGGCAGAACAGCCCATCAGGAGATAACCAAACAGTTTGGTGTATATCAAAACCAGGATCTGCAGCGCTATGTGTATCAGGTCGGCCAGAAGCTTGCCGCTGTCTGCCACCGTCGTGATGTCATGTATCATTTTACCATCCTTGATACTGACATGGAAAACGCTTTTGCCCTTCCTGGCGGCTATATTTATATTACCAGGGGACTTCTTGCTGTTATGAACAGCGAGGCAGAGCTTGCCGGCGTGCTCGGTCATGAAATAGGCCATGTTGCCGGCAGGGACAGTGCAGCGCTCATGTCCCAGGGGATGCTGGCCCAAATTGCGGTGTTGGCCGGGGCTGCCAGCGCTGCAACCTCCTCATCGAGTTCAGGTGCTGACATTGCCATGGCTTCAAATCAGCTTTTTAACGCTATTATGCTGGGCTTTTCCAGAGAGCGGGAATACCTTGCAGATGAACAGAGTGTTGAATATTGCTATAAGTGCGGCTATGATCCCAAGCAGATAATGTCATTCATGCGGACCTTGTCATATAAAAGTCAAGGTCCTAGCGGTGTACAGCAATACCTGGTAACTCACCCCTATATTTTTGATCGCATTGCGCGCATTGAGGCTAAGATAAAGGAAGTCCAGGCCATGGAAAGTATCATGGGCCAGCTGCATAACTCACCTGCAGCCGATAAAAAACATAAGGTTGTCCTGTCAGAAAAATACAAGTCTTATTTGGACGGGCTTGCCTACGGGCCCCGGGACAGGACCCGGCACATAAAACTGTATACTGTAAGGCCGGGAGATTCCTTTGAGCTGATCGCCAAGAAGACCCTCGGCAGTTCCCTGAAGGCCAAGCAGCTTGCCTATTTGAACGGCATGCCGGTAAGTGCCCAGCTGATTCCGGGAGTAACACTTAAGATAATATATTAATACTTTGACGTTAGTCTTTGGACTTTTACCTCATGTACACACACCGTTTATCTATTCACGAATTATGAGCCGGACTCCAGTTTAGTAGCTTCATCAATAAGCATAATGGGGATATCGTCCTTGATGTGATACAGCAGTTTGCAGGCCTCACAGATAAGTCCATCTTTAGAATCATTTAAATGCAGGTCTCCCTTGCACTGGGGACAAGCCAGAATATCCAGAAGATCTTTGCTGATTGCCATAAAAAAACCTCCCTGTATGTTTCTTAATCGCTCAATGAGTACCATGCAGTAATGAGCAACGCGTGCTGAGCAATGAGGAATACAGTTTCAAACATTGGCTGATGTGTTTCTCAACACTGTTTATCATTAACAAGCTTTTGCAGGTTCAGGCGAAAGCGAATAAGATATTTTATATCGTTTACAAATAATTACAGCATACTTTAAAGACTTCTTCAACAGTTATATCCCGCATACAGCGGTGATGCTTCTCAGGACATTTGTTGCGCTTAAAACAGGGACTGCAGGACAGCTCTTTTCTGACCACACTATGGTGCTTTCCGAAAGGGCCCGTACGCCAGGGAGCTGTGGGGCCGAACAAGGCCACGACCGGTGTGCCTGAGGCGCAGGCCACATGCATAGGGCCGGAGTCCGTGGTTATCAACAGGCGTGACCGCTCAATCAAGCAGGCGAGCTGCCACAGGCTGGTCCTGCCTGCCAGGTTTTTGGCCTCACCTCCTGTCAGCCTTTCAATTTCATCCAAGTACTTTTTTTCTTCAGGCCCGCCTGCAAGCAACACCCGGCAGCCGGTTTCATGCTGCTGCAGCCTGTTGCACAACTCTGCTGCTTTTTCAGCGGACCACAGTTTGGTAGGCCATTTTGTTGAGGGGTGCAGGCATACCAGGGGACGGGAAGCATCAATAGAGTGATCTGCAAGAAATGTGTTAATATGCTGTCGATCCTCATCGGTAAAAACAAGGACAAAGTCCGGCAGTGTTTCCGGCACACCGAGACCGGTAATAAGATCCATGTGACGCTTAATTGCATGGTCGTAAAACACGGTAGCAGGCGCGGTTTCGGTATAGAAAATCGTACTTGCCTCCCGGGCATTTTTATAACCGCGCTTACGTGTACCCCGGGAAAACCCCACAACAACACCGCTCTTGAAAAGCCCCTGGAAGTCCAGAACCATGTCGTAGCGATCCCGGCGCAGGTCACGGATAAATGTCCGCATCTGTCCTATTGCACGGATGATCCGAAATTGCATGAGGTCCCTGAGCCACCTCTTGCGCCGTGAAACAATAACCCGGTCAAGGCCGGGAAAGCCCCGTAATATGTCTGCAGCAGCCTCTTCAACAACCCAGGTAAGAGTGCAGCCGGGCAAATGTTGACGAAGGGCGGCAGCAGCAGCCATCGCATGCACCACATCCCCGATAGCACTTAATCTTATAATCAAAATATTCATTTTGATTTGTGAATAGTAAACTGTACGTAATAATCCTTTTATGTAATCTTTCTCTTCAGTGAGGCAATTAAACCACTCAGCATCTTTTTTATGGTTAGAATCTTATCAATCACAGGGTGATTATTGCTAAGATACCCAAAACGTTCTGATATTATTACGGTGTTTCCAACTCAGATACTGAACCCAAAGCAACATAGAGGAAATGGATAAATTCTTTCTCGGACCTTCTCGCTGCACCCTCTGAAATGTTAGAAGGAATAGAAATTACAGGTCTTCTGATCTGACTTGTAAGCCCATAAAGTTCTTCATCCGGCCCCCCCTAGTTGTTTTATATATTTCAACAACAAGTTCTATACTCCTTTGCCATACTTTTAAGTCCTTATGTGATCTTGCATTTTACCCCCTCCCTTTTTTATTTGTAATACTACAGTTCACTGCCATTCACTGTTTACTGTTTAATATCCACTGGGTCGCTTCATACAGGTTGTTGCACACATGGTGCGGGGCCGTGCATGCGGAGGGGTATTCACGCCACTGACTGCTGCCGTGGCCTGTTAAAACCATAACTGCAGTAGCACCTACATTGTGGGCCAGCTGCACGTCACTTGCTTTATCACCAACTACCCAGGCTTGCGAAAGTTCAATGTTCATGTCACGGCCAGCCTGATGCAGCAGGCCTGGTGCGGGTTTACGACACGCACAGGTGCGGGTGAACTTCTCAACGGTGCCTGCAGGATGATGCGGGCAGAAATAGAATCCGTCAATCCGCGCCCCTTCTCCGGCAAGCATCTGCACGAAAGCTTCATGAACTGTCGGCAAGTCTTCTTCACGAAAAATTCCCTTGGCAATGCCTGCCTGGTTGGTTATGACCACCACGGGATGCTCTGCATTGTTGAGCATACGAATAGCTTCGGCTGAACGGGGGATAAGCTCCAACTGGTCAGGGTGATTTACATAGCCCACATCACGGTTTATGGTCCCGTCTCGATCGAGAAAGACTGCCGGTTTCACAGTATGCCTTTTTGTTAGGGTTATTATTATTGCTTCTGAACAATACTTTACTTAAGGAGCATTCCGCTTAGGCGGAATTTGAGGAGCGCTAAGCTTGAGGAATACTATTCATAATTCTCTATTCACAAATCACTGTTCACTGTTCACTATTAAACACTCGCTTAAAAATATCATCTACATGTTTGGTAAAAAACTCCGGTGAGCAGAACTGCTCAATTTCATCCGGTGAGATAAGCGCGGTTACATCAGCATCCTGCATGATCATCGCCTTGAAGTCCTTATGCTGATCCCAGGCGGCAAGCGCATTGCGCTGCACCATATGATAGCTGTCCTCGCGCGACACCCCGCGCCTGGTCAACTCGAGCAGGATCTTCTGGGAGTAGTACAACCCTCTGGTCTTCTCCAGATTAACCTGCATGTTCTCGGGATATACTAGTAGCTTCTCCATGAGCCCGGTGAAACGCACCAGCATGAAATCAAGAGCCGTTGTGCTGTCAGGTCCGATGATCCGCTCAACCGATGAGTGGCTGATATCACGCTCATGCCACAGGGCCACGTTCTCCATGGCAGCCAGGGCATTGGCACGCAGAATACGCGCCAGACCGGATACATTTTCAGACAGGATAGGATTTTTTTTATGGGGCATTGCAGAAGAGCCTTTCTGTCCCGCTGAAAAATACTCCGAAACCTCTGATACCTCTGTACGCTGCAGATGCCGAATTTCAACTGCAAACTTTTCAATTGAGCCTCCGATCTGGGCCAGGGTCGTAAAAAATTCAGCATAGATATCCCGCTGGATAACCTGGGTTGATATGGGTGCCGGCTTCAGGCCGCACTTCTCACATACATACTCCTCAACAAACGGCGGGTTATGGGCAAAGGTTCCCACAGCACCTGAGATTTTACCCACGCTTACGGTTTGCATTGCCTGCTGCATCCTGTTCCTCTGGCGCTGCATTTCATCATACCACAGGGCTATCTTAAGCCCGAAGGTAATGGGCTCGGCATGAATGCCGTGGCTACGGCCGATCATAAGCGTGTCTTTATATTGGTAGGCCTTTTCTTTAAGGACGGTACTCAAGACATCTATATCATCCAGAAGTACCTGTGCCGATTCTTTCAGCAGCATGCTAAAACTGGTATCAAGCACATCAGAAGAGGTCAGGCCCCAGTGAATATAACGGGAGTCCTCCCCCACATATTCTCCCACACAGGTTGTAAAGGCAATAACGTCATGTTTGGTAACCTTTTCAATCTCATCAATGCGCTTGACATCAAAGCCGGCCTTTTTCTGAATATTTTTAAGGGATGTGTCCGGAATAAGACCCAGCTGATTCAGGGCCTCGCAGGCACGCACTTCTATTTCCAGCCACGTTTTAAACCTGTTCTCTGGTGACCAGATTTTTTTCATTATTTCCCGTGAATACCGGTCAATCATAATGCCTCCTTCACTGTTGAAAATGAGTCCCGTACAACAAGGGGCTCACGTAAACTTACACTTACCTGAACTTTAGCTTCTTTTTGAAAGACTTAAAAACCTTCCCCAAATAATAGAAAAGACCAAACACTCCCCGCGCCCGTGGCTTCGTCAGCTTTAAATAGCGTGCCCGCATACGGGCAGCAGCATGATGGTCAAGTCCTCTGAAAAAGCGAAATAAGATCCCCGGCCGCATCAAATTATTCGTCCATACGGCAGAAGCAAAATCAACAACATATACATCCCCATCGTCTGTCAGTATGATATTGGAACGATGCAGGTCTCCATTGGCAATCCCCTGTTTGTGCATCAATACTAAGATATGATCAAGTTTAGCAAAAACCGATGTGGGCACTTCGCCGGGCTTAAATTTACTCAAGGGCTTTCCGTGAATATACTCAACCTCTAAAACATCTTTACCATTAAATCCTAAAAACCTGGGTATGCCGGTGATTCCTGCCAGACATGCATAAGCCCTGGCTTCACGCTGCAATGTGTATCGCCCATACGTATAACGTAAGAGAGGATTACTCGAACTGTAATCCTTAACCAACACCAATATACCATTGCGGCGCTCGACACGAACATCTGCCTTGGTTGCGTTTCTTTTGCGAAATTGGGGCTCGTGTAACTGTTTTGCTGTTTGTTCGTTGCGTGAACTCATTTTTCTGTCTGTGGTGCAGGCGTATAGCCATAACACTTGATAATATAAAAAGTGCGTATAACCTCTTTATCTTTCGTAATGTTCACCGGTTCAGCCGGACCAACCCGGGAAAACAACTTTTCTAAAATTTTTCTGTCCTTATGATCGTCTTCCTTATCTACAAAAAGAGCATCCCACTCCTTAAGTCTGCGCGTCTTATCCCAGATACCGTACTGGTGGGGAGATTTATGACCGGTTATACCGGTAATATACTGTGAGCCGGTAAGAAATCTGACCTGGCTTGCCAGGCGGTAAGCATGTGTGATGATAAAGGTTTGATCCGGCTCCGGCATTGCAGCCATGTGCTCATCAATGTGCCTGCCGAGCTCCTTCCATCCATGTAGTTCTTTAATACGCACGGCATATGATCGGTCGGCAAAATTCATTTTTGCTGGAACCGCCTCTGCCATAAGCAGCAGTGGAACCAGATAGGCACATAAAACCAGCACCAGCGAGAAAGCTATACTGACCACCGGAAACGTCTGTTGTAGAGAGGGGCCCTTGGGGGTCCGGGATGCCATAAGCATAGAGAGCGCGGCAAGGCAAAGGGTTGTATATCCTATGGCCGGCCAGTGAGCACCGACATCGATCAGGGGACTCAACAGTCCGAAAAAAATTATAGGAACAAGAGCCGTTGCAAGCAATAATAGATAACGGTTGTCCCTGTCAGTCAATGCTGCACGTTTCATGTGCGGCAAAAGACGCACTACCAGCACGGCAAAAAGCGGAGAAAGCAACGCAAGAAAACCTCCCAGAAAAACCACGGGACCCGTGATGGAGAAATTAATTGAACCATGCCGCTCGGCAAACAGATAGGAGAAGGTTGTAAGGCCGTAACGGGCGTTCCAGACAATATTGGGCAGAAAAATGAGCAGCCCGATACAAAGGGCCGTATAGGGCTCTTTGCGTTTAAGCCATCTGTTCATATCCCGGGACAGAGCAAGGTATATGAATATACAGGGGGCCAGCAAAAAGCCGTGATATTTACTTAACAGTGCCAGCCCAAAGGAGACGCCGGCTGCATACCAGAACACGGGCCTGTTATGGATTGTAGCCCGGCAGACACAATAGACCGTGAGCAGCCAAAAAAAAGCAAGCGGGGCATCAGGAATGGCACACACGCTCACCACGGCAAAGAAGGGCAGAATCTGAAAGATACAGCAGACAATCCAAGCCGTACTTCTACCGAACATGTCTTTTGCCAGGTAATATAATATAACCGTGGTTAACATGCCCGGCACCAGGGCACTCAATTTTACAAAAAAAACCGAATCACCGCCTATCCAGGTAAAACAATAGATCAGAAATGCTATCACAGGCGGATGATCAAAATAGCCCCAGGCAGGATACTTAGACCACTCCCAGTAATAGCTTTCGGCCCCCAGCAGAGGAACCTTGGAAATAAGCAGCAGCCTTATGCCTATCACAGCACACACAAAAACCAGACAATATCTGTTTTGTACGGTTGAGAGTGTTAATGGATCAGCTTTTTCGTAATGCATGGTCTGCCTTATTAATTGTTCCTATAGCGTGGCAGCTAAAAACAATATTAACCAGGGGTATACATCCCGACAGGCTGAATAAACATGTTTTATATCACTTGTTTTCCTGGACAGGTCTTTTAAACAAGGGGATGCACCGCCAGTCCTGTATAAAACCACGTGTGAGGGCTTCCTCTTTTGATCGAAACAACGTTTTGTCATCAAAATCAATGTTTTTTACGTGAAAGCATCCTGGCCGATGAAATTCTTTTTTACGGTTTGAGCCTACATAATAGGGCTCATTATCGGTATCTTCATATGCCCAGATACCCCTCTTGTTACTACGGGCTTCACGCTGCAACGACTGGAAATATTTTTTATAAAGCTCATGGGGTTCAACAGTATGTACAAGGGCATAGCCCTGTTTGATCAGTTCTGCATTCACAAACACGTTATCAGCAAATACATAAGCCCAGATCTTTTCCTGGGTATCCGTTCTTTCTAACGTGTCTGGTTTTATGGTGATGAGCTTTTGTGCAACAAGCTTCCGGTTGGCCTCTTTGCACATTCTGTAAAAGGGTTTACCCTTCTTATCAGGAACACTGAGTCCAATATATTTTATTTTAGTACCATCTCTTAATTTTATTGACTTTCCATTATATACCCTTTTTACGATACCCTGCCTTTCCTCAGCCTCTGCGTAATGACCGGGCACAAAAATAAGCACTGCCCATATAAGACAACTGATAAGGGCAGTGCTTCTGCGTAAAAAAACGGCTTTCATATCGTGTCTATCCTTGCAGGATGTATATGCTGAAGTACGAATAACTGACTGCGCAATACCTATGTCGGGTGCTGCCATACCGCAACATTCACAAGGACAAGGTATTTATGACCAGCTGCTGCTTTAGGTAATACAGTAACGTTTTTAATGATACTAGCATGTGACATAATGATTTACTACTTTTAATTTTTCCGGCATCAGTACAACTGCTAAGATATGATTTTACATTCATCATAGGCCGTTAAAACGAACAATCAGGGCAATACAAATGGCAAGTATGATCAGCAAGAAATACTGCTCCCGGTTTTCACGCCACATGAGTGTAAAGCTCCACGAATGTTTATCCGCGTGCGGATATGGCCTCATGCGTGGCATAAGGCTTCTGACATAGGCAGCATAATTTTTATACTCGTCACCGAAAAGGACCTCAAGTCTTGTCATTTCTTTTTTGTGTTTGCGGGGAATATAGTTCAGAAAAAACACTCCCAGTGCCACCGGCAGCATAAGCAGGCTGTATCCCCAGCCCATGATGCACAAACCCACAATCAAAAAAAGCCTGCCTATATAAAGGGGGTCCCGCACATACGCATACGGTCCTGAGGTAGTAAGCTTCTGCATCCTGGTGAGGTGGCCGGCAGCCCAGATACGAACCAGTTCACCGGTAATAACAAATATGCCTCCCGTTATTAATGACCACAGGGTCGGCCGGGCAAGCATTACCAGAAGTATACTCCCTACAATCAGTCCCAAAGTTTTTTGATGCCGTATCTTCATAGTACTCCAATTGCTTTATAGTAACTGCTGAAAAGGTGTTTTATATCACATCCCTCAAAAGCACATACCGCAAAAAGACCCCTAGCAGATTATAACAATAGGACTAAAAACGCAATTCAGAACTGGCCTCAAGGGAGGGGCAATGCGCTATCTCTTATTTTACTCTTTGGGGACGCCGCTCTCGGCAGCTTCCTGTTTTAAAATTCTGCGCAGTTTTTTACCGGCAATATTTGTAGGAATGCTGTCTCTTTGAATAATCTTTTTGGGTACTTTGTATTTAACCAGGTTTTCCCGGCAAAATTTTATAATCTCGTCCGGAGCTGCTTTTTGTCCCTCACGTAAAACAACATAGGCCAGCACTCTCTCACCCCGAAGCTTGTCAGGCACGCCGATAACCGCCGCATCAGCAACCGCGGGATGGTGCAGCAGAACCTCTTCAACTTCACGAGGGTAAATGTTAAACCCCTCGGAGATAATCATATCCTTTTTTCTTTCAATGATATAAAAATAGCCGTCTTCATCCATCCGGGCTATATCACCGGTAAAAAGCCAGCCGTCCCCGAGGGCAATACGGGTTTCTTCATCTTTGTGCCAATAGCCCTGCATTACCTGGGGGCCTTTGATGCAGAGTTCGCCTACCTCCCCGAGCGGAAGCTCTTCAGCCGTTTCTGCATCAACAATCTTGCAATCGGTATCCGGCATAGGAACTCCGATGCTGCCTACCTTGCGCTGTCCGCACACTGCATTGCAGTGGGTAACCGGTGAGGACTCAGATAAACCGTAACCCTCAAGAATTATTCCGCCGGTGAGTTTTTCAAATTCCTGCAGAACTGCAACAGGAAGCGGAGCCGCACCGGAAATACAGCAACGTATGCTTGAAATATCATACTTTTTTATGTCTTTATACGAGCACAATACACTGTATATACTCGGGATACCGGGAAAAGCAGTTGCTTTGTAACGCACAACTGCTTTTAGAATATCTCCGGCCTGAAACTGAGGAAAAACAAGCAGGGTTGCACCTGCGGCAAGCGGCATATTCATCGCAAGCGCCATGCCGTATGAATGAAAAAAAGGCAAAACCGAGACAAAAATATCCTTTCCATCCTTTATTGTATGATAATAGCGTCTCATCTGCTGGAGGTTGTATACAATATTTCTGTGGCTCAGCATAGCGCCTTTGATAACCCCGGTTGTGCCGCCGGTATACTGCAAAACAGCTACGTCATCAATGTCAACAACCGGAAGTCCAGGCTGATCGTATCTTTTTTTTAGCAGTTTATGAAAGAAGAACACGCCGTTTTTTCCATCACTGCCAATATTATCTGTTTTCTTTTGTTTCAGAATACGGTAAATAAATCTCTTTAATGTCGGCAGATAATCCTGGATTCTACCGATAATGACCCTTTGGAGCTGTTTATCTGACAACAGCTTTTTCACCCGTGAGAAAACAACATCCAGGGTTATGAGAGTTTGGGCCCCTGCATCGTGTAACTGGTAGGCAAGCTCTTGCTCTCCATACAGAGGATTTGCGGGAACAATAATTGCTCCGGCTCGCAAAGCAGCATAATAAGCAATAATAAATTGAGGGCAGTTGGGCATAAAAATCAGTACGCGTTCACCTCTTGTGACCCCAAGATGCAGCAGGGCCCGGGTAAACTGCTCGACAGCTTTCCAAAGCTGAGCATACGTCATACTAAAGTCCATGAATATCAGGGCCTTGCGGTCTGGTAAGCTATGGGCTGCTTTTTCAATAAGGTCGGGGATAAGATAGTCCTCATAGACCAGCGTGTGAGGCACATTGGGGTCATAAAACTTATGCCAAGGCTTATTCATAATGAAATCCAGTAAGATACTATTAAGACAATCTCAGATACAGTTCTATTCTGTTAAGAGATTATATAAACATTATACAATTCAATAGGTAAGTCAATAACTATCCCAAAGTGTCCGGACAGCATGCAGTGTTTTAGTAACATGAGTGAACTCAACAGCCGACTTAAAAGAACCAAATATTAATTATGAACAAAAAAGATTTTATCCTGGCTGCTTTTTCAGGTGTGTTGCTTATACTTATTTTTCCCAGCCCTAATATACAGTGGCTCGGATGGATATGCCTTGTCCCCCTGCTTGCTGCTGCCCATAAAAAAGACCCTGTACAGGGATTCTTACTTGGATGCTTGAGCGGCTCTATATTTCAATGCGGACTGATATACTGGGTTACTGTGTCTATGACACAGTATGGCAACCTTCCTGTTGTACTTTCTATAGGTATACTGATTCTTTTTTCGATATTTTTAAGCCTTTTCATCGCTATACCTGTTTACCTGTGCTGTTATGTTCAGATGATTCTCAAAATCGGCTTTACCCTTACACTGCCTTTTTTATGGACCGCCAGTGAATATATTAAATCATGGATCCTGACGGGATTCCCCTGGGAAAACCTGGGGTATTCCCAGTTTCAGGTACTCCCTATGATACAGGCTGCCGACGTTACCGGTGTCTACGGTATAAGCTTTCTTATTGTTCTGACAAATTGCAGTATTTTTACCTGCCTGCACAGTCTGCTCACGAAAAAAAGACTGCCGTATGCCGAGCTGGCTTTTACCGTCCTGGCTGTAGCTGTAACCTGCGCTTATGGCTATAAAAGGCTACAGACATATCAAACACCGCAGGGAAATTCTATTGCAGTTACCATAATACAGCCGAATATCCCGCAGGACTTGAAGTGGAGCCCCGCCTATCTTGATGAAACAATGGCGACCTACCGCAGGTTAACCCTGGCAAGCCGCCTCGACCGCCCTGATCTGGTAGTATGGCCGGAATCGGCTACCCCGTTCTTCTACCAATCAGAAGAAACGTATACAAAAGTTGTAGAAGCTACCGTAAAAGATAGCGGTGCCTATCTGCTTTTTGGGAGTCCTTCCTGGGAGCCGTTTCTTGATACTACCAAATATTATAACAGCGCATTTCTTATCTCTCCTGCCAACAAAATTGAGGGTAAATATGATAAAGTTCATCTTGTGCCTTATGGTGAGTATGTTCCCTTAAAGGAATTATTTCCTTTCATTAATAAAATGGTGGCTGGTATTGGAGATTTCAGTCCCGGCTCTACTATAAAAAACATCACATTACCAGTGCCTGCATGTGATTTTGCAACTCTTATTTGTTATGAGATAATTTTCCCTGACCTGGTACGAAAATTTGTCAAGAAAGGTGCCCATTTTATTGTAAATATTACCAATGATGCCTGGTTCGGCCGCACAAGCGCCCCTGAGCAGCATCTGTCCATGTCGGTGATGCGTGCAGTTGAAAACAAACGTTATGTTGTACGTGCTGCCAATACCGGTATTAGTGCATATGTACATCCAACAGGTACAATCCTCAAGCAAAGCAAACTCTTTACTGAAGAGGTACTACCTGCTATTATATACTGTAGTGAGAAACAGACGTTTTACAGCCTTTATGGAGATATCTTCGCTCTTTTGTGTTGTACTATGGGATGCGGCTATATCTTTGCGGCACGGGTTAAAAGAAAGAAGTCCTGAGACAAAAACAGCAGGATAAAAACCTGATTACTAATATACAATGGAGGCTATAGTATCATGGTTAGTCAATGGGAAGAAAAAACAAGCGCACTGGAGAAAAGAATAGAAGCCATACGAGGTTATCTTTGAAATAGCCGACAAAAAGAAGTACATGACAGAGCTTGATAAAAAAATTTCAAGTCCTGACTTCTGGAAAGATACTCGTGAAGCTAAAAAAGTTACCAAACAACGCAAAACCATCGAAAGTGTTCTGAGCCTCTGGGACAGCCTTGAAAAAGAGGTAGAGGATTGCCATGTGCTGCTGGAACTTGCCCGGGAGGAAACAGACAGCCAAGAACTTGAAGCAGAGCTTCAGGCCACCACCGAACAGCTGGAAATTAAAGTTAATGACCTCGAATTTAAAAAAATGCTTGGCGGGCAGAATGACTTTAATGACGCCATTGTCAGCATTAATGCCGGTGCAGGCGGCACCGAAGCCCAGGATTGGGCCAATATGCTGCTCAGGTTGTACCTTCGCTGGGCTGAACGTCGAGGGTTTACATCCTCAATTTTTGATATCCTGGCAGGTGAAGAGGCCGGCATTAAAAGCGTTACCTTTACCGTGAACGGTGATTATGCCTACGGCTACCTGAAGGCCGAAATAGGCGTTCACCGCCTTGTGCGCATCTCGCCTTTTGATGCCGGCGCCCGGCGACATACCTCGTTTGCCTCTGTATTTGTCTATCCAGATATAGAGGATGACATTGAAATTACCATCGAAGAAAAAGATTTAAGGGTAGATACCTACCGATCAAGCGGTGCCGGGGGGCAGCATGTGAACAAAACAGACTCTGCTGTACGCATTGCACATCTTCCCTCAGGTATCATAGTTCAGTGTCAAAATGAGCGATCACAACACATGAACAGAGCCCTGGCTCTAAAAATCCTGAAGGCCCGCCTCTATGAACTGGAAATCAAGGAACGGGAAAAAGAAATTGAAAAGGTTCATGCTTCCAAAAAGCAAATAGCGTGGGGAAGTCAGATCAGGTCATATATACTGCAACCATACCGCATGGTTAAGGACCACCGCACCGGACTTGAAGTCGGTAACGTTGAGGCTGTACTTGATGGTGCCATTGATTCCTTTATGGAAAAATTTTTAATGAGCTGAATACGTTTTATTTATTAAGGAAAATATAATGCAGAACATCGCAAACTTTTTATTCGAAGTCGGAATGCTGAAAAGAACACCGCGCACGGGCTTTCAGTTTTTGGGGTCCGGGAATGAGTCTGTGGCCGAGCATGCCTTTAGGGTTGTATGCATCGGGTATGCCCTGGCACAGCTTGACGAAAGTGTTAACGAAAACAAACTGCTGAAGATGTGTCTTCTGCATGACCTTCACGAAGCCAGAACCGGCGATCTCAATTATATGAATAAAAAATACGTAACCATTAACGAGGAAAAAGCTGTTCGTGATTTAACCAAAACCTTGCCGTTTGGCGATGATATAGAAAAAATCCTGGATGAATTCAATAAAGGTGAGTCAAAAGAGGCATTGCTTGCCAATGATGCTGATCAGCTGGATTTGCTTCTGATGCTCAAAGAGCATAAAGACCTGGGAAACAAGTATGCAGACGAGTGGATTGCCTATGCCTTAAAGCGGCTGAAGACCGATAGTGCCAAGACACTTGCCCGGCAAATACTTGAAACCGATTCCACCCACTGGTGGTTTAATGATAAAAGCGACTGGTGGGTAAACGGCGGCAACCCGCGTCTTAAGTAAAAAATCGGGCTTATGGAAAGTCCATAATTTTATTACTCGCTATTCAAGCTTTTCGAGCTCTTCCAGCACTTCAGGTGGAATCTGTTCCTTCATTTCAGGCGGTACGACTTCCTTAAAAAGCCTGAGAATTTCTGCCGGATCGGGTTCTTCCCCGTCTTCCAGTTGGGCATTTAATACTTCATCCATGATACTGAGAAAATTTTCCTGGATTTTCTCGGCCTCAAACATGTCCAGGTTTTCCTTTATAGGCATTTTCCTTTTGCGCCTGCTGGCAGAACTCTTTTTTTCCTTTTTCTTCGTCGGCGGCTTTAGCGCGGCTCCCTGGGTCAGGTACTTTTCGCCCCCCTTTTTTCCGATCAGGTCAAGCTCTACTACCTTGTTGCCGTTATCCCCTTTACCAAAATGTATGAGATAGTTTGATATGCCGGCCCGTCTCAAAACCCGCTCAATAGCTTTACGTACCGGCATATTCTGAAACTGTATGCTTAGGGGGACCTCGGAAAACACCTCACCGACAACAACGATTTTAATGCCGCACTTTTCCCCGATTTCTTTCATGAGGTCCTCGGGTCTCATTTGCTTAGCGGCGACACTCACAAGACCGTCAGCATACGTAACTGTTTCGCTACCGGACTCTTCATCCTCGGCCCCAAAAACAAAATCGGTTGCAAAACAGCCCAGCACTGCCAGGGCAAGCACAACTGATGGAAAAAGTGTATTCTTTAAAAAACCGGACATTCCTCGTAACCTGTTTACAGTACAAAGTTTATAAGAAGATTGTTATCGTTTATCAATCCGCCTTTTTACTGCCGTCCTGATTATAGGTATAAAAGCCCCGGCCCGTTTTCCTGCCCAGATGCCCTACCTCTACAAGGCTCATGAGCAGGGGACAGGGCCTGTATTTTTGATCCTGAAAGCCGTTATACAGGGCCTGCTGCATGGCAAGCACAACGTCAAGTCCGATAAAATCTGCCAATTCCAGAGGACCCATGGGGTGATTCATGCCCAGCTTCAAAGCTGTATCAATCTCCTCTTTGGAGGATACCCCCTGATAGAGACAAAAGATAGCTTCATTGATAAGGGTCTGAATAAGCCGACTGGTGACGAAACAGGGGCTGTCAGAAACAGTGATTGGTGTTTTGCCCATCTTTATTGCCAGTTCTTTGACAATCTGGTAGCTCTCGTCTGAAGTTGCCGGTGTCGTTATAATCTCAAGCAGCTTCATCTTCTGGGCCGGATACATAAAATGCATTCCCAAAATTTTATCCGGTCGCTGGGTAGCACTGGCCAGCTTGCCCAGACGCACGGAGCTGGTGTTGGTGGTAAGAATCACGTGCGGGGCACAGATTTTATCCAGACGGGAAAAGATATCGACTTTCACAGCCTCACTCTCAACAGCAGCCTCGATCACATAGTCTGCTTCGGCAAGACTCTCAAGCTCTTTTTCATATCGCAGATGCGATAAAATACTTTCTTTTTCTTTCTTTTTAATTTTACCAAGTTCCTCTGCACGGGCAATGTTTTTATGTAAGTCTTTTTGGGATTTCTGCAGCATGGCCTCATAAGGCTCAACTACGATAACATTGTAGCCTGACTGGGCGCATACTTGGGCAATACCTTTGCCCATTTGTCCTGCACCTATGACACCTATGGTCTTAAGCTGTTTCAAAGATACTTTTTTTACTTTCTTCATGCCTGGCAACCTCTGTTTTTATTTTATAACAAATTTTAACTAGTTACATGCTGTGAAGGTAATAACACTAGTATATTCTTAGTTTTTTTGTCAATTAAAATCTTCATTGCTGAACAGTCAACTCATTTTCTTTGATGTATAAAAATCAAATACCGTGCGGCTGTATGCCCTGGTTTGTACACGCTGCAGTGTGCCTAAAACATCGACTGTAGGCTCACCCTCTTCGCGCTGGACAATAATAACACCATCCTCTGACAAAATAGCCCCGCTGGACAGGGCTTCCAGAGCCTTGCGCTGAAGGTCTTGTCCATATGGTGGTGCAACTACGATAATATCGAATAGGTCAGTCCGGTCCGCAAGCATGCCGACTGCAGCAATACCGTCTGCATGCACTACCTCCACATCAGCCGCTAACCCCAGATCCCCAGCATTTTGTCTAATAAGTTCAGCTACTTGGGGATTTATCTCAACCACTGCGGCTTTGCAGGCACCATTAGAAAGCAGCTCAAACACAATAGCCCCGGAGCCCCCGAACAGATCAAGCACATACACACCGCTCAGCTTTGGTCTCAGGATATCTGCAAGACTTTTACGCACGCGGGTCAGCAGCGGCCGGGTTTCACCGCCCGCCGGGGTCCTGACTCTGCGGCCTCTTAGTCGTCCGGATGTGATTTTTACAAAGCCCATGAATAATAATGGCTAAACAGTTCAAAAATGTTACACCAATATGCTCTGTTTATTTTAAATAGTAAAACCATGTGATCGGCTTGGACTGTTTCTGTATAACATCATTCCTATCATATTACAGCTCAAGTCCACAAACACAAAAAAAGCTTTTTTCATACTTGCAATTACTGTCCGACAAAGTAGAATTCCTTTACAATAATTTCAATCTTAAAGAATAGGCTTACTCATTATGAAGGTTGGCAGCAGAGTAAAACTTGACACCTTTCACGGCACAAAAACAGCACCACCTGGCTGTGATCCGAAAAAAAATTATTGGAAATTGATTGGTGTTCAGGGCGTTGTGGTTCAGGACCCTTTTACTTGCTGTAAATACGAACGCTTTAATAATGAACGCAGCGTTCTGGTCAAGTTTGACAGTGCGCTGGAATCCCTAGGGCTGTGCTGTAACGATAGCGCTGAAAACAGCCTGTGGATTCCGGCTGCTGATCTTTTAATCGTCAACTAGGAAGTGATCTTGTAGACCTAAAAAGCAAAGGCAGGTTCGTTACGTTAGGTCTTTTTCTGATTTAACATTGTTGCGGCCCGAGTTTTTTGCCAGATAAAGCGCCTTATCCGCGCGCACCAAAAAATCTTCGATCGTATCCCCGGTCTGGATTTCGGCTACCCCCGCACTAACGGTAATGTTTCCTATTTTTTCTCCGGTTTTTACAAGCTTAAGCTTTTTTTGCGATATGTTTTTCCTGAGATGTTCGGCCACGGTACAGGCATTATCAAGTAAGGTTGCCGGCAGCAACACAACAAACTCCTCTCCCCCATATCGTGCCGGAAAATCCATGCCTTTGACTGTCTCAAACAGTGTTGAGGCAACGATCTTCAAAACATCATCACCGATTTTGTGTCCATAGGTATCATTAATTTTTTTGAAAAAATCAATATCCAGCATAATACCTGTAAAAGCATTTCCGTTCTGGGAGAAATCATCAAAGAGTTCCTTCAGCTTTTCTTGAAGTGACTTGCGGTTGTGCAGTTCAGTCAACGGATCGATTAAAGTCTCCCGTTCTGTTTTCTCAAGCCGGTGCCGCAGAGCTTGCGCCTGTTTGTCGGCTTCTTCAAGCCGATCTCTGAAGATTCTGCTCGACTCTGCCATTTTATCCGTATCACTGATAATCTCTTTGAGTACATGCTGCACATGCGACAGCTCATCAGCATTATTGAGCTGCTGAGAATATGCTTCCAGTTTTTCAACATATTCCGAAGTAATGCTGTTTGTGCTTAAGACTTCATCGAAAATATTTTTAAGTATGTTCTGAGTCTCTTTTTGAACCTGTAGCATTAATTCCTTCTCTTTTTCGCTGCCACAATATTTGTTGTAGAGTTCTTCATTGAGGCTGCTGTCAAAGGCCTTTCCGGCCGCTATGACATTCTCTATATCCGTGGTTAATTCTTGGTTGGCCCCGGTAAAATAGTCAAACCAGACATGATAGTTTTCAGGGACCAGCGGAACCTCCTTCTGGCCCATTTTTAAAATCACCTTTTTTGCAATCTCTGTTATGGTCCCAAGATCATTTTTTAGGGTTGTCATCAACAGGCCTTTCTCTTATCTGTTTGTTTTTACATCAAAAATATGAAAATTATCGTTTCAGTAATTCTTTTATCGACATATTAGAACATAAATTTAAAAAAATATGAGCATCCCTGTATATATGCACACGACCTGCATGTTATGGTATACGGTTGTCTATAATAATGAGTGAGAATGAAAAAAGGCAGGTACTGAGAGGCTTACACTTTCAAAACACCCAACCCGGCACAAAACCACTTGTACATGAAAGCAATTTTGTGCGGAACCTTATAAAAAAGTCGGGCAAGCCGCAACGGACTGTAAAATCGTAGATGAGCATATTTACGTAATTTTTCGGTATTATAGCCGGTTAGGGCCTCATAGAATGATTTTCCATAATAGCGTGCAAAACATTTATCAATGTCAAAATCCTTGTACATGTTTTTCGTCAGCTCATATAGCCCGGTTCCGGGAAAAGGAACAACAATAGAAAAAGCAGCCATATCAAGCTTTGATTCGGCAGCCAGTCTGACGGTAGCTTTCATTTCCTCAACCGTTTCACCCGGAAATCCGATCATGAAAAAACCCCGGGTGATCAGCCCGATTTTATTGGCAAATGCAATTCTTTTCATGACCTTTTCAATATTCAGATCTTTTTTAATCATTTTCTGTATGCGAGGTGTTGCCGACTCAATTGCAACCGTAACCATGTACACTCCGGCCTTTTTCATTAGCAGTAGATCTTCCTCTTCCAGCACATCTCCTCTGAGACCGTTGGGAAAAGCAATTTTAATCTTCAGCTTGCTCTCTATGATTTGATGCATGATTGCGTGCAATCTCTTGCGATCCAGATTGAACACATCATCTACGATTTGAAATTCGCGAATTCCATACTTGTCGTACAGCATTTTAATCTCAGACACAAAATGTTCAGGGCTGCGTTTGCGCAGCTTTGATCCAAAAATGCCGTGGCAGTAAAGACACTTATAAGGACAGGCCCGGGAACTGATAATCAGGGCATATCTTTTTTCAGCAAGAACAACATTCATTTGAAATTTATAAGGTCGCCAGTAGCGTTTAAAATCAATCAAGTCATAGGCGGGCACTGGCAGTAAATCGAGGTCTTCTATGTAGTCTTCACGCTCATTACAGATTACCTCTTCACCGTTCCGGTAGGCTATACCTTTAACACCGCTGATATCAGCGCCCTTCATAAAACAGCGTATAAGGTTTGCCATAACACGCTCACCTTCGCCGGCTACTGCACACTCAATATCATAGGTTGTGAGCGCATCAGCATAATTATAGGTACCATATGGTCCGCCAACAATGATTTTAGCCTGAAGGGCCTTCTGCCGAATAGTATCAAAATACTCCTCCAGGAAACTGTCCTCAAATGACAGCATCCCGATGCCGATTACATCAGGTTTGAATTCTGCAAATTTCTGGGTAATTATTGCTTTTTTGTCCTTTCCAAACCTGAGATCCAGAATTTCAATAACTGCCTGGTCGCCAAGTTGCTGGCGAAGATAAGCTGACAGATACAACAGTCCCATCGGAATTTCTATGGCCTGGTTTGGTGTGTCTATGTAGGGTTTAATAAAAAGTATTCTTATCGGGCGATCCATGCTCTTAAATCTTTCACCACATAGTGGTTACACCGGAACGAAAAAAAGGAATACACTGACACACACCTTTGCGTGAGAGGTATGCCGGGGATGTATTTTTATTCAATAATTGTAACATAAAATGTTTCTTGATAAAAGCGCGTGATTCAGGGCGCTGTTTAAAAATGTTATTATGTTTTTTTGCTTTTGCTGTGCTACTCTTGGGTAAATCGGCACATTTTAGAATTTTTTTAACATTATTCTGCTACCCTTGATAAACACAGCTATAAATTCGACCAGCAAGCAGTGTGTTGTTGATGAAGGCAATTATTATTGAGGATACGCACAAAAGGCTGGTGAATCAAACCAGGTCATACTTCTGTCGCAATCTGCCGGATAAGGTACGTGTCAGCACAAAGGACTTTTCCACTGTAAGTTCAAGGTCAGGATTTATCAGGCAGCACGTTGCCGGTGAGAGCAGGCTGCGGCGAATGAGCAGCTCACGATCGATACCCCTTTGGGTAACACAATTCCACAGGCTTTCAAACCGTTGTTCGATGGTTTCAATAGTCTCTTTTTCAAACGACTCGATATTGGTCGGCACTATCCCCCCATTCTGTTGGTATGAGTAAAAAAATGGTATAGTAATAGTATGCTTTTCATGTTGTACCAGATGGATTGCGGCATTTCAATCATTATCTCTGTAGTTTTCAGGACTCATAGTATGCTATGTAAACTATAAAAAAGTAATGAGATAACTTATTAGGTTCTATAACTTTTTTGCTTATAAAAAATATGGGTAAAACAGTTCGTCTTTATCTGTTCATTTGGATGCTCTACAGCGCTGCTGTTGCTGCAGAGCTGAATGCGGCCGCGCAGGACTCACCCTGGGACCTGAGCTATCTGCTGGAAGCAGACCCCACGGCTGTAACCGCCCGTGATCTTTATGACCGGGCAGTTTTTGTCGAGGATAACTATCAGGCCTATCACAGTGTCAACGGGATAATCTGGAAAGGCATCTTTGCCGACACACAGGACAATCATCCCAGCTTATACGGTACCGGTGGTGACAGTGCCCTTTTCACCGGATTTTATCTGGCAGCCGCGGTGTACCGCTACCTGATCACAGCGGATGAAGCTGATTTAGATATTGTGTTTGAGACGGTCCGGGGGCTGCATATTCTCACACACGTAAGCGGTTATCCGGGGGTAATCGCCCGTTGTGCTTTTCCTGCAGACCAGTCTAAAAAATGGCGCTACCCAGAGGCCTGGCAAAGCCGCATTGAGGCCGGACTTGTGTATGAAAGTCCGGATGATATTGAAGATGCAGGAAATCCAGGCGCTTATTACCCCGTATTTATCTTTTATACCAAAGCAACCAAAGACCAGTTGACCGGCATACTTTACGGTCTGGGAGTTGCCTTATATGAACTGGATCCTGACAGCTACCCAAACAATGATCAGCATTACCGAAAAGTTCAAACTATCAGGAACATTATCAAGGAAATAATATATGTGCTGTGGGCAAGATTAGAGCAAAACTGCTTTATAATCAAAGACCACAACAATAAAACCGGCACAACCGCTATCCGGGTAGCGGGACTTTTAAAAGTACAGCTGCTGGCAGTCTACCGGGCAGCCCTGGAAGCGTTTGAAGGACCTGACAGCGATCAATTCAGTCGCATTGAACAATTATATCTCAAAGAATTTAAGAAAACATTCTTTCTGAATGACGGTGATATTGATGCGCTGTTTAATCGCTCCAGCCTGCGCGGCAGCTATTATTCCAACAATCTCAGATTTGCCCGCAGTTTTACTATCCACCTGCTGGACAACAATACCGAACGCAAAGAAACGGTTGCCGCCTATATGACCAAGCATATATGGGAATATGTAAAAGATCATAAAAATTCCCACTTTATTTTTTTATATTCGGCTGCATCCCTCGATGAATCTAAACTGGAAGAGGGCCTACTGGGTTTGCAGGAGCTGTCTCTGAGGCCGCTGAGGAGCTGGAGCTCGCCGCTCTACGACCAGGATTTTTACCCGCCGCCGTTTGTCCTGAGCTATGGAGATGTCGGCGACTATGTAGTACCGGTTCATCTGAGAGCACCAACCGGTTATTTTATCTGGCAGAAAGACCCCTATAAAACAGGAGATGGTGAGCTTGACAAAGAGGGCCGCAAAGAGGCAACCGGCCTGGATTTCATTCTACCTTACTGGATGGGGCGCTATTATGGCTTTGGGGATAAATAGACCGCACCTAAGTTTTATTAGCGGTGAACATAAAATCCATAAGTATTTGAATCGCGAAGAAACCCTATATGAACCGTAAACATATTGTAAGAATAATCCAATGAAAATTATCTCGGGTGGACAAACAGGTGCTGACAGGGCTGCATTGGACGTAGCCCTTGAACTCGGCATTGACTACGGCGGCTCTATTCCTAAAGGCAGACTGGCAGAAGATGGGCCGATTGATCAGAAATATGACCGGCTGACCGAGTTGAACACAGAAGATTACGATGTCCGAACAAAGAAGAACATAGAAGATGCTGATGCAACGCTGATCTTCACTGAGGGCACACCAACAGGCGGCACAGCCCTTACAGCCTATCTGGCCAGTGAACATGAAAAATCGTGTTTGGTGGTTGACTTTAATGAGCACAGCAATAGTGCAGCAGGCAAGCTTATAAAAGTCTGGCTACAGCAAATTAGGCCCACAATACTGAATGTTGCCGGGCCACGGGAGTCCAAGACATCCGGAATATATGCAAAGGTTTACACCGCCTTGAGGAACGCGCTGCAGCAAGCCATATTTACACCTTAATTGACAGAATAGACAACCCTGCAGGCAGGATCCAGCGGGGTGTCCGCACAATGTTGCACAAGTGACAGGGTAGAGATAAACCTGTATGCCGCGTATGTCCGGGCTGCACGCAGTCTGCAAAACTTTGATCCGGCAATCCTCAAAAGTAAAAAGGACCCTCGTCTTTCTTTCTCTTTGGAGCATGTAGATCCGAGAATTCATTTTGCCTTGGTCTGCACCTCATCGTCCTGCCCGCCCATTGATCTTTATACGGCTGAGAATCTTGAAGAAGAATTAAATCAGGCCGGCAAAACGTTTCTTAACGGCGGCGGTCTGATTCTTGACAAGCAGGCCAAAAAGGTGAGTCTGTCTCGAGTCTTTCTCTGGTACGGAAAAAATTTTGGCAAAGATGAAGCTGAACGCTTGCGCCGACTGGCTGAATTCGTTTATGACCCGGGGGATAAAGAATTCTTAAAGGTCTATGCAAATGACTTAGGGGTTGATTATCAGAAATACGACTGGCGGCTTAACCGAAATTAAGCGGCATAGTACAGCGTCGCCTTTGATTTTATCAGTTCAACCGATGGGAACAGTCGGTTCGAGTGCCAGGGCGGTGCAAGCCGCCCATGATGTATAAAAAAGGATACGGCGTCAGAGAGGAAAATCATCACCTGCGGTAACAGACATAAAAATCAGCCTCGTTAGCCCGGTTTTCTGCCGAATTCCACCAATGGTGAGCAAAATAGATATTGCCTTCGTTATCCAGCGTCGGCTCGCCCGCCATCGGGGCAATGACCTTTTGCGGCTCCTGCCACTGTCCGTTCACCTTGAATGACCGGTAGATTTCCGGGCCGGGTGTTGCCCGGGTGAACCAGAGCTCACGGCCGTCTTCAGAGACATATGGCCAGCCCTCCATCAACTCTGTGTTGACGATGGTGATGCTCTCCGGATCCTGCCACTCGCCTCCTACCTTCCTCGTAACCCATATATCCTTGCCGCCCTTACCGCCGGCCCTTGATGAATCAAAATAGAGTTCGCTGCCGTCCGCACTGACGTGCAGTTCGCCGATTTCATATTCCAGATTCAGCTTTTTGCCGGCATTTGTCCAGTTAGACCATCTGCCGTCTGCGAGCGTGGCCGTCCAAATATCGATATCCCGGTAGTTGCCTTCACGTACCGAGGCAAACCACATAGTGTTGCCACGCACCGTGTGGGCCCCGTCAAGGGAGAGCTGATCATAGTACTGCAGGTTGACCTTTTCAGGTTCCTGCCACTGTCCGTCGACTTTTTGCGCCCAGTATATGCCCGAGGCCGGGTCATACACCTCATCATGCACATCCATGGTTACGTCCCCTTTGAACCAGAAATAGAACGTACCGCCGTCCGGAGTGATAAACGGTGAATCCTCTGCACCTGCAGTATTGATGGGCCCTTCAAGGGGAACAGGGTCGTGCCAATAGTCCTTGAATTCCGGCATAAGCTGCGGCGGCGCCGGATCGTTTTCCGGGGTCAGCTTGACGGTATCTGCAGGTATTGAATCAGCACGGGTGGGGTTATCTACAGTGACTCTAACCGAGTCCTGCAGCGATTCGCCATCCCCATAGCGGACAACCGCATACACCGCATGCTCTCCCTGGGCGCCTTCCTGCGTGTACCAGTCCACCGTATAGTGTGAGCTGCCTTCAAGCGTTCCTGCACCCAGCACATGGTCTTCATCAACCGTATCACAGTAAAACGTAACGCTTGACACATCCTTGCCGCTCACTTCGGCCACCAGCTTGACGATCCCCCACACCTCATCTCCGTCCTGCAGTGTGGTTAGAAAAATGCTGTGCTGGAAAAAGAGCGGCTCACAACCGGTTGCCATAAATACTGCCGCCACTGTTATGACAAGCACCGCTGCCCCTGCCGCGCTCTTCCTGGAAACCGTCATCATATGCTTTTTCCTTATTGTTTGACCAAGCGCACGTGCTCCGGATCTTAAAGGTCGTGACTTTATTATATATTTAGTTTTTTAATAAAACTATCTGCCCTTTTATTCGTCTCTCAACACCTCAAAAGTTCCATTATCTCCAGCATTGCCTAAAAATGCCACACCGATTGCAAAGGCCCAGTTACCGGAATATTTCGTCATGGGAGCAATCTCACCAGCCTGGGCAGTTTCAATTGACCCTGGGCTGTATACTTGTGCAGTTGTATTATCTTCATTATTATCATCTTCATCATCAATGGGGCCGGTCTCCCCTTGGCCATCCAGGACGAGAATAACGCACGTGCCCGGACCGCAGCCGCCCGACAGGAGAACCAGTTTACCGTTTTCATCCATCGTGCCTGCAACCTTCACATTGCTGGGCTCCGGAATCTCTGCCCATGCGGGCCAGTTGGGTCCGTCCTCCAGGCAGGTATACTCAACATGTACGGTACCATTAACACTCACGTTCTCAGGCGGATCCCGGGTAATATCTTGCTCTAAAACCATGCTCAGGGGGCAATCCAGCTCATCGATAACGGTCCCATTATCTTTAATAAACAGGGTCCATGTTCCAGTATAATTACCGGTAGCATCCATGGGAGCAGTGCACGACGAACTTTGCCCCATCAAAACGATTGCAGCTGCGAGTAAAAAAATAGTTGATAATGTTTTTTTATACATAACCACCTCCTGCGGCTTAATAGGGAAATAATGATTTAGTATACTTGGTTCTTTTGCAATGACTGTACCAGAGGCTGTTGAAAAAAAGCTTTGTAGTTATACAAAGCTGTTATTTCAAACAGTTACAGTTGTATACTGTAAAATAAGAGGATAACTGCTGCAATGTTCTGGTTGTTTTGAACCACTTTTCTAACACCTCATGTAAGAACGTGGTCGGATATGTCCATGGTTGGCTATTTATTACATGCTTGCCAACTGCTAACAGGCTAAGAGGAAAAAATGTACTGCTTATGGTTGATAACACTTGATAATGTTGTTAATAATCAGATAGAATGCTATTGCTGCAGTTGAAGTGCAGGTCAGGCAATAAATCTGATGAAAAACATCATCACTCTGGCTGTTATCGTTGGTGTGCTTTTTTTTCTCTATAGATCATGCACGAAGGGCTATGATCAGTATGCCTATTTTGTAAAGGTACAGGATGAAACTGTATTTGAAAAGGTGCTTTCAAATAATGATCCCCGCATTGTGGATCACGGCCGAACATTGAAAACCAATGTGCTGCGTATGGACCAGGAAACTGACAACGGCGATGGAGCTGAGAAAGGACGCCTGCGGTGGTATGTATGCAGTGGTATCGACTGTGATGAGGGCTGGCAGCGCAGTTTTACCCGGACGCTGCAGCCTTAGGGTGAATACAGCAGGCACAGCGCCTCCGCGCCATAATATGAGCACACTATATCTACCTTACAGGAATCCGCTGTATCAGTTGAAAACCAGCTTATGTGCGATCATCTTGATTTTTTTTCAGCAGTAATACTGAATGCAGAGCAGCCTGTTTATGACGGCAGCGCACATATGAACCGGCACCTTTCAAACCAAAGACGCAAAACCATGGATGAATATGAGATCCGTAAAATAGGTGAATATAAAAGCTACAATCCTGAAAACGCTGTTGCCGACGCAGAGCGTGATATCAAGGCTGGCACCATAAAGCTTTTCTATCTGGATGTTGAAGAATTTCCTAAAGTGATCGCCATTGATGCTCCAGCGGAAAAGCTCCCGGAAGCCGAGCAGGTATCGATCGGCATTGGCTGCATCGATCCGATTCATGCAGACGACTGCGCTACGGCCTATCGTTCAGCCATGGAGCAGGCGCTTTCTTACGGCATGCGCTATAATCAGGTGATTGCGAAATCATTCAATCTGAAGCAAAAAACCGAACCGGACTTTTTGCCCAGCGAAACGCTGGATTTTTTCGGATACCCGAATGCCTGGACAAAAGCTCGATTGGAACTGCGCGATGTCCAGCCGCTCTTCGGCGGCAGAGATATTCTTTTAACCGCTGCCGGTCCGGTTTTTATCAGAACGGTCCGATACATGCCCGCGGGTCGCGATGAAAAAATATATCGTCTCCCCCCGGATACAGAAGTCCGTCGGCGCATCCTGCATGCTTGCATACTACATGATTTCGTTGGACTTCAGCTTCTTCCCCAAACCGCACCGCCGGATCACGGAAGGCCGGAAATCATTCTTACCAATGCCACCGGCAGGCAATACTCTTTAACCAGCTGGGAGCCACCTTTGCCCGGAAGCGACCCTGCAGCCGTAAAGCGATTTCATGCGGTGTACAAGGAGTTCCTGCGTCTGGAAGCAGTGGCGCAGGAAACGCCGTCCGCAATGTATATAAAAAATGCTGACAATACTATCTGGGAGAAGCTTCGGAGCAATAATAAATAAACGAGCTACGCCAATAAATACAACAACCCGAGCTTGCTTAAGTTAAAGAGGCCCCTACTGATGTATCTTCAAGAAGTTTCAGGAAATCACCCTAATCGGCTCGATCACGAAAAATCTAGCCCGCATTATTCATCAGCATGTAGTGAACGCACTATCCCCTGGTGTTTACTACAAAAAAACCTTCCGGCACGCCTGCAGCCGGTGGCATCGGAT
>JANQFE010000084.1 GCA_028278025.1 Thermodesulfobacteriota bacterium | reverse complement strand
TTGCGTGCTTCAGGCTATGTGCTCGCAAAAACGGCTACTTTCTTGATTACCAGACATCGCTCGCACCGCCTTTGCAGCCCAACCCGATGCCGCAGGCTGCAGGCGTGCCGTAAGGTTTTTTTGCAGTAAACACCAGAGGATAGTGCGTTCACTACATGCTGATGAATAATGCGGGCTAGTGTGTGTAAAACTTATAACAACATTAAAATGCAATCCGCCGGTATTTTTATCATTTTACTGCAAGATAGTGTGCTTACATTCTAAGCGGCACAATATGTTGAATTGTGCGCCTGGTGCTTGTTTTGACTGGTTGGACAGAAACGTTTACAATAAAAAATTTTTATATGATTTCGTTATTTTTTTATTGACATGTAAAACAGACTTTTGTATACTGCTTAGTATAATATTATACTAAATAGTATCATATTTGGGGCACTTTATTTCTTTCCATTACGTTAATCGTTACCGCGACAACTAGAGATGAGAACTTATGCAAGGATGACGGCGCTCAACAAATTATGATGGTTGACCGATATCAGGTAGGTTCAAAGAGTAGTGTAATGCAGCATGGTTTCATCACGGCAATACATATAAAAAAGCCTAATAATTAACTTTTCACAAGGAGGATTTCATCATGATGCAGCATCCCGTAAAAAAACCAGTGCCAATTTTTATAACCATAATGTGCTTTATTGTGCTGAGCTGCTGCATGGGATTGCAAAGCATGACGCTTGCTCAGACGCCCTGTGTCACCGTAACCGAAGACCAGAGCGTTGCCAACAAGTTTACACGCCACACTGTGACCGGTATTACAACCCCACTGCCGGTAGAACCTGATGTAACCGGCTTTATCGGAGCATCATATTTGACTGTTGCCGACATAGATGAAGACGGTGTTGATGAAATTATTGCCTCGTCCGGTGTAGGGCCTGATTCGGATCTTGCAACCAGCAATGGTGAGGTGGCACTCTTTACCTGGGATGGTTCTGACCTGGGTGTATGGTCGCAGGTTGTTCTGAACAACACATTTACTTTCCCCAATGAGACCGAAGCAAAGGATATCGACCTTGACGGCGACCTTGACATTGTTGTTGCCGACCACTTCATAGCAAATAACGACCCAGGCGGTCTGTACTATCTGGAGAACGCAGGTGGGGACATTACCGACCCGTTAAACTGGACAAAACAGACAATTTATGAGGATACTACGCCTGACAGCTATCACCGCACATATTTTATAGACCTTGATGGGGATTCGGATGAAGACATTATAACCATGAACTTTTCTTCATGGACCGGGTGGTGTAAAAACAATGGTGGCGGAAGCTACAGCACGCATACCATCGGAACCGGTGGCGGATCGTTGTTTGCCATGTTTGATGTTGATCAGGACGGGGATCTCGATATTGTAACCCCACAGTTTAGTATAACCACGTCACTTTTTAACTGTGTTGTTCTCGGCGGACCCGGCGGCAGTGATCCATTAGGCGATTCCCTCATCTGGTTTGAAAATCCCGGTCAGACAACACTGGCATCAAATCCCGACACATTGTGGAACAGATATACTATCGATAACTGGTATACCTCATCAAACCCCATCGGAAAGGGGCTGGAAGTCGTTGTATCCGACATCGACAATGACGGCACGGATGAATTTGTGGTGAGTAACCATAACCACCAGAACAAGGACGGAGGTGGTAACAGAATTTGGCCCTCAGGGATCTATTATTTTGAAATTCCCGGCACAGGGGATACGATAGGTGACCCGAAGGTCACTTCGGACTGGGTTCCGATAAGTATTGAGACCGGTGATCCTAATTTTGTTTATGATAGCGGTGCAAACGCGCGAACTGATCCCTACAATGATCCGGCAGTCTGGGCTGATGCCTATGCGGTTGACCGACGTGGCAGCTTTTTCGATCAGGGATCTCCCGGTATGGTGCGGGCGGGTAATGTCAACGAAGACGCGCTTGAGGATCTTGTTGTGCCCGGAGACGGTAAAGGCAGGCTCTACTACTATGAGGCGGCAGAGCCGACAGGTGGGTGCCTAACGTTTAAGAGGGCCACCCTGTATGAGTATCTGCAGTGCATGCCGGGAGAGGCAGAAATTGTTGATCTTGACCGTGATGGTGATATGGACATCGTGGCGGCAATTTTTGATACGAGTGTGACTAACCCCTATCCGTATACATCGAGCTCAATATTCGTCTATGAGAATGTCGTAACACTTATTGATTTGGCCTCTTTTACAGCTCATTCAGGGAGCCGAAAGGTAGAACTTACATGGGTCACGGAAAGCGAAACCGACAACGCCGGTTTTAATCTGTACCGTTCAGTATCAGAAGATGGGAACTATGTTAAGATAAACAATACCGTGATTGCAGCCCAAGGCACACCTGCCAAGGGCATGTCCTATACATATGTTGACGATGATGTTCAAAACAGAACAACGTATTATTACAAATTGGAGGATGTTGATCTTAACGGCACTGCAACAATGCATGGCCCGGTGAGTGCAACTCCGCGTCTTGTGTATTAACATTGAACAAACCATCTATAAATATATAAATTCATATTCGGCCACGAAGTATCCACACACATGAATATTGCCTAGACGGACGAACGCTGTCCGTCTAGGCAGTTTATTTAGTGATACGACAAAAGACAAGGCAGGGTTTAGCGCCCTGTCTTTTTTAATAATAATTAATATGTGTGGGGGTTTTTCAACAGTCCCTGTGTGCCTACATTTTATTGTTGCAGGAAACCGTGAATTGTTTTAAGTATCTTATACGATTATTGAATGGTCAAAATATAAAATCCGTTTAGCTGGTATGTATCATTAATCTTTCACAAAGGAGACAATAATGTTACGAGCTATAATCCTTGCTGTTATCGGACAAATCTATTTCATCGTATCTCTTCCCATGATGATGCCGCTTAGGATAAAGCCTTTTGAGAATTATAATCTTTTTCTCATGCCTTTTTTGGCGGTATTGTTCTTCTTTCTTTTTTACCGGGCCTGCTCAATTGGCATACAAAATAAGGCATACACGTATGGCTTTTTTTCAGGGATCGTTTTGTGGCAGCTTATTGGTGAAGTCGCCAGCATACCGGTTCCTGCGGGTTACATAAAGCAGTATGCCAATCTTGATCTTAAGGTGCTGGGCGGCTACTTTTATACAATAGTGGGCTGGCTTATGTTGTATATCCTTTGGCGAACAAAATCTATTAAGAATCCTGTAGCTGTCTGCTTCACGACGTTTCTCGGTATTTGGACTTTTGAGATCTACATGCATAACTATTCCGGCAAAATCCCTGTTGAGCTGATGCCGAAGGTTGCAAATGTAATTATGGCTGTATTTCTGGTTTTAAGTATCATCATTTTGGTTGCCGCAAAAAGAGCTGCAACAGTAGAGAAAAAAACCGTTATGGGCGTTTTTTTGTATCTGACGATCGCTGTAATACTGATGGCCGGTGGACAGTGGAGAAAGCCGATGACATTTTACATGACGCATGAGGCAGAGCATATGGAGCATCAGATACAGGAAATGAAGAAAGAAATTGAATACATTGAAAAACTGAAAACACAGCTGGGCATAGAGGCCGAACCGCAGAATCATGATAGTATCAAGCATGAAGATGTGCGATCACACTAAAATCAGGTGTCCTTTTGATGGTGGCATTCAGAAGGGCTAAGAAAGGACATAAAGAACCCAAGGATGCCGATATTACGGCATAGGGTACCAGGTATATGATGGGTAATCCGGGGCAAGGGTTCTTTTGCACTACCGAGGTGAAAAGAAGTGTGCCTGGCGTACACTTTATTTTGCAGTCTGGTGATGAAGTTTTTTTACCCATCATTCCATAATTTTACCGAAAACAGTGCAAAATATATTGACATATCCTGCAAAAGATGAGAATTTATAGTATACCGGTTGGCTGGTAAATAAAAAGGGCAGGCAATGAAGTCCACACAGGGGCGCAGGAACAGGAAAAATGCGATTTTTGAAGCGGCCTTGCGATGTTTCAATGAAAAAGGCTATTACGAAACATCACTTAATATGATCGCAGATGAGGCAAAGCTAAGCAAAGGCGGGCTTTACTATCATTTTCAGTCCAAAAAAGAGATTTTCCTTGAGCTGTTCCATTACAGAGTCAAAAGGTATTACGATCAGATAAAAGCATTTATCAATGAATTGGAGGATCCGGAAGAACGTTTAAGGATGTTTATTGATAAATCAATACATATTTTCAAGGAAAATGATGATTTTTTTAAATTTTGCATAATATTTCTTTCAATGGGAGTGAGGGATTCTGACATTCGGGATGTAATGACGGGTTTTTACAAAGATTCTGTTAATACATTTAAAAAGATTATAGATGAAGGAATTGTATCCGGCAGGTTTCAAAGAACCGATTCTGCAAAAGATGCATTGAGTATTTATTTATTATTTATGGGTGTACTTTTCACAAATTTTTCAGTCAACATAGATTTTGATATAATAGAGCAAAACACCTATCAGCTTAACAAAATTCTTGATTCAATAAAAAAATAGACGCTAAACCAACAATAATAATTAAAAATTAGTAATTTAGAGCTTTACCGGTCGACCGGTTAATAATTTGAAAGTTTGCCATGATGGGTGTACTACTCCAGTAAACAATTGCTTTTGAGAATAAAAGGAAACTCCCCGCAGCAGGCTGCGGGAAATTTACCCAAAAGAGTTTAAAATAAAAAACATAACAAATTTATGGAGAGAAAGATGAGTTTACCAAACGGCGCCTACCAGGCCCTTGAAGATGCCCTTGGGAAGGAACATGTTTGTGATGATCCCTCCGTGACATCAGGGTACAGTTATATGTGGCTTATGTATGCCACACACGCCCAGACGGGCCGTTACCGGCCTGCGGCTGTTGTGCTTCCGGCCAGTACCGATGATGTTCAGACCATAATAAAGATTGCCAACAGATACCGGTTTAATTACGTTCCGGTGGGAACCAACCTGTTTCCGCCCAATATACCGACCCGACCGGATACGATTATTATCGACCCAAAGCGGATGAACAGGATTATAGAGATTGACTATGATAATATGTATGCCGTGGTGGAGCCATATGTCACCTACGCCCAGCTCCAGGCTGAAACCATGCAGCAGGGGCTTACGTTGACCGTATGTGAAGGCGGGGCGCAGTGTTCAGTGGTTGCCAACAACATGTTCCAGGGCATGGGCGGAACCGGACATAAGTTCGGCTTCAACAGAGGTGTGCTTGGTTGTGACTGGGTCCTGCCCAACGGAGAAATCCTTCGCATAGGATCACGCGGCAATGCAACCGGAGACTGGTTCTGGGGTGACTGTAGCGGGATGAATTTGAAAGGGCTGCTGCGGGCAGATACCGGCCACTGTGGCGGGCTGGGTATGGTTACCACCATGGCGGTAAAGCTTTTCCCCTATCCGGGACCTAAAATATTTCCGGTTAAGGGAACAAACCCCGACTTTTCTGTTGATTTCCCCAAAGACCGTTTCAAAGTCAATCTGATTAAATTTTCGACCAGAGAAAAGCTGATTGATGCAATGTATGAGATCGGCCATGAGGAGATAGCAATTGCAGTTCACGAGGAACCTGCCAGTATGATCCTGTGCGGTGATTCAGCCTCTGTTGAAGATTTCTGGCACAAGTGGCCTGAATTCAGCAAAAAATGGGTCAATGTTCTGTCGGTAACCCTGTTCGGGTTCTCCTCGCCCAAGCAGGTTACCTATGAACAGATGGTGCTTGATAAGATCGTAGAGGAGACCGGGGGTGAATATATAACCGAAGAGTCCGAACTGTGGGAACATGCAAACTGCAATCTTGGAGAGCAGTTCAGGACAGGGATGTCAAACCGGCTCTACCGGATTGCCGGTGACTTCTTTGTTATGGGCGGTTTCGGATTTGACTCTCTGGACCATAGTCTTAAGATGAGCAAGGAGTTCATGTGGCCGATAATCATGGAGGGCATTGAAAAGGGCCTTTTTGCACCTGATGAATTGGGCAATGACTGGCTTAATTCCTACCAGCTGGGACATTTTTCAGAAACCGAGCCGCTTATCTATTTTGAACATGATCTGGAAGCCGGAAAATCATTCATAGGCGGATATGTGCAGACTATTCAGGAAGCCCTTAAACGCAAGATGACGCCGTCCTGGCCTCTGGGCCCCATGACGTATATTACCGGCCCGTCCATGTGCAATTACCACGATCTGGTGAAAAAAATAAAGGAAGCTGTTGATCCGCGCATGACCTCGAATCCAGGATACCCCGTGCCGCCGGAACCGCCGCCGGGATAACCGGGCTGAACAGAAAATGGTGGCGGTAGAACAAAAAATTAACTGCTGAAAGCTGACAACCATATTCCCATACAATAATGGAGGCTTTACGATATGACTGAACAAAACCTTGCCAAAGTGGATTACCAGAAGCCCTTAGATGATGTTCCCTATAAAGAGGTAACGGCTGCTAAAGAGCAGTATCATAAGGAAACAACCGAAAAGCTTGCACGTATTGTCGGCGACAAAAATATATCAGACGAACCGGCAGTGCTTGAAAAGTATGCACGCGATAAGGGCCTGCAGCGGGCCGGCAAACCGGCCTTCGTAGTATTTCCTGAAAAGATAGAGCAGATATGCGATCTGGTGAAATATGCCAATGAAACCAAATTGCCGGTTATACCGTCAAGTTCAGGAACCCATACCAATGGAGCAACACTGCCGCGCATGGGCGGCCTGATTATTGATCTTTCAGGATGGAAGCAGATTTATAAAATCGACCATCGCAACCGGGCGGTTCGCATACAGCCGGGTGTAACTTACGATGAGCTGCAGGAGGCCCTGGAAAAGGAAGGTCTGCGGGCTATGATACCGCTGCTGCCGCGCAAGGATCAGTCGGTGCTCACAGCCCACATTGAGGCTCATCCTATGCTGATACCGGAATTTAATTACAGTGAGCCGGTATACACGGCGGAGATTGTCATGCCGACCGGCACTCTTTTCAGAACCGGCGCTGCCGCACCGGCACCGCCTGAACAGGCCCAAACAGACTTGGTCGGACCGTGGGGACCCGGTTTTGATTGGAACCGCCTCTATACCCGGGCCCAGGGCACTCTTGGAATTATAACCTGGGCCAATATTATGGCAGAGCCGCTGCCCAAAAAACAAAAAATTTATTTTACGGCCAGCCGCAGTCTTGATGCACTTACAGCCTTCACCTATGACATACAAAAAAAATGGATCGGCTATGAGTGTTTTATTCTGAATAAAACAAACCTGGCAGCTATTATTGCCGAGCGCGATGAGGATATCGCTTTGCTACAATACAAGCTGCCTGAGTATGTACAGATCTTCTGTATCGGCGGCCTCAAGCGTTTCCCTGAAGAGCGAATCGCCTACCAGGAAGCAGATTTTCTTGAAGCCTCCCAAGCACACGGTCTGAACCCGTTGCCCACGATTCCGGAAGCTCCCAATGCGGCAGCTTTTTTTGAGAAGGGGCTGCGGCGTTGTTGGGCAAAGGAGGTGTACTGGAAGGACAGGCTGAAGGGGGCCAGCGCAGACATTTTTTTTATAACAACCATGAACAGGGCCGCGGCATTCATTGCGGCCATGCAGCAGGAAGCTGCTAAGGGCAGATACAATCTTCAGGACATCGGTGTGTATCTGCAGCCTATCGAGAACGGCCGGGCCGCTCATCTTGAATTTACTATTGCCTACAATCCTGATGATAAACATGAGAGACAGATTGCCGAACAGCTGTACCACTCGGCAAGCGAACGCATGTATGCCCTGGGCGGGCTCTTTACCCGCGCTTACGGGGCGTGGGGGTCCATGGTCAGCGGCAAAAATGCTGTGCAGCAGCAGACCGCCAGGATGGTCAAAGAAATCCTTGATCCGAACAACATTATGAACCCCGGAAAGCTTGGGCTTTAAACTCAAGGAAGGAGAATATCTATGAGTCTTGAAAAATATACATGGGATCTTGTGAACTGCGAGCGGTGCTCCATGTGTAAATGGGTACATCCCTGGAGCGTGCAAAGCAAAGAGCGGGCAATGATCTGCCCTTCTTTGAAAAAATATCTCTATGATGCCTACTCGGTTCAGGGACGCTTTGATCTGGCCCGTGCTCTCACTGAGGGTGAAGTCGAGCTGACCGATAAAGCCCTTGAGGTGATCTATACCTGTACCCTGTGCGGTGCCTGTGATGTGACCTGCAAGTTCACCCGCGACATGGAACCGCTTGAAATTCTGCATGAGCTGCGTAAATACTGTGTTGAGCAGGGCAAAGGCCCGCTGCCCGGTCATATGCCGGCAGTGGACAGTATCAAAAAGAACAACAACCCTTGGCTACAGCCTGCTACCCGTCGTGGTCACTGGGCCCGCAAACTGAACGTTAAGGACCTCAACAAAGAAAAAGGGGATGTGCTTTATTTTGCCGGGTGCACCTATTCCTACAATGCCAACCTGCAGAATGTGGCCCGGACCACTCTGGGCCTTTTGCAGAATGCAGGGGTGGATGTGGGCATTCTGGGAGCTAATGAGCGGTGCTGTGCCAGCCCGGTGGTCAAAGTTGGCATGTTTGAGATGTTTCAAGAACATGCCCGTAACAACATAGAGCTTTTTAACAGCCTGGGAGTGAAAACCATTATAACTTCATGTGCAGGGTGTTACGGCGTTTTCAAGAGTCAGTATCCTGCAATCGGGAAGATGGACTTTGAAGTAAAACACAGTATGGAATATATTGATCAGATGATTCTGGACGGCAAACTAAAATTTACAAAAGAGGTGCCCCTGAAGGTTACCTGGCACGACCCCTGTCATGCCGGGCGCGGTGGCGAGCCCCAGGACCTGTGGGAGGGTGTACGGGTGAAATGGGGCCTGTCTGATCCACCGCGACAGCGCAATTACGGCACGCACGGGGTGTATGATCCGCCCCGTAATATTTTAAAAGCCATACCCGGTGTTGAATTAATCGAAATGGAACGCATCCGGGAGTTCTCCTGGTGCTGCGGAGCCGGAGGGGGTGCCAAGTCGGCATTCCCCGAGTTCGCTGTTGAAACCGCGAAAGAACGAGTGCAGGAAGCAAAGCAGACCGGTGCCAGTGCCTTGATCACAAGCTGTCCGTGGTGTGAATCCAACCTGCAGGACGGTGCCATAGCCGACAGTGGTGGTATAGAAGTGATGAGCCTGGTTGAGCTCTTGGAAAAGGCCTTGTGATTACAGGGAACCGTTAGATTATTCATTAGCAATTACCGTCAACTTTTTATCAACGAGCATTAGGATACTATGTGATGAAGTTAAAAAATGATTTTTCTTTTCCCCGTACAGACAACTTGGAAATGATCAAAGAGTTTTATGCCGGGATTAACGGCGGGCAGTCTTTTGATCCGGTGCAGCAGCATCAATCAGATATCTGGTCGGCAGAAGTGCACTGCTCCCGCGGGGAGGTGCTGGAAAAAGCCGGTTTTGCCATGATAGAGATGACCGGCGGCACAGTGGAAGATGTGCCTACCGACATAACATTGCTGCAAACAGTAGCCTGGCCGGCAAATCCCTGTATCCCGGGATTTATTATAATGTCGAGTGCGAGCAAGGGTGATGATCAGAATATCATCGTCACGTTTTATGCGGACTTGATCATTCAAAACAGTGCAGCCCGGCAGGAAGACAAAAGCGTATTTACGGACACCCTCCGGGCGGTCTGTGACAGCCATGGCCAGGGTATTGAAGAGTATCAGGCTTTTTTGTCGGGTCGCGGGATGTTGGGCGGATGTGCCGGTGAGTGCGGTATACTATACTTTTTTGAAGAGAGCGATGCGGCTTTGCTTGAGTCTATCATTCAGGAAGCGCTGAAAGCCTATCAACAGATTATCAGCGCAGGCAGCATAATACCTTCAGAAAAGGATTTTGCAGCGCTGCGTGATAATCGCAAAAAGATTGCCGAGTGGATGGTGTCGCAAGATTACGGTGTCAAGGTCGCCCGGCAAAATAATATACCGATGGAACTGATGGAAACATACGGGTTCCCGCCGAAAGCCTGAGGCTGGTTTTTTTTTGGTGAGGTATGAACAATTGTCCAAGGAGGGATTATGGTGATTTTAGGTTTTCTGGGAAGCCCGAGACTACAGGGAAGATGCAGCAAACTCCTTACCAAGGCGCTTGAAGGTGCGGCAAACGCTGGTGCTGAAACCAAGAGATACAACCTGACACAATGCAATATCCAACATTGCCTGGGATGCTTTAAATGCATGTTTGAAAACCATGATCTGCCCGTGGGTAAATGTCCACTGAAAGACGACATGTCTGCAATCCTGGCAGAATATGTAAAAGCAGACGGTTATATTTTTGCAAGCCCTGTCTACGAGAGCAACATTTCTTCTTTGATGAAAAAGTTTATCGAAAGAAAAATAGCGCTCGGATTCAGGGATAAAGATGCATACGGTAAAATCCCCTTCCCGAGGGTACCCGCAGAGTTTAAAAAAATGGCCTCTATGATCATTGTCGGCAATTGCGCCGATGAGTATAGAGAGATTATGGGCGATCCTTGTTTCGAGGCCTTGGAGTCACATCTCATTGTAGAGCAGGTGCCGACAGTGGACAGATATTATGTAGGCGGTGTGGAGGATATGCCGGATGAGACTTTTTCGGGGAAGCTTGATGAAGCGTTTCAGCTTGGTAAACGGCTGGTTGAAGAAATCAGCAAACCACAGTGACCCGATAATGAAACCCGTCTCACTAGTACTTTCTGATTGACCTGAGGGAAACAAAAGCAGCTTGCTCGATAAAAACTGCCTGCGGTCAGGGGGAGCTCACTTTTAGTACAGCGTTACCTTTACATCTGTTGGTATGCTTTAGCGAGGGTCTTTGGGTTGGATTGCTGCGGGCATGGGGCCGGGGCTGCATAAGCATTGGGCTGTGACATAAAGAAACAACTAACCTGAAACGTAATACAAAGAAGGAGTCGACAATGAAAAGGAGTAAAGGGTTATATGGTTTTTTATTTGCCTGCTTTATCTGTATTTGCATGTGTATGGCCGGTGCCCGTGCCGCACAAGAAGGCCTGCCGAAGGATGAAAAACGAGAAGCAAAAGAAATAAGTGCTGCAGCTGAACTGGACGATACTCACCCTGAAATTCCAGAAGGGGTTACCTGTGCCGACTGTCATGAAATAAAACTTGATGCAAATACGACCGCAACACAGGTTTGGCTTACTGGAGACTATGCCGGATTCAGTACGGGTACTGGAATAATGGACAATAATAGAGTAAAAGAGGCCATTGTTAAGGCAATGGGCGGCAAGAAACAGCGCCGCACCTGCGTTCTGGCAACATGTATTAATAATATACCAACCAGTTCTACAGCCGAGTATACCCTTGATCCGCAGGAGATGGCACTGTACGGCGTTCATGAAAAAGGAACTGCAAAACTCGCTCATATCAAACAGAATCCCCGATTCAGCCTGAACTGGCATAGGGAATTTAAAAACTGGGGTGATACCCTTTGCATTCAGTTTGTCGGCAGTGCCGAGCTGTTTGACGGAAGCAACCCTGAATTTGAAAGGGTGCTCAAAGAGATTTACCCCTTTGAGGAAGGTGCTGATGCCAGAAAAGTACCGCATGACAAATATGTGCAAATGGCAAAACAGATGATGCTGATCAGCAAGCTGACCATAGAAGAGGCAACTATCACGAATATAAAATTCAGAGAAAACGGCAAACGCCCCTGGCAGCGCTGGGTGCGCAGTAATGATAATAGAACAAATGTAAAAGCGGAAAAATAGATATGATTGATGTTGCAATAGTCGGTGCGGGCCCTGCCGGCCTTCATGCTGCAAAATGGGCAGCAAAAAAGGGCCTCAAAGTTGCACTTATAGAAAAACGGGAAGATATATCTAAAATTACACGGTACTGCAGTGAGCACCTAATTTTGGATGAAAATTACAACGGGGACACCCTGATCGTGGAATGCGGGCTGCCGCCCGAGGGACCAAACAGGATTGTCCCGTCGAACCGCAAAAACAAGATCCGCTCGGCTAGATTCGGCTGGGAATTGAACTATGCCGGTCCCCTATGTCCCTGTTTGGACAAGTACTATTATTCAGCCGAGCTGGAGCACAATGCCCATTTTGCCTGGCCGGACAAAAAGCCGCTGGCCTGGAAATACGATAAGGGCGGCCTTCAGCAGTTACTGCTCGAAGAAGTGCAGGCCCTGGGCGTGGAGTATGTCAACGGGACGACCTGCTATGAAGTCCGGGACACCGGCAACTCGGAGGGCGTGCATTTAAAATGTGTCAGCCGAGGTAAGCGCTTTACCATGCAGGCCAAGAAGGTGATCGCTGCAGACGGTGCCAGCGCGCAGGTGGCCCAGAGTATAGGCATTAATGAGGGCCGCATGTTCTTTACCCAGGCACCTGTGGTGGCCATCTATATGTCCGGGGTTAAAAATTATAACTGCAACCACTGGGTCGGTTACTGGGGGCTGTGCTATGGATCTACCTACGCCCCCCTGATCGGTACCGGACCCTATGAGCACTTTGAATGGGCGGACCTGATCATGGTCGGTACCGAAAAACAGCGGCCCTTGGAACTGTTTGACTATTTTACCAAAAAAAGCCCGGTAGCCTGGATGTTTGAAAATGCCAACGTCGAGAAGATGCACTGCTGTACTACTAAAGCATTTGCTCCTTTGAAAAAACCCTACCGCGACAATGTCTTGGTGATCGGCGATGCAGCCGCTTTTGTTGAAGTGCAGGCTCAGGGGGCGCTTAATTGCGGATTCTGGGCAGCAGATGCCGTAGTAAAGGAACTGGATGGAAAACCGGGTTTTGAGGAATACACTCGCACATGGCTTGAAACATTTGAATTCAACGATGACGGCATGATGCAGGTAACCACCGGTTATGCGCTGATTCCGTACTACACCGACGAGCAGGTCGTATATCTGTTCTCACTGCTGGATAACGTGACCATGGACGGCAGCTGGAGCCAGTATAAGTCGCCGCGGCTGATCTGGGGAGAGATCCATAAGCATGACGAACAAATACAAAAAGAACGGCCGGACATATGGGAGAAGATTCAAAAGCAACAAATGCGAACGCTCGGTGATTAATGAAACGCATACGTTCAATACCATAAAGAAAACTATCAACAAAGAAAAGGTATCATGCCGTTTGTGATCGATTACAGCCTATGCGTTGGGTGCGGCACGTGTATCGGCAACTGTCCGAACCGTGCGATCGTACGCAGGGATGCAGAGGTTATCATCACGGGTATGTGTTGTGACTGCGGTGCCTGCAGACGGTTCTGCGGCGTAAACGCTATCAACAAAGGCAAGGCCAAAGCTGAGCTCAACAATAAGAAACTGGACCGGGAGCTGAAGAAAAGACTTTCATTAACCCGAAACATTGTTGCACTGAAGTTTGCCGATAAAGCCCCCAAAAGGGTTCCCGTGGAAGACGGACTTAATTTTTGGTGTCATATCTGCGGCGATATCTTTGAGGGATCCGCAGAATCCGTTTTTTTTACTGCAAAGAACAGTGTCTGCGGCGGCTCTGCCGCCCTCGGTCTCGGCATACGAAGCCTTAACAGGGATGATGTCCTGGCCATGATGGAAGCCATTACAGGAGAGGGCGGCTACTTCACCTGTAGTGAATTTTTTACAAAACCCCGATCTTTGTATCCCCCTTTTCCACGGGTATACGGTGGCCTGATCATTGGTCCCCTCCAGCAGATCAAAATGCCCGATATCGTTGTTTTACCGGTAAATGCAAAACAGATGTCAATGCTCTCAACTGCATATGCCTTTGAAACCGGGGAGCTTATCCTAGGCAATGCAGGCGGCGGTACCTGTCTGGGAACGGTAACGATCCCTTTTTTGGAGAACAGGCCGACCTTTACCTGTGGTGACCACGGGGGTAGGATGCATATGCGTCTCAAGGACGAAGAGAGCCTGGTGAGCTTTCCTTATCGGTTGGTACCCGGAACGGTAAACAATCTGGACCGGACAGTATTTACACAAGAATAAAAAAGAAGGTGATCATATGAATATTCATGAGTTAACGGATGCAGAACGGGAGCAGATGCTTGAGGTGCTGTTTAAAAGATTGGGTATCGATCGTTGGCATCCAACCAGAAAAGAACTGGAAGAGGAAATTGTTGAGTACCTGAGCAAGAAACATCCCTGTACGCTTGCCACCTGCGGTAGTAACGGGGAGCCGCGGGTCTCTGTTGTGGATTATGTCAATGAAGGGCTGAACATCTATATCTTCAGTGAAGGCGGCGGTAAATTCAAAAACCTCAGCGAGAACAACAAGGTGGGTGTCGGGATCGGCACGTCGGCGCGCACCATAACATCGGTGCGGGGTGTTAATATATGGGGTATTGCCGAGGTGTTTACCGAAGATGCACCGGAATTTTCTCACGCCATGACGCTCTTTAAGCCGCTTATTGATGATTTTGAGAAACAAACCGGTGCCCCGGTGGAGTTTCCTGCGGGTATGATGCGCGTTATTCGGATTATACCTGTAAAAATGATTTACTTCCATTATAACCGGGGTGTTGCTCATGCTGTTTGGGAGGCTGAGTAATTTTTTAAGAAGTGCAACAGAAAAAGAATGGAAAATGATTTGATCGTACTGACTACTACAGCTTCAAGCTTAAATTTGTAGGTTCCCCAAGCTGGAAACAGTCGGTGCGTTTGCTGCGGGCTAAGTGCTCGCAACGGCTGTATCATTTGTATGCATGATCGGCGGCTCGCACCGCCCTTGCCCTCGCAC
>JANQFE010000083.1 GCA_028278025.1 Thermodesulfobacteriota bacterium | reverse complement strand
TTGCGTGCTTCAGGCTATGTGCTCGCAAAAACGGCTACTTTCTTGATTACCAGACATCGCTCGCACCGCCTTTGCAGCCCAACCCGATGCCGCAGGCTGGCCGCTAATAGTCATGAAGTAATGCGGGCTAGGGCTATGTACAATGGTAGACACAATGATAAAATCCATATGTGTATTACTATTTTTTTAACGATTTTGAAGAAAAACCTTGAAACGATTTTCTATAAAAAGTATATTTGTACGATTAAGGTTAACTTACTATCCCCTCAAGCAGTAAGCATTCATTTTGGGATCAATTGAAAAGGTTGCAATTTAAAATAATATAAAAAAATATTATTAAATATAAATAATAATATTTTTTTATATTATTATTTAACTATAAAAATATATGAGCAATAGAATATCTATCAGGAAAGCCCGGCAAAATAACTTAAAAGATGTAGATATTGATCTTGAACTTAACAAGATAACCGTAATCACAGGGATAAGCGGTTCAGGAAAATCAAGCCTTGCATTTGATACTGTATATGCCGAAGGACAACGCAGGTATATTGAAAGCTTTTCAGCCTACGCCCGCCAGTTCATGGAGCGTATGGACAAACCACAGGTAAAGGCCATAGAAGGCATTCTGCCTTCAATTGCTATAAACCAGACCAACCCTATTAAGACCTCCCGATCAACCCTGGGAACCCTCACTGAGATTACTGACTATATGAAATTGCTCTTCCCAAGGCTCGCCAGCCTGTATTGCAGTCAATGCGGAAAACCCGTAGAAAAGGACTCATCTGATTCCATCGCAAAAACATTGTTGCGGCAGTTTGATACACAACCCTGTATTATAACATTTCCTTTTTTAGTTAAGACATCTTCCCTTATTTCTTTTGATGAAATGGAAAAAGGCTTAAGACGCCAGGGCTTTTTTAGAGTATTCTATCAAAACGTTGTACAGGAGATTTCTACCGATCTCCTCTTATCCCAGGCAGACAGACATATTGATATACTGGCTGACCGCCTTGTTATTTCACAAACAACCCGGCAAAGACTAATTGACTCACTGGAAACAGCACTTAAATTCGGAAAAGGTTTTACCTCTATCTTCTTTCCCGGCAATTCATCACGGCCCCTAAAGTTCAGCACTTCGCTCCATTGTGCGCACTGCAACTTACAGTATAAACAGCCTTCTGCGAACCTGTTTTCTTTTAACAGTCCTCTGGGGGCCTGCGAACACTGTAACGGATTTGGCAAGACAATTGAAGTGGATATTGATGCAGTCATACCAAACAAGACCCTTTCACTAAGAGATGACGCCATTAAACCATGGTCGACTCCTTCTTATCGTGAGGCCTATTATGAGCTCATATCCTACTGCAAAAAAAAGAAAATCCCGATTGATAAACCCTTTAAGGAAATATCGCAAAAGCATAAGGAACTCATTATCCATGGCACCGAGGAATTTTATGGAATAATGGGATTTTTCAACTGGCTGGAAACAAAGACCTATAAAATGCATATACGGGTACTGCTTTCAAAATACAGGGCCTATGAAACCTGCCCCGAGTGTCGGGGTACGCGCTTCAAAAAAGACGCTTTGCTGTACCGGATTGACAAGAGCACTATTGCAGATATCTATGCGATGAGCATAACCGAGGGCCACAATTTCTTTAAGAATCTTCATCAAACTCCACATCCCGATAAGACGGTTCACCTGTTGCTTAATGAAATCACTAGCAGGTACGCCTATCTTGTAAAAGTTGGTCTGGGGTATCTTACCCCTGACCGTCAGTCCCGTACCCTTTCGGGAGGTGAGGTTGAAAGGGCAAGCCTTACTACTGCACTGGGATCTTCCCTGGTTAATACCCTGTATGTGCTTGATGAACCAAGCATTGGCCTGCACCCCCGTGATACCCGCAAGCTTATTGATATCCTTAAAGGCCTGAGAGATTTGGGAAATACAATCCTGGTAGTCGAACACGATCCCGATATTATCATGTTCAGTGACACTGTCATTGATCTTGGTCCATCCTCTGGTGAAAAGGGTGGGGATATTGTATTTTGCGGTAGCCCCCTTGATTTGACAAAAAGCGCACACTCCCTTACGGGTCGGTACATTTCGGGAAAGCTTTCAATTCCGTTGCCCGCAAGCAGAAGAAAACCGAAAGGAAAAAATCGTATTAAAATTAACAAAGTGTCGCATCATAACCTTAAAAACATAAGCCTCTCGATACCCTGTGGTCTGCTGGCCTGCATAACGGGGGTTTCGGGTTCAGGTAAAAGCACATTACTTGAAGAAGTTATGTATAAAAGCCTTTCTAAAAAGGATGAGCCGTCAAAACTATGCTGGTTTGAAGGCCGTGATGTACCGGAAAACGTGATGCTGATGGATCAAAGTCCGATTGGTAAGACCCCCCGATCAAATCCGGTCACCTATATGAAAATTTTCGATACAATCAGGTCCCTGTTTGCTCAAACCGATCTTGCCCGGGAACGCGGCTATATGCCCTCCACATTCTCGTTTAACAGTAGCGGCGGCAGGTGCGAGCAGTGCCAGGGTGATGGATATGAAAAAATTGAAATGCAATTTCTGGCAGATATCTATGTAAGCTGTTCATCGTGTCTGGGCACACGATACTCCCCGGAAGTTCTTGATATAAAATATAAAGGAAAAAATATTTATGATGTCCTCCGGATGACTGTATCCGAGGGGCGGAAATTCTTTGCAGACACTCCAAAAGCTGAATACCCCTTGTATCTTCTTGAAATGGTGGGGCTCGGATACCTGCGGCTGGGACAGCCGGCCAACACCCTGTCTGGTGGAGAATCCCAACGGCTTAAATTAATCTCTTTTATCAGACAGGGAAGCAGCGGCAAAACACTGTTTCTATTTGATGAGCCGACAACCGGGCTGCATTTTGAAGACATTAAGAAGCTCCTGCAAATATTTGATTATCTCCTTAACCAGGAGCATTCTATCGTTGTTGTTGAACATAATTTGGAAGTTATCAAAAATGCAGATCATATCATTGACCTTGGACCTGAAGGAGGCAGCGATGGGGGATATGTGGTCGCTAAGGGATCCCCGGAGAAAATAATGCAAGCTCCAACCTCCTACACCGGTGCGTTTCTTAAAAAATATCTCCAGCACACCAGCACTGTTCGACTTCAAGCACAAGAGTGTCCCCCCGAACAGGATACTGAAATTTCCGCTACCGACCACATTATCATTGAAGGGGCACGTGAGCACAATTTGAAAAATATATCCCTGCAGATTCCACGTGAAAATATGGTCGTCATAACGGGACTGAGCGGTTCCGGAAAGTCAACCCTTGCCTTTGACATTCTTTTTGCCGAGGGCCAAAGGCGGTTTCTGGAAACACTGTCACCATACGCACGTCAGTATATCCATCAACTCAAACGCCCAGAGGTAAACGCTGTAAGGGGCCTTCCGCCCACAGTTGCAATTGAGCAGCTTTTTTCACGGGGCGGTAAAAAATCAACAGTTGCCACCGCTACTGAAATATACCATTATCTGCGCCTTCTTTTTGCGAAAGTAGGCACCCAGCATTGCCCCTCATGCGGCAAAATGCTCACCTCTCAAACACCCCAGAATATTGCAGAGGACATCCTGACAAGCCACTCACATGATAATGTGACGATACTCGCCCCGCAGGTAAGGGGAAGGAAAGGAGTTCATAAGGATATCATTCAACGTGCAAAAAAAGACGGCTATGAAAAAATACGTATCGATGGCAAGATTGTTCGGCTGCAAAACATTTTTGCAGTAAAAAGATATCACGAACATCAGGTGGAGCTGATAACAGCCGAACTGACTCCTTCAGAGGCATCGCCCCTGCGTGTTCAAGAAGAGGTAAATAAAGCCCTTGCTGTAGGTATGGGTGAAATGATTATCATATGTCGCGGCATTTCTGAAAAGTTTTACAGCATAAAGTCGTACTGCCCATCATGTAAAATAAGTATGGAAGAGCCCGACCCCCGCCTTTTCTCATTCAACAGCAGTCATGGAGCTTGTGCCGACTGCAGCGGCCTGGGCACAAAAGTTACCCTGACACCTGAATTTCTCGTAACGGATAAGCACAAATCCATCAGTCAGGGTGCCATAGACGCGCTTGTATCACCGGTTTTATCCCTCAGCACCAGAAAGAAAATTCTTGCTCAGATACAGAATGATCTGCGTATTTCTTTAAAAATACCGCTTACCGAACTTTCGCCGGCAAAATACCGCAGTCTTTTTTATGGAAAAAAAACCACACCCGGCCTGATAGAAATTTTTGATTCACCATCCCTTCAAAAAAAATCAGGCTGGAGTGAATATGCAAAACAATTTTACAGCGAAACACCCTGCCCCGAATGTAAAGGTTCTCGCCTTAATACAGCAGCCCGTTCCATAGTAATTAATAACAAGTCTATTGCAGAGCTTGTCAGGATGACGGCCGACCAGCTGCTTGATTTCCTCTCTTCACTGAAGTTCTCAGAGAGGCAAAAGCAGATTGCTGCTCCCATACTTCAGGAATTACTGCCCAAACTTAAGCTGTTGCAGAAAGCCGGACTTTCCTATTTAACGCTTGACAGAAGTGCCGACACGCTTTCAGGCGGGGAATCCCAGCGCATACGACTTGCTGCTCAAATCGCTTCTAATCTGAGGGGTGTTGCCTATGTGCTTGATGAGCCGACAATCGGCCTGCATCCCCATGACAACAAAAACCTTATACATATAATAAAAGAACTCAAACAGAAGGGTAACAGTGTCATAATTGTCGAACATGATGAAGAAACCATCAAGAATGCTGATTTTATCGTGGACCTCGGCATAGGCGGAGGAACTCATGGGGGGGATATAGTCGCAGCGGGAACTCTCAGTGATATTATACAAAGCACTTCATCCGTCACCGGTGCATATTTGGCAGGCCGAACAAACAGTAAAAACCCTGTAACCCCCCGTTCGCTCAAGGGGGGGGCGTATCTCAAAATAATCGGCGCCCATGAACATAATCTTAATAATATCACTGCATCGTTTCCTATCGGACGCCTGAGCGTTGTTACCGGTGTGTCAGGCTCTGGCAAAACTACACTGGTACGGGAAACACTGTATAAAGGTATTCAAAGGTGTTTGGGATCCTATCACGGGTATACCGGTGCCCATCAAAAAATAACCGGCAGCGAGTATCTCAAACGAATTGTAGAGATAGATCAGTCGCCGATCGGAAAAACTCCGCGCTCAATCCCCGCCACATATGTCGGTTTCTATGATGATATCAGAAACCTTTTCTCGAATGTTCCCGAAGCACGAATTCGCGGATATGCACCCGGCCGTTTTTCATTCAACCTGAGTGGCGGAAGGTGCGAAAAATGTTCAGGCCAAGGAAAGCTAAAGGTTATGATGAGCTTTCTTCCTGATATGTATGTTGACTGTGATGTGTGCCGGGGACAGAGATTTAATGATGAAACCTTGCATATTCTTTTTAAGGGTAAAGACATTTCCCAGGTGCTTGCCATGACTGTAGAAGAGGGTTGTGATTTTTTCAAGGGAATCCCTCCAATATATAAACCCCTCAACATTCTCAACAGAATGGGGCTTGGATATCTTACCCTTGGACAGCCGAGCCCGACCCTCTCAGGAGGTGAAGCCCAAAGAATAAAGATAGCATCGGAGCTTTGCAAGAATGACCACGGCAAAACACTCTATATCCTTGATGAACCTACAACCGGCCTGCATGCTGCTGATATTGAAAAACTTATGGAAATTTTGCAGGCCCTTGTCGACCTTGGCAATACCATCATAATTATTGAACACAACCTGGAGGTTATCAGACAGGCTGATTATATCCTTGATCTCGGGCCGGGGGGCGGAGATCAAGGAGGAAGCATCGTCGCAGCCGGCCCGCCGCAAAAGATTGCCCTGGGCGGAGATTCCTCATCATACACAGCCGGATATCTTAAACAGTACCTGGAAAGACATGCAACGTGTAATTAGAAAATGGTATGTAACAAACACCAATTTGTGAAATATAAAAAATACATTGACTAATTACGAATTACCAATTACGAATTACTCAATTGTCTTTATATGAGTACACTATAGAAAAGTTTAATAATGACAGCACTAAAATATATAGATTTATAGACAACTCCCCGCAGACAGATGACTTCAGAAAGCTCGCAAACAAAAGCCATAGCCCGATCAGCCGGAACAGTAAGCATTGCAGTTTTTGTAAGCCGTATACTGGGACTCATTCGTGAACAGGTCTTTGCTGTTCTGTTTGGTGCCGGATATGCTTATGATGCTTTTGTTGTAGCCTATCGCATACCCAATCTGCTGCGTGACCTATTTGCAGAAGGTGCCTTGAGCTCTGCCTTTGTAGCCGTATTTACCGATCACAAAACTAAAAAAGGGGAAGCTGGAACCTGGAGACTTGCAAATAATGTCATAACCTCAACCATTCTGATTGTGGGCTCCATCAGTTTGCTTGGTGCTTTTTTTTCACATGACATTGTCTCGTTCATTACTCAAGACGATTTTTCTCTTGTTCCCGGCAAACATGAACTTACCACACTGATGACCTCAATAATGTTCCCCTTTCTGGTACTGGTATCCCTATCTGCCGTGGCAATGGGTATACTCAACACCATGGGTAAATTCTTCGTACCCTCGATCGCTTCAAGCTTTTTCAACCTCGGCTCAATAGTTACGGGAGTAACCTTCGCACTTATTTTCCCAAAATTTGAAATACATCCTATTGTCGGCATGGCCTTCGGCGTCATAATCGGGGGCATACTGCAGGTTGCTGTCCAGATTCCATCTCTACGGAAACAGGGACTTAGATACCGCTTCTATGCAAATTTTAGCGACCCGGGTCTGATCAGGATTGCAAGGCTGATGGTTCCTGCTGTTATCGGGCTTTCGGCAACCCAGATCAACATCTTTATCAATACATTTTTCGCTTCAGGCTGTGCAGAAGGAAGCCTTTCCTGGCTCCAGTATGCTTTTCGTATTTTGATGTTTCCTATAGGTCTGGTTGGTGTATCACTTTCAATTGCTACCATGCCGGTTGTTTCACGGCATGCCTCCACCGGTGACATTCCTATGCTGCGCAAAGCCTATGCGTCTTCAACCATAATGTCACTCATCCTTTCGGTTCCTGCAACTTTTGGTCTTATCTTCCTGTCAAAACCTATCGTCCGGGTAATATTTGAACACGGAAACTTTACTGCACTGGACACGGCAAATACAGCTAATGCACTCTCGCTGTATGCCATCGGCCTTTTTGCATATTCTGCACTAAAGATTATCGTTCCGGTATTTTATTCGCTTGACAAGACGAAATACCCGGTCATGGGATCGTTTATAACCATCGCGTTAAATATCTGTATAATTCTGTCCACGGTAAAAATTTTTCAGCACAAGGCAATTGCTCTTTCAACAGCCCTGTGTATTACGGCCAACTTTCTTTTCTTGAGCGTTGTGCTGTATCGTGAACTCCAGGGGTACGGCATCAGCCAGATTATCCAATGTCTCATTAAAATAATACCGGTTTCATTGGTTATGGGAACAGCTGCATACTGGATTAACGGATGGTGCAGCCGGCTGCTTGTCGGCAAACCCTTTGAGAACCTCATTGCCCTGTCTATAGCAATTAGCTGTGCAGTTGTATTTTACGGGGCCTGTCTAAGCATGCTGGGGATAGCGGAGGTAAATCAAATCAGGGACAGACTGCTCTCCAGGCTCAAAGGCCGGCGGATATAATGAGTCATCTCGTTATCCTGTAAATCCCGTCAAAGATAGCTTCTTGACAGGATGAACAGGATTTTTAATTAAACATACATTTTCGGATAATTAACGAATACCCTGTCATTATCCAGGGTCAATCAATCCGTTTCAGATCTCGACGGTAGGTTCGGGCCAGATCAACATAGATTTGTTTAAATCCGGACCAGTCTTTCTTAAACGCCTCCGTTACATCCCCGATAATACGCACCGGAACGCCGGCTGCTATCTTTTCGGGAGGGATTTCCTGTCTGTTCCTGACCAGCCCTCCTTCAGCTACCACCGCCCACGTGCCCACAAAAGCCCAGTCACTCACAATTGCACCCATGCCGATAACGGCCCAATCGTCAATAAGCTTGGTATTATGAACGATGCAGCCGTGACCGAGGGTGACCCTGCTGCCTATGGTACATACCTCGCCGGGGCGTGCATGAATTATACAATTTTCTTCAACCGCAGTAGCTTCTCCAATTTGTATAGCCCCGTAGTCGCCTCTAACCTTGGCGCCCGGTCCCACATAAACACTATCCCCTATAACAACATTACCGATTACCTCAGCAGAGTCTGCAATGTAGACATCGTTACCGATCGTGGGCTGCATGCCTCTGTATTCAAATAGTGCCATCTATGATCTCCGTAAAATGTGAAATGTAAAACGTAATGTGTAAAATAATCATGCCCATAAGATGTGGGACTGTAAAACTAGCTAACCGCAGAATCATGCAGACGGACGCAGACTTTTTTTCTCCCGCGACGCTGCGGGAGAAAAACCATCCATGGCCTTTCAGGCCAAGGGTATAATACAAAATCGATTTTATGAGACTTATAATTTCTTAAGTAAAATAAATTTATAAAATTAGTATTCCAAGTTCTACAATCTGTATTCCTCAAACTTCATTCCTCTTTTTACAATTTATCCCTTTCTTCCTCCTCCTTTTGTTCCCTTGCTTTCTTACGATAATACTGGAGCTGGATGATAAACAATCCGGCAAAAACTATGGAAACGACTAGATAGGTTATACTGACCGGGAGCTCTTCACTTTGCAGGGCTACATAAAAGGACCACAAGACTATTACCAGCTTCAGCCCCAGGCTGAACCGTATGCCTTTCAGGTAGAATGTGTTGCTTTTATCTTTTTTCATAATGTAAGACCTAAGGAATCATTGGTTGACTGCGAAACAGCAACTGGATACTTGTCACTGGTTGCTGGATTCTGGATAATAATTGTAAAGTCCTAATCTAGTATCCAGTATCAAGCATTCCCGCCTTCGGCGGGATTTCCGCTTCGCTCCAACCAGTATCTAGTAGTCAGTTCCATAAATAATATAGCACATATCAGGCAACTGAAATTTCATCCATTTTATAATGCCATTTGAAAATTACTGGTTCTTCATTGA